>JAIOPT010000139.1 GCA_021413765.1 Betaproteobacteria bacterium
AATACCCGCCTAGGTGTTTTACAACAACATCTCGACCATCTCGATCCGCAGCAAGTGCTGGCGCGCGGTTACAGTATGGTGCGTGATGCACGTGGTGCAATTATTTTAGACAGCGCGGATTTACATGTAGGTGAGCGCCTCAATATCATTTTCGCTCATGGTTGGGCGCGTGTGGAATTAACAGAGAAGGGGGAAGGATTTTCCAATACAGAAAGTGGTGTGAACAAAAGATAGGGGTGCTGAGTTGCCCTAATTCAGAGGATTTAACATTGGGGAAAGCGGGTATTGTTAACGCCGCTAACTTGATGAAACAGCCGCAGGTTGATCAGGTAGGACGTTTTATAGTAGAATCGCGTTTCTTTTGCAAACTAGTTGGGGAAATAGCTATGGCTCGCGTCTGTCAAGTAACGGGGAAACGCCCGATGGTGGGAAACAATGTATCTCACGCCAATAATAAAACAAAGCGTCGTTTCCTGCCGAATTTGCAGCGTCGTCGTTTGTGGGTTGAAACTGAAAATCGCTGGGTATCCTTGCGCCTGACAAATGCCGGTTTGCGTACCATTGACAAGAATGGTATCGATGCGGTGTTGTTTGAAATGCGCGCACGCGGCGAAAACGTTTAAGGGGTAACGAAAAATGCGTGAAAAAATCAAGCTTGAATCCAGCGCTGGCACTGGTCATTTTTATACGACGGACAAAAATAAGCGTACTACGCCGGAAAAGCTTGAGATCAAGAAGTTTGATCCAGTGGTGCGCAAACATGTGATGTACAAGGAAACAAAACTGAAGTAGGCTATTCGTTTTGTTCAAACGCATGAAAAAACCCGCTTAAGCGGGTTTTTTGTTTAGGTTGGTAAAAGAAGTATGCTAAGCGTAGCAACGTAGTCGTTGGGAAAACTCCTGTAATGCCGCTATTCCGCTGTTCTCAGCTCGATGACACCAGTCTTCCAATTGTTTAACCAATTGCTCCTTGGTGGCTGTAGAGTTTTGCCAGACGACGGCTAGCTCTTGGCGTAGGGTATAAGTTGTCCGCAGAATGCCGCTGGCTTTAATCACAACGTTGAGTTTCATTTTTTGTTGTTCGGTTAAAACGTTTTCATCCAAGTGCAGCCAGTGTTTGATGCGCGCTACATCAATTTTATCCGAGGCTTGTAGTTTGAGCCGAGCTATTTCCGCCGAGTAGGTTTTTTTCAGTAATTGGGCATATTTGGCCGTGACTTCGTAGCGGTTGGCGATAACGGCGTGCAGGGTCTCCATGTCACATGAAGTTTTGGCTTGGTTCAGGCGTACTCGTGGGGCACGTCTCTTCACTTGTGCTAGACCGAACGTTTCCAAGATGCGGATATAGAGCCAACCGATGTCGAGCTCATACCATTTGCTGGAAAGTTTGGCGGAGGAGGCATAAGCGTGGTGATTGTTATGCAGCTCTTCACCGCCGATGAAGATACCCCACGGCACGATGTTGGTGGAAGCGTCCGCCGTCTGGAAGTTGCGATAACCCCAGTAGTGCCCAATACCGTTGACAATACCGGCAGCATTAATTGGTATCCATGCCATTTGCACGGCCCAGATGGTTAGGCCAAGTGGGCCAAACAAAAGTACGTTGATGATCAGCATCAGCGTGATGCCAAGCTCGCTGCGTTTGCTGTAAAGATTGTTTTCCAGCCAGTCATCCGGTGTGCCGTGGCCATATTTGTCTAGAGTTTCCTGATTTTCGGCTTCTTTGCGGTAGAGAGCAGCACCTTCCAATAGCACTTTCTTGATGCCCAGAATAACCGGGCTATGTGGATCTTCTTCTGTCTCGCATTTAGCATGATGTTTGCGGTGGATGGCGGCCCATTCTTTTGTAACAATAGAGGTGGTTAGCCATAACCAGAAACGGAAAAAATGACTGGGAACAGCATGCAGATTCAGTGCGCGATGTGCCTGATGGCGGTGCAAAAAAATGGTAACAGATGCGATAGTAATATGGGTTAAGGTCAGTGTAACAACTATATAGCCCCACCATGGCAAATCAATAAAACCTGAAAACATCTACTATCTCCTGAAATATCAGCTACAAATTATATATTAGCTATCTTAACATAATTAAGAATATTTCAAGCTGCGGCCGCCCAGGTTTTTGCTTGTTCATAATCGGTAAAAACGCGTATATCGGCATCCACAAACATGCGTGATAGCCAAGCCTGCCACGTAATCCACTGATCGTCAGTAATAACTGCAATTTTGCTGAAGTCATGCAGGTGCTCGTGGCTGAAAAATTTGATTTCTCCCCATGCTACATCTACCGTGTAACTGATCATGTCGCGTAGGTCGAATAACAGGTTGACCGTGCCGGGTGATTTAAGCATGTAGAGTGCGTGCTCCTCGAATTGCTTGAAATCGGCCAAGGTGAATTCGCCTAATGCAGCTATGTTGAGCAGCGTGGGGGTTTGTTCTATTGTGATCATATTAAGTCTCTTCTTCGTTAATTATGCGTCGCCATGCTTGGGTGACAGTTTCAAGCTTAACACACCGCCTGCAATGATGAGTCCCATGCCTATCCATCCCATCAGTGGTAATGCCTCACCCCACAAAATCATGCCGAATATGCTGGCGAATATCACGGTGCTATAAGACAAGCTACCTGCCACTAGTGTTTTCCCGGTACGGTAGGCGCGGGTCATGGCTAGCTGTGCTAGCGTGGCAGTGCTGCTGAGCCCGAGTAAGATCAATAAACCAGGCACAGTGATCGGATGAACGGTTCCGAGCAACATGCCGATGCCGCTGCTAAGAGCGGCAATCAGACTGAAATAGAACACCACACGCCATTCCGGTTCACCACGTAAGCCAAGCTGTTTAACATTAAGGTAGGCGATGCCGGCCAAGAGGCCGGAAATCAGTCCGATAAGACCGGGGATAAGTTGATTTTGGGCCAACGTGGGATGCAGTAGCAATATCACGCCACAAAATCCCAGCAGGATGGCGCTGGAAAGAGCCGGACGAAAATGTTCCTTGAATGCCAATATGGTTAAGATAGAAAGGTAGAGCGGTGCGGTGTAATTAAGCGTTACTGCGGTGGCCAGTGGCAACACGGTGATACAGTAAAAATATAGCATCAGTGCAATGGTGCCAGAAACGCCACGCCACAAGTGCTGTTTCAAGTGATGAGTCGACAAGGACAGCCCTTGTTGGCGGATGACAGCGTAAATCATCAATAGCCCAAGGAAAGAGCGATAGAATACTAATTCGATATGAGAAAAATATTCTGCACCGAGTTTGACAAACACCCCCATCCAGCCGAACAGGAACCCGGCGACTAGCATCCATAGCGCGCCCATTCCAACAGATTACTTCAGCGGATTGTCAAAAAAAACGCTAGCTCTGCGCCGGAGGAAATATTGTTGTATAACTAAACGGGAGTCCCGCCTGCAAGGGTGTGATAATGCGCAGCATTTTATAGTGGCGATTAAGATGATCATTCTCCTAAATGCGGATCAAGCTGGCGCCGCAGAAACTCATGGAAATGCAGCAGGCCGTCCTCGGTTGGAGATTGATACGGCCCAGCATCTTCGATTCCTTGCTGGTGCAGCCATTTGCGCCCTTGATGCATTTTCAGGCAGATGGTATCGTCCTCAAGTGCAGTTTCGCGGTAGGCAGCCTTTTCCGCTTCGACAAAATCGCGCTCGAATAGCACTATGTCTTCGGGGTAGTAAAATTCCATAATGTTGGTGCAAGCATCGACACCGCGCGGAATGACAGTGCTGACAACTAATGTATTTGGATACCACTCAACCATGATGTTAGGGTAATAGGTCAGCCAGATCGCGCCATATTTGGGTAGCGTGCCGTTGTTATAACGCAACACTTGTTCCTGCCATTTGGCATAGGCGGCACTGCCAGCTTTGCGCAGGCCATGGTTAATGCCTACAGTCTGCACGCTGTACCAGTCGCCGAATTCCCAGCGCAGATCGTCGCAATTGACGAATTTACCCAGGCCGGGATGGAACGGCGCAACATGGTAGTCCTCCTGGTATACCTCAATGAATGTCTTCCAATTGAAAGCATATTCATCAATTTCTACACGATCCAATTGATAGTTGGAAAAATCTAATTCTTTTAGAGCAGGGATATTCGCCAGATCCTTGGCGATATTGCGTTTGCCTGAGAACAGTAAGCCATTCCAATGTTGCAAAGGAGTTTTATTGAGATGCCGACAGGGATTTTGCGGAAAGCGCGGTGCACCCAATAGCTGACCATCCAGTTGGTAAGTCCAGCGATGCAGCGGGCACACAATATTTTTCGCGCTGCCACGCCCTTCAAGCATGATGGCCTGACGATGGCGGCATATATTGGAGAGCAGTTCCACCCCATTATTATTTCGCACCAACATTTTGGCATTATCCATCCAGTTCAGAACATGATAATCACCGAGGTTTGGTACCAACAGTTCGTGCCCGATATAGCCAGGGCCGTTATCGAATAGTATGCGTTGCTCAATCTCCAAAATTTTTGGATCGAAATACCAGCGCAATGGCGGTTGTGTGAGAGCTTGGGTGAGCTGACAGATCTTGGCGATCTCGGACATACCAACATCTTCCTTGCAAAAAAGTGAATATATTACGGGCAAAAAGAATCAGATTGTCCCTTAAAATTATAGGGGGAGGCAACAATAACTGACATTCTATAGAGAGTAAATAAGCTGTCCGGACTTGTAGCATATGATTTGTCGGCTTATTCAGCCTTTAGGAGTAGCTGCTGGACTCTGCTTATTAACGAGCATCAAGGCATGGCATTTACTAAACCGCGCGTCGCAATGGCCCATTTCCTAAATGGTTACTCTACCCACAAAGTTTCCCATAGTAAAATCGTTGCTTACTTGTCAAGCGCTCGCGATTACAAGTGCACAGTGAAATCCGCTAAAATAACAGTCTGCAAAAACAAAGAAAATTAATATGTGTCTGATGGCCAGTCATTTTGTTACCGCTTTCCACGACAATTACTTGGCTAACCCAGCTTGGCCTATATCTTCGGTCATACATAATGCCGATGGGACTGACTTGTGGCAGTGGATTATCAAGAATCATTGCAATAATTGCCTCCTTTGGGCGCAGGAAGATTTGGCTCGCCGTATTAAGGTCAGCGACATGGATATCGCCATTAATAAACGCGCAATTGATCGCTACAATCAGGCTCGCAACGATGCTATTGAATGCATTGATGAACAGTTATTAATTGCCTTTGAGTTGGTGGATGCTGTTTCTGTGCGAACTGATTCGCCGATCGTCAGAGCAACAAAGGGTGCGCGTTTGAATAGCGAGACCGCTGGCAGCATGGTGGATAGGTTGTCAATTCTTGCACTGAAGATATGCGCCATGCGCCAGCAGACCGAGCGTATTGAAGTTGATGAAGCTCATCGTTTAACGTGCCATAGAAAATTGGAGCAGTTGAATGAGCAGCGCAGCGACTTGGGTGCTTGCTTGGACGAGTTGCTTGCTGATACACAGGCGGGCCGAGCATACTTCAAAGTTTATCGCCAGTTCAAAATGTACAACGATCCGCAGTTGAATCCGGCGTTAGTGGCAGAAAGTAAATTGTGAATATTTTAATTTGTATCCAGAAACGTAATGAAATTCTCATGAGCGATTACGCTGTCATCTTGCACAAAGCGTCTCGTACTCTCGCCACTACCTCTTCCCAGTTGCCAATATTGAATTGCCGGAACAAGCGAAGGGACGGGTACCAGGGACTATCGTCCCTCTCAAGCAGCCAGCGCCAGTCCGCCGCAAATGGCAAGAGCACCCATGCCGGTTTGCCAATAGCCCCTGCAAGATGAGCAACTGATGTGTCGACACAAATCACGAGATCAAGATTGGCAATTAATGCCGCTGTACTGGCGAAATCTCCGATGTCTTCCGTCAAGCCGATGAAATGGAGATTGGCAAGAGGATTATTTGCTTGAGCCTCCCCAGAGCCTTTCTGCAGGTTAAAGAACACCACATTTTCTACGGTTCCAAGCAAATCAAGTTGACTTAGGGATATGGAGCGATTCAGGTCGTTCTTGTTTCCAGGACTTCCAGCCCACATCAACCCCACTTTTAATGCTGACCCTGTATTTGGCATGCGTTTCCGCCAATCTTCAACCAAGCCTTCATCAAGGGAAATATAAGGAGCCGTTACCGGTATATTTCCTTCAGCTGTGCAGAGCTTGGACGGCAGGCTGAGTAATGGACAATGGAAATCGTATTGCAGTAGGGATTCGCCTCGCAAGATGATTTCATGTATTCCTTTTACCCCTTTAAACAGGCGTTTCAGCGCAGGTTTACATTCAAATATGATTTGTCCCCCAAGTGAAGCCAGTAGTGGCGCATATCGAATGAACTGTATAGCATCACCAAACCCCTGTTCTGCGTGCAACAGTATTGTTTTGCCGCGAAGGTCTTCGCCATTCCATAACGGGCGCGTAAAACGATTTCCATTACCAGCCAGTTCTGGCGTTTTCAGACGCCACTCATATTCATCCCAGCCACGTGAAAAATTACCTGTTACAAGTAATGCGAGTGAAAGATTCCAGTGTGCCTGAGCAAAATCGGGCCGTAAGGCAATAGCTCTTTCGTAATAAGTAACTGCTTCAGCGGGACGTCCTGTGGCTTCGAGAATCAAGCCCAAGTTGTTATATGCATCCACATAGTTGGCGTTAAGGGCAATTGCTTGGCGATAACATTCAGTAGCTCGTTGATGATCCCCTATGGCTTGAAACACCAATCCTAGATTGTTATGAAAGTCTGGAATTGAAGGCTGAATCTGGATGGCTTGTTCAATCAATTTCAAGGCTTTTTCGTGGGAACCTGACTGATAAGCGATGACCCCCGAATATTGCATCGCAACTGCATTTTGCGGTTGTTCATATAAAATCAAGCCATAAATTGTGTTGGCATGAACGACATGGTTCAGCTGATGGTGCTTTAATGCGACGGACAACATCCACCGAATGTCCTCCTCGCGAGTTGCGCCGCGTGGAAAAGGTGTTACGACAATTTTTCCGCAGCAATTCTTGTATCGTTCACCGCTACCACATGGACATGTCTCGTTTCGGCTTATCGATTTTGAAGCAGAGGGACTTGCCATTGCCGCCAATTGATTACGGGCATCGGAATGCGCAGGATTGCTTTCAAGGATGCGTTGAAAGATTGCCTCAGCGAAATGAAACTGTCGCAGATCGCGGTAATTGATTCCAAGCTGGAAAAACTGGATGGAATTTGTAACATTGGATGGCAGGCTATGGATAAACTTTTCTACTTCATTCGGAGCAAGGGCCATCCACATGTTGAATAACCCGTGAAAGCCGAAAGGCTGGCAGGCTGGATATGTGGTTTCGAAGGAAAATTTTTCTGCCGTGGACTCTGGGGCAAACCGCACTTGGTATTGCTCCTCCAGCAAGGGGCGATATTTGCGGCCAATCTGTTCATCTTCAGCTAACTCTTCATCGAACGGGATTTCCCGCGTTGCAAGTAACAATTTACGCGAGCGTAATGAAAATCCACCGTTACCAACTCTGAATCCATCTTTATGATGACCCCACACAGCACCGATATAGTCAAAACTTAGAAATTCATTCGTCCATGCGTTGGGGTTAATGATGTAGCCGTCCCACTGGACAAGAAGAACAAAATCACTATCAATATAACGATGCAGTTCATGCAGTACAAACATCGAATATTCCTGACGTGAGCGGATCGTTGGTATTTCTACTGTTTCAATATCTTGAAGGGTAAAATCTCGGTCCGTCAGGAAAAGGACGCGGTCAAAGACGCATCCTTCTTTAGATTTTTTCAATGCCTCGATGGCAAGTTCATGATTGATGCAGTCCACGCAGCAAAGCGTGATAGTGATAGCTTGTCCAGTTTCCATCGCAAAGCCAGTTGGTTTTGAACTTGAAGAATCAATAATTTTCATTAGAAGTTTTTGCGGTTAAGTTTTTCAGTATAACTTTAAAAAAAATTCTGACATATTCGACGATAAAATTAGCTGAGAAGGGAACTCGCTCTACTCGGGAGTTTGCTTCATTCGTTTCTAGTATCAGGCTGGCGCTCAGTCGATGTCTTGACGCTTCGGGCTACGTTTTGTTGTGCTCATTGCCTTGAGATAGGCGATTATTTCATTTGTGACTTTCGTTCTATCAGGTATCTCTTGTGCAAGTCCAGGCATCAGCGAGTTGTGTCGGATACTCGATGGATTCTCGATCCAGCGCGTTAGGTACTCAGGCTTGATGTATTCGACCACACTCGTCGGGTAGTTAAGTTCAGGTGCCTTGCCGCCGCCTTCACCATTGATCGTATGGCACGCCATGCAATGCTTGCGAAAGTGGAAAAAACCATGCTGCACCTCTGCGGACGCCTTAGCTGGCGGGGAAAGATTCGGGAAGCGAGTCGCAAATGTCGCGAGTTCGATACTCTTCACCTGGTAAGGCATGTCAGATGCGCCATCCTCAAGCAGTACTTTTGACTGCATGTTGTCCCAGATTAGGTAGAGCGGCCCGAGTTGTACTGCCTCGTTATTTTGTAGTATGTTGGTCATCGTAAATGGCGAGCTGTCGTCGTGTGCAAAGGCGAAATAGGCATCATGGGAGAGAAACTTTGTTACCGGAATGCTCGCTTGATATCCGTCCATGGAAATAAATACAATCTCCTCTGCTTTCTTCCACTCGTTGCCAAATGTCTTGTCAAAAAGCGCTCGGGCAGGATAAGCCCTGTAGATGTGGTCTTTTTTCTCGTGGATTTCAAAAACTTTTAACGAAGCTGCTGGAACAGCAGTAACAAGATCGCTTAAAGTCAGAGTCTTGACGATTTGACCTTTGTCCTTGAACTCAATGCCGATGTCGCTTTGTGAATACGCAGGTGCAAGTATACAAATGTTGCTGCAAATTGCGACGAGCACTAGAAAAATATTTCGGAAATTTCTTGAGATTCGATTACTCATATTGTGCCCCCACAGCTGGCGGTAAAAATTCTTGAAAAGATGGCATCATGGGATGCTAATTTTTTACAATAAATAATATGAAAGAAGTTTGCACCAAAGTCTGAAAAAATATCTTGGCTTCGGCATATTTCACATTATATGAGCGTTAGCGAACTGAAAATTAAGCAAAAACATGTTATTTTAAGAACTCGTATTTTTCAAGGAGGCAAAGTCATGCAAATCAAAATTGCCGCAGTTTGTTTTATGGTCGGTATATTGCTGATACCCCGTATCGGCTTTACCGCCGATTCAAAATCGGACTATCCAGACCCCACGACAATAGTCAAGGACTCGAATATAACAAATAAAATAAAAGTTCGACTGAACGCTGATAGACATTTAGGCAGGTTCAAAAGTATTAAAGTTGATGCGGATAATAATGGCGTTGTATGGCTGAGCGGTACTACTCACCTTTTATCAGAAGAGGAAAAAGCCATTGAAATTGCTCGGGGTACCGAAGGTGTGGTGATAGTCAAAAGTAACATCCAAATCAAGAGTAGACATCCCATAAGCGAGTGATGTAATTGGTGGCGTTTCATAAAATGAAAAAAATTGTAGGCCAATATTTCGCCCATCCAAACCATTGCTTGGTAGAGACGCCGCCGCTGATTTGATTGAACAGGTTAGATGCATTACATTCATTACCCCCTCGGGTGATGTTGCGCGTGCAGTTGCTTCAACCGTTCGCGTGCAACATGCGTATAAATCTGTGTGGTAGAAATATCGGCATGGCCGAGCAGCAACTGCACTACGCGCAGATCAGCTCCGTGATTAAGCAAATGGGTGGCGAAGGCATGGCGCAAGGTGTGCGGCGACAGTGGCTTGTGTAGGCCGCCTTGCTTTGCGTGACGCTTGATGAGATACCAGAACATCTGTCGCGTCATGGCTGTACCACGTTGAGTAACGAACATCGCAGCATTTAATTTATTACCCAGCAAGATCGGGCGTGCATCAACCAAATAACGGTGCAGCCAGTCCAGCGCTTCCTCTCCCAGCGGTACCAGACGTTCTTTATTGCCCTTGCCCATCACGCGCACTACGCCCATATCGAGGCTGACTTGTGCGACGCTCAAGTTGATTAACTCGGACACGCGCAGACCACTGGCATAGAGCACTTCCAGCATAGTGCGATCACGCATGCCCAGCGGTGTATCCATATCAGGTGCATGCAGCAGCATATCTACATCCTGTTCGGTGAGCGTTTTTGGCAGGTTACGCGGCAGCTTGGGGGTTGCGATTTGCAGGGTAGGGTCTGTATCTACTTTGTTCTGCCGTAACAGGTAATGGAACAGGCGTTTGAGGCTTGATATGGCGCGACTGGTACTGGTGGCTTTGGCTTTTTGTTCGATGACCAAATGGGCAAGAAAGCCTTGGACGTCAGCGTGTGTGGCCTCCAGCAAGGTAGAGTGATGCTGCTTTTCCATCCAGAGAATAAATTTGCACAGATCGCGCCTATAGCTCTCCAGCGTGTTACGAGACAAGCCGTCTTCCAGCCACAGGCAGTCGCAGAATTCATCCAGGATGTCAGTATTGTTCATACATCTTAATTATTTACAATTGATGCATCAGTGTAATCAATTGATTACGAGCGAAGTCAGACAGACTCCCTGTTTTGATTGCCTTTCATATGCCAGTAACCAGCATTTGATATCCAGCGCATCCCCCTCGTGCTGGTGCATGAAGCCGCCTATGCCAGACTTGCTCACCACTCGATGGCAGGGGATGACAATAGGAATGGGATTTGCACCGCACGCCTGACCAACCGCACGCGGGCTGGAAGCTAGCAACGTGGCAAGATCGCCATAATTTCGTGTTTGCCCGGATGGAATAGCAGATATTGCCTGCCACACTTTTGTTTGATGCGCAGAGCCGTTTAGCTTGAGTGAAAGATTAAAACGAAAATTTGGATCAATGAAATAAGCCTGCAATTGTTCACACACCTCTCGAGCGAACGCATGGCTCGGCGATTTTGGCGTGGCATGCGGCTCCAGAAAGTCGATACCGGCCAGCGCATCCGCCTCACAGCGGATACCAAGCATACCAAATGGTGTCGGTAGCTTTGCCTGATAATTCATTTATCTTCCTTACACGAATATTTAACTAATTGCATGAGGTAAATCCCCGCTTCGCCCGGTAGCTCACCAAGGTTTGACCTATACGCTGGTCGTATTGAAACTTCTAAATTTATCAATAGAAGGAGTTTCAGGATAAAAGAGTATCAGGGTCTGAGACATATGAGAACCTGCAAATATCATGCAGTGTGTTTATTCCCAAGTGGTGGAAGTAAGCGATATGGAGCAGAAAGACAAACGCTATGACCAAATGAAATTTGGGCTATAGCCGTTTTTAGGTGGCATATGGGTTCCCAGAGCCTTTGATGTGCCCACAGCAAAAAACCTCCGGTTTTGCCGGAGGTAATTACTTTGTCAATTCTTATTTTAATTAAATAAAAATGAGAATGACTAACTGCAGACTTAAACCGCTTTGCGGTTAGGGAGTTTTTCCTTGATACGTGCAGATTTTCCAGAACGGTCACGCAAGTAGTACAGCTTGGCACGACGCACATCACCACGGCGCTTTACTTCGATACTGGCGATGGCTGTTGAATAGGTTTGAAAAGTACGTTCCACACCTTCACTAGCGGAAATTTTCCGCACGATGAAAGATGAATTCAGACCACGATTGCGCTTTGCAATCACTACGCCTTCATAAGCCTGCAGGCGTTTGCGTTCACCTTCGACCACGTTTACATTGACGATAACCGTGTCGCCAGGAGCGAAGCTCGGGATTACTTTTCCCAGGCGGGCAATTTCTTCTTGTTCAAGTATTGCGATCAGATTCATTTTATTTCCTCTTGTTGTACGGATGCTTGTTCCTGCTGGTACTCTGCCAGTAGCCGAGCTTCCTGTTTTGTTAACTGGCGTTGTGCCAGCAAATCCGGGCGGCGTTGCCAGGTTCGTCCCAGCGACTGCTTCAACCGCCACTTCTCTATCTCGGCGTGGTGCCCGGAAAGTAAGATCTCCGGTATGCCTTCGCCTTCAAAAATTTCTGGCCGCGTGTAATGCGGACAATCCAGCAAGCCCGCTACAAACGAGTCCTGCTGTGCTGATTCGGCATCCCCCAGCACACCGGGCAAGTGCCGCACCAGACTGTCTATCAGCACCATTGCTGCCAGCTCGCCACCGGATAACACGTAGTCGCCGATGGAAAGTTCTTCATCCACATGCTGTCGTATCAGACGTTCATCTACACCCTCGTAACGGCTTGCCAGTAGAACTAAACCCTCATTCCGCTCCAAAAGTTCCTTCACCACTTCGTGGGTTAGCTGTCGTCCTTGTGGTGACAGGTGAATTACACAACTTTTTACCACGCCAGTTTGCGCTTGGCTTTGTTTCGCTGTTGCGATTGCCTGCGCTAGTGGCTCTGCCAACATCAACATTCCCGGACCGCCGCCATAAGGCCGGTCATCCACGGAACGATGTTTGTCGCTTGTGAATTCACGCGGATTCCACGTATGGAGCACAAACTTGCCTTGCTCCGCTGCACGCCGCGTTACCCCATATTGGGTAATCGCGTCGAACATTTCCGGGAATAGCGTAATTACATCAAAGTGCATTGCCGCTACTCAGTGTTTTGTGGCCCAATCGGTTGACCAATCGACACGTATCACTTTTTCCGTCAAGTCCACATGCTTGATCGCGCTGGCAATGAACGGGATTAATAATTCCCCCCGATTTTTTTTGGAAGGGTCTTCCTGCACACACAGCACCTGATTAGCACCGGTATCCATAAGGTTGTCCACCACTCCCAGACATTCGCCAGCGAGATTAACCACCGTCAGCCCGATTAGATCCGACCAATAATATTCATCCTCAGGCTGTCGAGGCAGGCTGCTGCGTGGTACTGCCACCAGCAAACCTTTATATTTTTCAGCGGTGGTTCTGTCGTTGCTGCCGGGGAATTTGGCGGTCAAGCCTTTGCTGTGCATAGCAAAGGCTTCCACAGATATTTCGCACCAAGGATGCTTCTCGTCTCCCAGCCACCAAACGGGATAGTCAGCAAGACTATCCACAGACTCGGTGTAAGTTTTAATTTTCACCCAGCCAAGAATCCCCTGCGCACCTATCACACGCCCCATAACTATCATGGGGTCTGATTGGTTATGCTTTTGCTGCGGCACCAGCTCGCTTGACCAGCTTGGCGACGGCGTCACTCAATTGCGCGCCTTTTTCTTGCCAGAAAGCCACGCGATCCAGCTGGATGCGCATGCCTTCTGGGCCTTCCGGGGCTACCGGGTTATAAAAACCAACGCGCTCGATGAACCGGCCATCACGGCGATTGCGCGAATCGGCCACAACTACATTAAAAAACGGGCGATTCTTGGAGCCGCCGCGTGCAAATCGAATAATAACCATAGTTTCTACTTTATCGTTAGCAAATGCCAAAGGGCGCAGATTTTACGACACTTTACAGTGTTAAGGCAAGGGACATTAGCGATGCAGCAACACTTCCAACACAAATTTGGTACCCAGATAGGCGAGCAGCAAAAAAATGAAGCCGCTCATTGTCCACCGCACCGCAGTACGTCCGCGCCAGCCGTTATAATGATGGCCAAGTAACAACACTGCGAACACGCACCAGGAAATGAAACCGAACAGCATTTTGTGATTGAATTGCCACGGCTTGCCAAATAGCTGATCGGAAAAAACAACGCCCGACGCCAATGTCAGAGTGAGCAGAACAAAACCTGCGCCGATGATGCGGAATAATAAAGTTTCCATGGTAAGCAATGGTGGTAAGCCTTGCAGAACACGAGGCAGCGTAGCATGGTGCAGGCGTTTTTCCACCAGTGACATCAGACCAGCATGCAGTACCGCAATGGTGAACAGACTGTAGGCGAGCATTGCTGCCAGAATATGCGCCTCAAGGACAAGCGAAAGATTGTTCGTTAGCGGATGGACCGCAGGAAACAGCACAGGCAGTAACGCACCTCCTGCTGCCAGAGGCAATACTAAAGTTTGCAGGCTGGCGATCGGATAAAAAAAACGTGCTATCCAATACACCAGCATGGTCAGCCACAAGATCAACGATAAAGCATTAATTAACCCCAGGTTCAGATCACCACCACCGAATAAATTGCTATACAGCAGGTACGCATGGAGTGCTAGCGGCAGTAATACAGCATGGCCAATCATTCCACGGTTTAAGATGTCTATACTTCCAGCAGATTGTGCCCGCCAAAAATAAACCGCTAACATGCTGTACGCAAGAAAGGTGATTACATAGAGCGGAAGATTCGACATTTTTAGTCAGGATGTTTTAGACTTCGCGGATTCTACACTATAGCCAATGCTGCGGAAATCAGGAGCGATATCATGTTAGACAACCTTACACAACGCCTTTCAGGCGTTATAAAAAACCTGCGGGGACAGGCACGCTTGTCTGAAAGCAACATCCAGGATGCTTTGCGTGAAGTACGCTTAGCCTTGTTGGAAGCTGACGTGGCGCTGCCCGTGGTTAAAGAATTCACTGCTCAGGTGAAACAGGCTGCGCTGGGACAAGAAGTGTTGGGCAGCCTGACACCGGGACAAGCATTGATTGGTATCGTACATCGCGAGCTGACCAAGTTGATGGGTGAGCACAACGATGTCTTGAATCTCACTACCGTGCCACCGGCCGTAATTTTGATGGCTGGTTTGCAGGGCGCAGGCAAGACTACCACGAGTGGCAAACTTGCCAAATTGCTGCGCGAGCAGATGAAGAAAAAAGTGCTGCTGGTTAGTTGTGACGTTTACCGTCCTGCTGCTATCGAGCAATTGCGCATTCTGGCGCAGCAACTGGAAATCGATTTTTTCGCCTCTGACATCAGCCAGAAACCGCGCGATATAGCACTGGAGGCGCTTGATTACGCGCGCAAGCATCACCACGATGTGCTGATTGTGGATACCGCTGGCCGCCTTGCGATCAATGCCGCAATGATGGAAGAAATTCAGCAATTGCATGCTGCCCTTAATCCGATTGAAACCCTGTTTGTTGTGGACGCCATGACCGGTCAGGACGCCGTGAATACCGCAAAAGCATTTGGCGAGGCATTGCCGCTAAGCGGTATTATCCTCACCAAACTGGATGGTGATGCGCGGGGCGGGGCGGCCTTGTCAGTACGGCACATCACCGGCAAACCGATCAAATTTGTTGGCGTGAGCGAAAAGCTCAATGGCTTGGAAGCCTTCCACCCAGAACGCATGGCTTCGCGCGTATTAGGCATGGGCGATGTACTGTCGCTGATTGAAGATGTCCACCGTGAGATTGATCAGGCCGAGGCTGAAAAATTGGCCAAGAAAATCAAAAGTGGTCACGGATTTGATCTCAACGATTTCAAGATGCAAATCGTGCAAATGCGCAAAATGGGCGGCATGTCTGCCCTGATGGATAAATTGCCCGCGCAACTCGGTCAGGCTGCGGCAGGCGCCAAGATGGACGACCGCGCCATCAATCGCACTGAAGGCATCATTAATTCAATGACAATGCAAGAACGTTCTCACCCGGAACTCATTAAAGCTTCCCGTAAGCGCCGCATCGCCACCGGAGCGGGGGTTCAGGTGATGCACGTCAATCAATTGTTGAGCCAGTTCGAACAAACGCAAAAAATGATGAAGATGTTTAGCAAGGGCGGCATAGGTAAATTGATGCGCGGCATGAAGGGTATGTTGCCCGGCAAACGGTGAACGCTGGAAATTCAAGATTATCAGCCATGGCAAGGTAATATTAACAAGTAAAATCAATTAAGTAACAAATTATTAAATTTATTAATTTTAATCCGCCATTGATTAGTTTGTAGTTGTGTTTGCTCAATGGAATAACTTTATTGAACCAACATGACATTACCGTATATTCAGCGAGGCTCTATGAGCGTCGTAATGAAGCCACTATACTTAATCGGGCAGTAGCATCTTCGGAGTCGGTCCATACAGGAGATCACCAGGAAACATCGGGGACATTTACATAATCGGTAAAAACAGGCCCGCCCTAGCTACCTGTACCCCTTGCTTACACGCAGGGGTACCATGCAAATCGACTTGCTGTTTGAGCCGTTCGATTCAACAATTGCCAGCCGACATCACTTCAAGCGATCCTTGATCTTAGCGATTCCTGTCTCCGCGCACTGCTCATCGAGATGGCCGCCAGGTGCACCACTTATGCCGATGGCACCAATTGTGTCGCCTTCTACTTGAATGGGTATTCCACCACCCAACGCAATGAAATCATTTATGAAGACAAGATTGGCAGCTGCGGGATTTTTCTGTGTATTTTCCATGAACCGTGCGGTAGGAATTTTGGTCGAAAGAGCTGTGTACGCTTTTCTGCGGCTGGTATCGATTGAATGCGGGCCTGCGTTATCTGCACGTTGCAGTGCCTTGAGCTGTCCAGCGCGGTCGACCACTGCTCCGCTAACGATATAGCCCTTTGAAGAGCAGTCAGCGACGGCGGCGGCGACGGCTTCTACTGCCAACACGGTTGGAATGTCCCTGACGGTGCGAACCTGTGCATGAGCGTTGCCTGCGGTAACGAGAGTTGCGAAGATGAGAGAGCCTGAGATGCGAGAAATCATGGTAATTCTCCTGGTGATTGTTGCGCTTATTAACGTTTCCAATGAAGCTTCAAAAAAATTTCTGGTAACTTTAAATCTTTAGTTGGGATTCCGGTTGAACAAGTTTCAGCTGGCTTTAGTATGCTTTTTTTGGCATATCGTTATTTTGACCCAGCTAACAAGATTAAACTTAACATATCAATTAGCAAAAGGAAATGATAGCTTGGCGCATGATTGTGTTAATTGAGTGATTAACGTCGAACAGACTTGTTATCAAAATATAACATTTGAAAGTTTGTTTCTGTACGTTACTGAACAGACAATGTATTGAGAATGTTTTGAGATAGGTAATCCATAAAATGGCTAACATCAATTAAGTTCGCAAATTACTGTACAAATAGTGGTGAGTAGCTAGCGTTTCAATTTTGAAAACTGGCGGTTCTGAAAGGTACTGTCGAGCATTGAACAGGAGCCCCAATAATGATCTATGAGTTCTACTACTGGCCTGGAATTCAGGGGCGGGGCGAGTTGTGCGCCTCGCGCTTGAAGAGGCGGGAGCGGAGTACATCGACATAGCTCTGATTCCGGAAGAAAAAGGCGGCTGAATAACGGCCATGGAAAAATTCCTTGCAGATGAGAGCATCGAGCGTCCTCCATTCGCTCCACCGTTCCTCAAAGCCGGCCGGCAATTAATTGGGCAGACTCCCAACATTCTCTTGTTACTCGGTGGCTGACTAGTCCTCGCCCAGCGAGACACGGCCAGCAAGTTGTGGACTCATTAATTGTAAAACTTACCATCGCCGGTTTTACCGTGGGAATTCACTATACCCCCCTTGGCAGTGGACTTTATTACGAGGAACAGAAGCTGGCCGCAAAGCGGCGCTCGAAGGAATTTCTGGCAAATCGTCTACCGAAGTTTCTCAATTATTTCGAGCGCATTTTGGACTGCAACTCTGCCAACGGCCCGTGGATGGTGGGTACGCGGCTTACCTATCTAGATTCGTACATGGCGTAAATTATCACAGGGCTGCACTATGCCTTTCCCGCAGCAAGTCGTAAAATATTACGCGCCTGTTCGCGCTGAATGACCTGGTTTTTGCCCGGCCGTAAATCAAGCGTTATGTGGCGTCAGGCCGTCGAGTCGACTTCAAAGCGATGAAATTTTTCGTCGCTATCCAGAACTGGATGGATGACAGCACGCATCATGTTGCTCGTTCTGTTAGAGCTGGTTCGCAGCAACACCACCCCGAAGGAAAACATCCTCCAGGTTGAATTGCTGGAGCGAACCTGCTCGCACGAAATCGTGCCTGTTGGATCAGCACATCCGTTGGCATTATTCAGAGGGACACGAATTTGGCGTTACCCGGCATGGGCGTGATTGCAGAATGCTCTTGATTGAACCGATAGCTCATGTTTTGCTTGGTGAGCAGGTTGAGCGGGGGGGGTAGCCGATTATCATTACGTACTTGCAGCGGGCTATGGGACATGCCACTTACCCCAATAATCCCGCAAATTTTGTCGGCCATGTCCAATTGTGCTGGAGTCATGTCATCGTTACGAGGTGCCGAGTACCGGGTTTCACCACTCAGGTACATATCAATCTCGTTGGCAAGAGCAATCATTTCCACTTCGGCTTCAAAAACAGTGAATCGCCCGATATCCATCACCACAGTTTGATGTCTCGATGATCTCATTCCCCTAAGCGTATAGCCCCTGACCAGTCGCTCCACCATGTTGCGCTCGCCGCCGAGTTTACTGCACACATCATCACTCGCTGCCTGCTTGCCTTCTGGATGTGCAGGGCAATGGGTGTATGCCGCGTGCAGCAACCCAGCCATCACGACTTCAATCCGAAAATCATAGCGCAGGAGCACGCTGGCGGTACCTGATAGATGGTTAATAAAGGGTCGGCCACATGAGCGATATCCACCGGTCACGAATGCCTGTGCAATGAAATAGGCATTGCCTAACAAGGCAATCTCATCGGGTTGATAGCCGCGCTCCATGGCCATATCCAGCAAGCCTGAACGGGTCTGCTGCAACTCCTCCTTGCGCATGGCAGTGTTCCGTTCTTGGCGCGGGGGGATATTTGCATTGAGCGGATCGATGTGGCCAACATGCTTACTCAGAAAAGTACGTACTCCTCCAAAGGAACGCTGGTCGTTGCAGACACCCCATTTTTTTGCAAAATTCAGAATGCTCTGTTCGCCCATTTCGCGCGACCAGCGCAACCTTAAAATGGGAAGATCACCCAGCAGAAAATCGGCGAAAGCAAGGTAGTTCACGCGCGATGCAGGCTCCATGTAAGTGGAGTAGCCCAGCCGCTTAGCTGCAAGTGCAGCATCAATATGTTCGTGAACAGAGATGATTTCGTCGTCGAGCAGGCCATACTCCTGCAGGAGTTGAGTGCGAACCAGCATGCAGTGGTATTCAACATAATCGCAGGGCTTTCTGGAAAGTTGTTCATGCACGTCCTCAGGTCGACGATTGAAGAGCTGATGCTCCTCTTCCATGACAAGTCCATCACTGCCAACGTCTGGATAAATAATAAGCCTGCCGCCCGCCATGTGGATTTTTGGCGCGGATTTGCCGTCGCCCCAGAGGTACAAAGGCCCCACAATGCCAGCACCGGTCTCATCAGCGCAGGCGACTAACTTCTCAAGCCAGCCCGGTTCAACCTGAACATCGTTGTCGATGAATACGGTATATTCAGACGATATGCGATCCAGAACTTTTATTCTGGCTTGATTGGGCCAGAGGGGATCTTCGGTGTGCACCAATTCAATCCCGTATTGGCGGGCCAGAGTTTCAAGTTGCTCACGAATCCAGACTGGTGAATGGCAATCCACGAAAATGAGGCGGAAAATGGGAGGCGTATTGGACAGGATAGATTTCAAGGCTTGGATTGTCAGGCTGTAACGCTCCCGTATCGTCATGACGATCGTAACCCGAGAGTTGCGGTTGGCATTTATCATGTAGGGTTCTTGATTTGGCCGGATAGCTCCGCAACATTCTTTAACGCGACGTCCGCTGCCGCATGGGCACGGCGCCAGTCGGCGAACGCCTGCAGCGGACGGCTGGACGGAAAGCGGTGCTCGGGCAGCTACAGGCAGGCGCCGGGCGAGTGCATCAGCAGCAGCCTGAAATGTCGGATTGATTCCCACTTGCCGGGCAAATTCAAGTGCTTCTTCGTATTTATGGGATGCCTCTAGAATGAGCGCCATGGTCATGCGAAACTCGTCGACTGACGGATTGATCTCGATTGCCCGTCGAGCCAATTTTTCTGCCGTAGCCAGCTGACCGTCGTTAAGTTCCAGTCGGGCGAGCCCGTGCAAGGCACTGGGGTCATCCGGGTACGCTTCAAGTGTTTTATCAAACAAGGTGCGGGAAAGTGCAAAATTCCCGTCATGGAAGGCGCGAATTGCCCCCGTGCACATCTCTACAAGGCGGCGGGTGTGATGGGACGATGCGTCGGCCCATTTGGTGCGCAACAGATTTTCCGAACGTAGAATGCGGGGTCTATCCCGGTTTGCTCCAGGACCAGTACCTGAGGTACCCAAGTCGGGCCGATAGTTGAATCCCACCACCGGAACAAATACAAAATCGCAGAGCTCAGCAATTTGATGCAAAAAATCGCGATCCTCGCAAATTTCAAGTGCTTCATCAAAGCAACAGCCCAGTTCAATGACTTTGCGGCGGATAATTGCTGCCTGCCAGTAAAATAAAGGTCCGTAGTACATCTTTGCGCGGTTAAACGGGCTACCAAACAATTTTGTGACGTTTCCATTCTCATCAAGCATTCTGGCCCGACTGTAAACCAGCAGCGTTTCAGGATGTTCACGGGAGGCACTCAGCATTGCC
>JAIOPT010000150.1 GCA_021413765.1 Betaproteobacteria bacterium
AATCCGCGCCGCCTTTCATTGGGCCTGGAACAAAACCGTTTGGCCATGTTGCTGGCCGTACTGCACCGCCATGCAGGTATTGCCTGCTTTGATCAAGACGTGTTTATCAATGCGGTGGGCGGAGTGAAAATTACCGAGCCGGGCGCCGACTTGCCCGTATTGCTTGCCATAGTTTCTTCGCTGCGCAATAAACCTCTGCCGGAAAAATTGGTGGTGTTTGGGGAAGTCGGCCTGGCTGGCGAAATACGTCCGGTGCAGCGTGGTCAGGAACGCTTGCGAGAGGCTGCCAAGCTAGGTTTTACCCTGGCCATTATTCCCAAGGCTAACAAGCCGAAGCATGAAATAGCAGGCATGGAAATTATTGCGGTGGAGCGGGTGGAGGATGCGGTAGCGAAAATGCGCTAGGGATGCTCAATCCGCTAGTCCCGCGCCAATACCGGCCTTCGAGCCGCCCATTCCTTGAAAAACCGTAGCCTGCGCGGACAAGAAATTCAAGGTTTCCCGGTCACTCGAATCCTAGTACATCCTCGGCCAGACAATCGGGGCCATAGCGCTCAATGAGAAAATCGATCTCGGCGAGCAGGCCCTCCTCTCCGTCGGCTTCGATGACGCCGTTGCCAACCAAGTGGGCCAGCCAGCCATTGGTCATGGCTTCGCGAACGGTTTCGAGGGTGGGCGCAATGTCCGCTTCGCTGCTATCCAGAATCGATTCGATCACCTCAGACAGTTCCTGGCTCGCCTTGACTGTGGTGAAGTCAGCTGCGAAGGCATCCTCACCGAATTCATCGATCAGCGCTTCAATCTCGGCATAGAGCGATTCTTCGTTGCCGAAATCGTGCCTATCCGCTTCCTCCGCCTCTATACCCTCCGTGGCGAGCTGCTCTCGCAGTTTATCGCGCACCAGTGCCAGAGTCACAGGCTCTTCGATATCGGGATCATTAACGATCGCTTCCATGGCCTCCGCCAGCTCTTCACTGACGCGGCTCTCAGGTTTAATGGGTAAGAGCAAGATTGATCTCCTTCGCAAAAGGTTATGGGTTGACCCGATTTGGATATGGGTGGGTTAGTGAATTAAAGCTTGAGCGTGCCGGCTTGATATGTGGTCTGGAATGTCCTCGCAGCCTGCAAAAATGGATAGGAATTTCAAAGCGCCTTTTCAACTACTGCGAATTGAAAGTACACTTTATCGATCCGCGCAGTCAAGTCATTTTTATTGATGTATGGATATTCCAGGATAGCCGGGTAGGGCTTACTGCGGCGCGCACATCACCACACCTTCATTGATCCAACCGCGTGCCACTACTTCCTGAATCGCTGTTTGATCGCTGGTGATCCGGTGGTTGCTGTCTATGCCTCTGCTGAAGCCGTTGTTATAGGCGCGATATACCGGCGAGGTATTAGTGGGGCATGCGCCATTCACGGGCACCATCGACAGGAAGTCCAGACTCTCGAAATTCCAGCGCTTTTGTGTTGCAGGTGTTGTCGCCTGCAATTGCTTAAGCTGCGCACATTCATCTGCGCCAGCTGTATAGAAATGGGAGTTCGGCCCGGGCGAAATGCTTCCGTAGAATCGGCAAACAGGCACATTGCCTCCAGATATGAACCTAACGCCAGTGCGCTGCCAGCGCCCGACTGCTCCGCTGTCAACAAAAGCCTGTTCGCCAGGATCGGCCGCAATGAAGTAATGATCCAGATCGGGATTGAAATATTCGACGACTGTGCCAGGGGGAGAAATGATGGAAAAGGTCGCGGTCACGCTTTTGGGCGTATTCATTGCAACAGAACAGGTAGCGTTGGTGCCACTGCATGCTCCGCTCCAACCGGAAAAAATAGAACCCGAAGCAGGCGTAGCTGCAAGCGTTACATTGGCTCCTTGGGTAAAAGGCGCGCTGCACCTCGTACCGCAATTGATTCCGCTCGGGGACGAGATTACAGTACCGTTGTCATTGCTGAGCTTGCTGACAGATAGTAAAAACGTCGGGCCGGCATTTAGCCATTGGTGAAGTGCGGCGCTGTATGCGACATCAAAGCGGCCATATTCATCTGACCCACTCCCAAGGCAGCTTGGATTTCCGCCCCTCAACTGACCAATTAAATAATGGACGTTACCGATTTTTTCGAATAAACCGGCGCCACTACTGCCACCTTCTGTAATCCCGGAAGTATAGGCAATATCAAGAAATTTCCCATCTACTTTGTTTGCGAACGTGCACTCAAAAGTGTCCGTACTCGGATTTGTAGCAGTGCAGTCTTGAAAAGATTGAAATCTGCCGAAACTTATTTTCTGTAAATCGCCTTGAGGATGATGGATGCCCACTACGGAAGCATACAGTTCAGGTGCATTCGGGGACCATCCTGCATATAACGCTCCGGCAGGTGGGAGTTTGCTCAGCTGCATGAAAGAGGTGTCGGTTGCCTCGCTACTATAGAGCAACGTTGCGCCACCGGTACGTGTTTGGAATGCAGGATTAAGCGTGCCACTGTTGCAGGCCGAAGAGTGATAAAACCAGAAGGTTTGTAGTGTCGATGCCAGCGTCTGATTGGTGATGCAGTGATTGGCGCTAAGGAAATAAGGTGTTCCACTTGACGCTGCATCATTGAGCAGCGTTCCAGAGCACAGATAGCTGCTACCCGAATCGACGAAGATTATCTTTGCTGTGGATTTGCTTTCAGGACTCCATTCGCTGTAGCACGACACATCGATTGCACAGCTTTCTGCTTGTCCAATATTGGAAACTTTCACGCCCGGCGCAGCCCGGAGGGCGCCAAAAAAAAAATGAGAGACGCTGGGAATTGCGATTTCAAGTGTATCCGGGCTGATACCTGACGGCAATTCGATTTCCAGGGTTACTTCGTCGCCCTCGACGTGAGGCGACCAGTAGGTGCGGGCCACGTCACTACTGTCGCCAGTGTCCAAATTGCGCTGGATGGTTTCCATGACCTCTTTTCCGGCAATTTCGTAGGCGACTCCTGCCCCCTGTGAATAGAAGCGGAAAGTGACTTCCGCTGGCAAGCGGCGCACCAAAATGCCCAAGCGGATTCCCGTTGCCTGTGGTGAAGTAATGCTGATCGCCGCGATCTTTCCGCCTTGGGGCGTGTTCTGCCACTTTAATCGGGTTGCTGTATCAGTGATACTTCCCAGTTGGGGGATGTCGCGGCCGAAGCCGATTTTTCGGGGCGTACCGGGGCGCGAATCGACATCAGTTTCGGCAGTTTTTTTCTCTTTAGAAACGGCACCAATCGAGATTGAGTTCGGTGGAGGAGAGATGCTGGTGCGACGGGGCTTTAGCGGCGAGGCGCTGCCGTCGGCGGGCTGAGTGAAAGATTCGACTCGGCCAGTAATTGGCTCAAATGGCTGCGCGTTGGATGGGGTAGAGATGATCGTCAGCAACACCCATAAAGCAGTTAAAGCATTGGAATTTAAGTTGCCTGGCATGATTTATTTTGCATCTTTTGTATCGTTGAATTTTACAACATGCTACACCACAAAAGATCAAAAAAAATTATGGTAGACTTAAATTCGATCTCAACATAATAACAAGGCGGTTTAGGAATTTGGCGCGGTAGACGGGGGCAGAGAAGTAGCACATAGGAGACTGGTTGTTTACTCAACGACATGAACTAAAATATTTTGGGATGTGATGAAAGACTGACCTGATCGCAGCTTTTGTGGCAACGTCCAATTCGTTAAGGAGCCATATGACTAAAGATGGTCTCTTTTTATAATTAATAGCTGGAGACACTTATGCGAATTCTTCATACCATGCTCAGAGTGGGTAACCTGGATCGTTCAATTGTTTTTTATACAGAAGTGCTGGGAATGAAATTGCTGCGTCGAAATGATTATCCAGATGGAAAATTCACACTGGCATTTGTTGGTTACCAAGATGAAAAAGACGGTGCTGTTTTAGAGCTCACTTACAATTGGGGCGTTGAAAAATATGACTTGGG
>JAIOPT010000141.1 GCA_021413765.1 Betaproteobacteria bacterium
TACCAACATTTTCCAAATGCAAAATTTCTCCATATTGTGCGCGATGGTCGTGATTGTGCATTATCAATGCAACGCCATAACGGATTCAAAATGGTCTTGTTGGTATTCCAGATCACCGAAATTTTAGGTGTCGACCCATACGAATCCGATGATCGTAGCTGGCAGAACGATTTACCCGATGAACTTATTTCCTTCTTGCCAGAATCTTTCTCTGGCAACGATTTTCTCGCCTATGACGTGCCACCCTCTCTTTATGGTCACTATTGGAGCGGGGAAATTATGGCAGGTCTGGACGTGTTGGATAATATTCCAGCTGCTCAGCAACTCACGTTGCAGTATGAATCGATTCTAACCGACACTCGTAGCACCATTGAGCATATGATTCAGTTCGTATCCCCTGACTCCAGTACCAATGCAGCTTGGTGTGATGCAGTTATGTCTTTGGTAAAGCGACCTACTGCCGCATGGCAAACGCTGGATGCCCACGAACAGTCTCGCCTGAATGATGCTTGTGCACCCGGATTTGCCGCGCTGACAAAACGAGGAATCCGATGGTAAAAGAAGTCAGTCTCTCAGTGAAAACTAAGCTCTGCTCAATCTCTATCACATCCATTTTTCCAAAGGGGAAATCTTGTTGCAAGTTTATTTATCCCTAAATAACCCACATTAGCACCGCACAGGAAAAAAACTCACGGCCCTGGATTACTCGCACGCCGCTCCTTTATGCGACCAAGGTGTATAGACAATTCCTTGGACAGGATTTTAATGCTCTAGCTAAATTGCTGTTACTGCGAGCACTTGACACCAGCCACACTCAGATTGCCCATTTTGACAATTCTGATCAGAGGGAAACCACGGTTTGAGCTAGGTTGTGGCAAATCTTAGCTTCGCGCAGCTATACAGAAACCAATTACATTAAGTATGTTCTCGTGAAACGCCAATCCACTCCATACAGCTACCTTTCGATTGATAACGCGCATCTCAAAATTTGAATCGGTCGCCATCTATCACCTTGTTTGTCACTTCTATCGATTTCTATTGGCATCCGCTTGAAAAAGTATGCAGAATTAGCCGTTTAACGCTTTGCAACAGAGCTGATTTCACAATAACTAGCAATCTTGGCTAATTTGATATTTTGTTGCTGGGACAGCTATGGTTAAATTCGGACAATTTATGAGTCATGTAAACAGGGAGCGTCTTTCCAAGGGCACTCATCATTGGAATAGGACTGAAGTATTTTTCGGGACGAATGTGCGTTACACTTAACCGCATGAAAACAGAGATTCCTTCCAACATACTCAAGGTCGGCATGTTCGTCTCTGATCTTGATCGATCGTGGCTTGACACGCCCTTCCTGCCTCAGGGATTCCTGATTGAGAACAATGAACAAATCAGGCAATTGCAAGAATATTGTAAATTAGTTTTAATCGACTGGGATAAATCAACACAAGGACTTCAAACAGCGAAACCTCCCTTTACGGGGAAAGCGGAGCCAGTCAGACACGATTCCATCACACCACCGCCCACAAGCTTTAGCCATACTCCCGACAGCGCCGATCAAACTTCCATCACCGACCATTCGGCACCTGAATCAGTCACGGAAAAGCCAGCTGACATGCAAGCTCCTGTCGCCCTGAATGCTAAAGAGGCGGTGTCCGAACCGACAGAATTGGGCCATTTAACTCTCACCAGCACAACCCCACAGAACATCAGCAAGTATCTCCACGCGACTTCAGAGACTCAGATTAAAACAGGATTGCCGGCCACATATTCCGGCAAAATTAAAGATTTTTTTAAATTCAAATCAGACTCTGCAGATAAATCTGGCGCTCAAAAAAATTCTTTCGATTCTGATCAGCACCCCGCAACATTGGAGGAGGTGCAGATTGTGAATGTCAAGCGACCTGGCTTTATCCCTGCCAGCGTCGAGTTAACAATATATAACGATGCCAGACCTATCGAAGATGAGCTTGCTCCAGCCGGTAAGGCTTATGCGCTAACAGAAAAAATACTGGATAGCCTTGTTCAAGACATTCGCTCCGAAAAAAACCTCGACATCGAAGAAGTGGAGGTAGTAATTCAGGATGTAGTGGACAGCATGGTGCGAAATCCTAATGCACTTATGTTGATCATGCGATTACGTCAACAAGACAATGTCAGTTATGGGTACGGGCTACAGACAGCCGTTTATCTTATTGCGTTAGGTCGACATATAGGCTTGCCTAAAGACTTTCTCGAGCGCCTGGGCATCACCGGATTGTTGCTTGATATTGGAAATATAAAGTTACCGAGTGAACTGTTGCAAAAGAATGACCGGCTGACTTTGGAAGAGTTTGAAATAATCAAAGGCCACGTACGTTTAGGCCTTGAGATTCTTAAAGAGATGCCTAATCTGCATGCCGACATTTTGGAAGGTATCGCCCAACACCATGAGCGAGAAAACGGGAGCGGCTACCCTGCAGGAATATCTAAAGGTGAAATCAGCCTGTTCGGACGCATGGCTGCAATCGTTAATTCATTTACCGCGCTGACCCATACCCGTTTTCATACCAAAGCCGTGTCAGCCTATGAAGCATTAAAAAGCATAAGCACTATGAGCGGCGAGTATTATCTTGACTCCATGGTCGAACAATTCATCCAGACAATTGGCATTTTTCCGGTTGGCTCCTTGGTTGAGCTGTCCTCTGGAGAAGTAGCTGTCATCATCAGCCAGAGCAAGGTGCGCCGACTTAAACCACGCGTACTGATCATTAGTGGCCCAGACAAAGCTCAGTTATCGCATCCCGCTGCATTAGATTTACTTTGTCAGCCCGAAACGACTGCGGCAGTTCATATTCTGCGCGGCCTGCCAACTGGCGCTTTCGATCTCAATGTCCGTGAGTATTACCTGGCATGATCGGCCCTAGCCCTCCTCTGCCGCATCAATCCAACACCACGGCGACACGGCATCAGTTAACCCACAATCAGCTGGTCAATTTTCTTCGTGATGAAATCGGTAAAGCCGAAACCAGCACAACAGCCGTACTAATAATGAAATTGAAGCGAGCCAAACGTCTGGATACCATCATCGGCGACACATCCACACCATCGACCATAGATTACATAGATCAGCGTCTTGATAGTCTATTGCGTGAACCTGATCGCTACGCACACTTTTTTGACGAACAGATATGCTTTGTTTTGCCCGGCCTTGCCAATAATGCTCAAAGCATACTGGCAGCGATCAAGATTCTTTCAGAATTGCATAAGCCCTTCATTGCCGCTGATTATCCAGTACTACTGCGTCCATATATCGGCATTGCCAACTTTCCGGAACTTGGTCGTGATGCAGGTCAACTATTGATGTACGCTGACATCGCATCAGATATCGCCGCAACCAATGAACAGGGATACCACGTCTATCAGCCAGAAGATCTAATTGACATTGATACCTATAGCGGTCTCGACATTGAACTCGGCAAAGCCATCAAAGCCAACGAATTGCACGTTCACTACCAGCCGCAGGTCAATATCCAGACCGGAAGCTGCGTCTCCATTGAGGCTCTGGTGCGCTGGACAGCACCAGGGCAACGTGTTATCGATCCGAGCACATTGATTAGCATTGCAGAGAACGCCGGCCTGATTAACACTTTGACCCTATGGATACTTAACACTGCCCTGCGTCATACAGCCACTTTTTTGAAGGCTGGCATTGACATAGGCATAAGCGTCAATCTTCCACCAAAAATGCTCGAAGACAAGGAACTTCCACAAATAGTCCAGCAAGCACTCGATATTTGGGGCGTACCCGCATCGAACCTTACCCTTGAGATCACAGAGAGTTTGATAATCGGCGATTATGAATCCTCCCTCGCAATGTTATCAAGACTAAGAGAGCTTGGGATTCGCCTGTCAATTGACGACTTCGGCACCGGCTATTCATCGCTAGCGTACATTAAGCACTTCCCGGTGCAGGAACTGAAGATCGATATACTTTTCGTTCGGAACATACATAAATCGCACCGGGACAAACATCTCGTCCATACCATTATTGATCTAGCCAAAAATTTTGATCTGACCACAGTGGCTGAAGGGGTGGAAGACCAGGAAACATCCGACCTGTTACGCGATCTCGGCTGCGATCTGGTGCAGGGCTTTCTATACAGCCACGCGCTGTCTGACACAGATTTTATTAATTGGTATCGTCAACGTACCTAAATCCTGATTCAATATAAGGTACTTCAGATGCGACTGGTAGTTCAATTTGAAATTTGCGTCGGACAATGCTTCCGCTTTACGATAACCTCATAGTGCATCATGGAACATGTTCTCGCGTGAGGGAATGAGGTTACATGTTGAACTCGACCCGTCGAAACTGCATCATCCGCGTAGCGGCCTCGTCCAACAAATTCTTATAAATTCCAATTATTGGATTAACTTCCTATAACCTGCTGCCATTTCTCGAAATGCAGAAGATTAGTCACATCGGTATCCGGAAAGCTCGCCAGCAATACTCTTCGGACCAGGGGATTGGCTGATTACCATGCGCCAGGATGTTTATCGCGGAAGAGACTCCAGACTCTACACAAGCCCGCAGCAGCGGCTTAATACATATGAAATGAAAGACGGACAAAATTATGTGCTGTAAATCCAGACAAATAAATTTTGTTGCTGACACATTAATGCTCACCAAGATCAGGATTTAGGAACAGAAAAAAATTTGACAATTTCACCAGTCTGCCTACAATTCACTCCTCAGATTTATCTTTGGGGTTGTTAGCTCAGTTGGTAGAGCATCGGACTCTTAATCCGTTGGTCGAGCGTTCGAGTCGCTCACAACCCACCAAATAAAACAATGACTTAGTCGTAAAAACCTAAGTCATTTTTATTTCACGGGGCACTGGCGGGACATTTACCGAATACAACTGCCCTGCTTTTTACCTTTCCGATTATTTCAAACACCCCCTCAGAATTGCCTTTTTTCGCCCCTAAATGCCCCGCCATTGTCTTTTTACAACTTTATATATAATTTAATTACAGTTATTCAATAGGTTGTAATCATTAACAAACGGATTACTAATCTTGTGTTGTATAATTTTCCTCTTTGCTTTACAGTGTGCGCAAGTATTCTCACTCACTCGCAAGGGGGCAATCATGGCAAGCATTGAAAAACGCAAACTTGATGACGGCACGACCAGCTACAGGGTAAAGGTTCGTTTGAAAGGGCACACACCTGAAAGCGCGACTTTTTCACGCTTGACCGATGCGCGGGAATGGGTGCAGAAAACCGAAGCCGACATTAAAGCAGGTCGCCATTTTGGTGCAAGCAAACGGCATACCCTGAATGAGTTGATCGACTCTTACGAAAATAGCGCGGAGCACACAGAATTAAAATCCGCCAAGGACATGCGAGCGCGGCTCAAGTGGTGGCGCAAGCAGTATGGCGCAAAATTATTGCAGGAAATCACGCCTACTGCTGTGGCGCAAGGGCGAGATGTACTAATTAATGAAAACCTGACAGTTCGCCGTCGTGGTGATGATGGGAGCGTATCACGTGTGCCGATTGAAAAAAAGCGCAGTGGTGCAACGACTAATCGCTTTCTTGCTGCACTATCCACTGCCTGCGCTTATGGCGTGAAAGAGTTGGGTTGGCTAGAGCGTAATCCGGTAGAGCGCGTGTCCAAGCCGAAAGAAAACAAAGGCCGGGTGCGCTTCCTTGATGATGCCGAACTGCCCCGCTTCCTTGCTGCTTGCCGCAAGCACAGCGATCTTTATCTTGCCGTGCTTCTATCGCTTACTACAGGTGGGAGACAGTCTGAGGTGATGGGATTGCGCTGGACACAGATAGACCTCAAGACAGGCCGTGCAATGCTCTACGCTGGCACAACGAAGAACGATGACGCAAGAGTACTGTCGCTAGTGGGCGAAGCCTTCACGCTGCTACAGGAACGCGCCAAGGTGCGCAGTCTGACCGATGACCGGATATTCCCTGCTACTCACAAGGCAAAAAAATCATCGTTCATTGCCCTACGCACCCCATTCATTGCCGCCATGAAAGAAGCTGAGATCACTGACTTTCACTGGCACGATCTGCGCCATACCTGCGCAAGCTACTTGATGATGAACGGTGTTTCTTCACTTGAAATATCGAAGGTGCTAGGACACCGCACCATGGCGATGGTGAGCCGATATGCCCACCTTGCACCTTCCCGCGTGTCTGATATAGGCAATGCGCTGGCGCAGAAGATGGGGGTGGCGTAATGGCACCTCAAGATCAGTATGTCCTGCTGTTTCCCTTGCTTGCCGATTATTGGGATAAACCTTTCTCCAAATTGCCAAAAGCATTACAAGCGAGAATAAGCACCTGGATTGTAGGTTGGGATCAGCTACGTCCTATAAGACGCAGGAATCATGTATTGCAAGTTGATTACAAGAACGCTCCGGCTCGAGCAGGGGAAAGGCCTGTTAATTGGTTTGCCCTCACCATGGATACCCCGGGCTGGTGGAAAATGCAGAATATTACAGCAGGGGAAAGGCTTGTTACTTGGTATGACCTCACCATGGATGCCCGGAGCTGGTGGGAAATGCAGAATGTTACACCAGTAGAAGCGGCGCTGCTGTTGTGCGGAATAAATCCGATTGAGTGTGCGGACATCCAACTCGTTCAATTGGACGGCGACCAGTTCGATATAGATTATCAATACAAATTACTGTTACGGATATTCGAGGGCGAAGCAAGCACGGCACCGCAGCCTCGGATTCTAATGGAATGGCTTACCATCGCTAAGCAGCGCACCTTGTGTTACGACGCGGGGATTTACAATTATGCTGATGCAATGGGAGCACATGCTGATGCGCCCGCCGCCAAAAATGATGTGCGCTTGTCGGTGACTGACCAACAAAACAATGCAATCTTGAAATGGCTGCGTGACAATAAATACGACCCGCTGAAAATACCTGTTCCATCACCGGGCAAGGCAGGTGTAAAAAAGTTGTGCCGCAATGGTGTTAAATTTTCATCGTCAAGCGTATTCGATACGGCATGGGATAGGCTTCGTTCCGACGGCGAAATAAAAGACGAAAAATAGTACCCACCCTCCTATAAGACCCTCCCATAAAGTCGGGGAGGGTAGAGGGTTGCGGGGAGGGTTAGTCTGCAAAATAAAGTGCGAACACTGCAAAGTTAGCAGGGTTAAAAAGGAACGCACAACATGACTAACGAACTTCAAACTCAAGCCGCCACAAGTACACTTCCCACATTGGCAACCGTCAAAACTTTGCCGAGTTGTTTCCCACTGTTGGAACTGACCCCCGCCGCGATTAACGGGCACATTTTCAAATCTCAAGACCGCCTCGACAGTAAAGGCCGCAAGATTGCAGGCAACGGGCTAGCTGCGACTGGTGCAATTATTCGCCGTGGCCGCAAGATATTAATTGACGTGGATAAATATGCCGGGTGGTTGTCGTCAGGCGTTGCTGGGGATGGGAAATGAAAAAGACACTAGACCTTATTGCAGAGCTTCGTCGCCGGGGGCTTGATGTGCCTTGCGAACGTGTACCAGACCTAAAGCGTGGTGGAAGTACTATAAAGCGTGGTGTGCCATGAGTATCGAAGCATGGTTCGAAGATCTTCAAATGCTCTGCAATCGATTTTCTCACCTTGGGATGGGGGCTGACCTTGCCGCGCTCTCAATAACCGAGCTGCGGGGCTTGCACAGCCTCCTGCGCCGTCTTGCTGGGAAGAGTGATGACTCAAAAATCTCAGGGTGAACCGCGTTACCAAGTACCGCGACAGCTTGCCGATTCACTGGCTTTTCGCAGTCTGCCAGTAGCAGCAAAAGTTTTGTGGCATGACTTGATGATGCAGTATCGTGGCGGCAATAACGGCAATATTAATGCGGTACTGAGCGAACTAGCGCACTACAACTGGCGGTCAAGCACTACGATTGCCAAGGGTTTGCGTTTCTTGATTGCGCATGGACTAATCAAAGAAACGAGGATGGGAGGAAAACGCGCTGGCAATTTAAAGCAATGCTGCCTGTATGCTTTTACCCACTTACCCATCCATGCTAATGCCAAATTAAATATCCAAGGAAAGGAGGCAACCCATGACTACCGGAATTTTGACCATAATAAAAATGTTGTGGCAGCGAATTTATCGCTTCAGAAAATGGAGCGTGTCGCTCCACATAATGCTGCGTGTCGCTCCACATAATGCACGCCAGAGCTTTCTATCGCTCCAGAATATGGAGTTAGAGAAATGCACCTAAAACCTTCCAATACCGCACCAGTAAAGGATTTCAGCCGATTTATGCAAAATTTCCCGTGGACTCCAGAATCTGCACACCCTTATATATTTACCATTACATACCCTGTTATCGGAGTGTCTCTATGCGCTCCCTGACAGATGGCTTGATTGGAGTAATTGCCCAGCATAAATACAGGGTCGAGGTGTGGCACAAGAGCGCACCTAAACTGGCGGTTACAAGTGAGCAGTGGGTTTACATCACGAAGAAACACCACAATGGCGATATTGGCGAAAGAAGTATCGGGCTTCCTGAATCGGACTTGCCCGAATTGATTAAGCTGCTTGGGCAAATAACGGTCTAATGGAAACTTCAGTCACATCCTTTGAAGTTATTCTGCTGACACTCTATAGCCAGCTTCTGCGCTTCGGCGATTTGTTGCGAGGTCATCTTCTTTGCAACGATGTCGCGATGCTTTACCGCCCTTGCATCACCCGACGCAGCAATAATATTCCACCACATAAGTGCTCGAACGTAGTCCTGAGCAACGCCTTTCCCCTGATCATACATCGCGCCAAGCACAATTTGCGCACTTGCAAGCCCCTGCGCTGCTGCCAGTCGATACCATTTAAATGCTTCTGCGTAGTCTTGCACAACACTTTCCCCTACTAAATACATCATGCCAAGATTTGATTGCGCACCTGCATTCCCTTGCGCTGCGGCCAGTCGATACCACTTAAGTGCTTCTGCGTAATCCCGTGCAACGCCTTGGCCCTTGCCATACATTACGCCAAGATTGTGTTGAGCATCCGCATACCCTTGCGCTGCTGATAGTCGAAACCACTTGACTGCCTCTGCGCAGTCCTGCGTAACGCCTTGACCATGGCAATACATATTGCCAAGATTTGATTGCGCACTTGCAAGCCCCTGTTCTGCTGATAGTCGATATAACTTCACTGCTTCTGTGTAGTCACCGCGCTTATATGCAGCATAGGCATCATCGACTGTATTCGCCCACGCTGTACCAACAGACAGAAGCAGCGCAGTAAATCCGGAAAATAGTAGTCGTCTCATTGGTCATTTCTTTGTTCTGTTGATTTCAATTAAAGCATTTATTTGTTGATAGTCCTTATTTAGCCTTTCACATTGCATGAGGTCTGATTCGATGTAACCATGAAACACATTATTGTGTAATCGTTTATTCTCAACAAGTGATTTTCCATAAGCGTTAGTTAACATTTTAGATCGTGCAATAATACTCTCTTGACTCATCCCCAAACCCACGCTCAAAACGGAAGAACTAGCTAAAAAAATTAGTCCTGTTTGCTCAAATAACTCTCCTGTTTTCTTATTTTCAGCGCTAGTGCCATTTTCAAGAAAATATCCTCCCAAAAGGGTGTACAGAACGTAACAACGGCTACCAAAATAAGCAATCTCAGAAGGATCATTTATCCAATCACGATTCTTTTCCATGTTCTCAGACATGGGGATCAAGCTTTCAGCTTCAACCGACACGGAGAAAAAAATCAATGCTAGCAATATGTTGATTTTCATTGTCTTTCTCATTAAACCCCCTATACAAATTTTTTCAAGCTATCGAAATGAGGATTTAATCCCCCTCTGTGAATGTACATCTATCCCTATCCTGATCCACCCCAGTCAATGTGGACTAGCGTATAACCATTAGCAACTGATTTAGTAATATTGACCGGATGATGGTGTCCAGTTTTTGATTCTGCATTGAGCCGTGCGATACCATTTAAGTGACTTTTTTCAATACAGCAGCCTGTGAAAACAAATGACTCAATGCCTGCATTAGGATTCTCATCACAGAAGTGCGCCAGAGCTTCAGCGTTACATGTGGCAATGTCCTCATGGAATCGATTGCTTAATGATAAATGGGACATCGCAAATTTCTGTGCACCCCACTCAGCATGAGCAAGTGCAATTGCTTCATAAGTAACATTGTAATAAAAGTCCCTAAATGGCTTTCCGTATTGTGGCTTTGCATAGCGACGATAGCTTATTGAGTTTTCACAAGGCGCTAGAATCAGTCCGCGCAATTGACTGTCTTTACGTCGAGATGGAATGCCAATGACAGTTACTTGATCATTTCTGGAACGGCTCCAATCTGCCAGACTTCTAATTTCAGCAAACGGCACTCCTAGATCCTGTTCCAGAAATGTACTGGCAAATCCTAGGGGCGTAAATCCTTCATCAGCCGCAGTAATTAAAGTGTCTACCACTCCCTTTGATGACAGGGTTTTAATCATGTTAGGCGCGAATCCTACCCGTACTGGCCGGGAATTATTTGGATGCAAGGAAGCAATTATTTCCATTGATTGGCCCCTACCATCATTGGCGGATTAAAGTTCGAAGTGCACAGCTAATAATGGTTTAGTGTAACGTGTATTTTTGTTACAAGTGTTTCGTTAACAGTTTCTGGATGATTTCCCCTATAGCCGTTAGTCAACATTCAGTGCGCGCCAATACATTCCCGACTTCAAATAATCCACTACCTCAGATTCATTGACGAGATTTCGTTAATGAAATAGGATGCGGCATTGCATCTAGATTTGGGTCGACGCCCAATCCAACCTGCCCATCCCGGGCAAGGTGGTTCGTGAAAGCGGATGTGGCTCCTTGTGAGCAACCAAGCGGGAAGCGTCGACCCTCCACCCTCGGAGGTTTTTTGTTGGCACAATCTGCAATCCCGGCTGAAAAGATCGAGGCCTATCGCAAGACCGATTATCGCTTCGGTCATGGCACCGACCTTATAACCTTACACATCAATACGCACTCTGAAGCTTTGTCTAAGCTTTACACCTCGTCGGGTTACACCTGCGGGGCATTTATCACTGCCTACAGCCCATGCGGTCAAGCCCAAAGCATTGAAACCAACGAGACCGCTCACGCCCGATTGAGAGAAAAATTGCATACGTTGTCGCCAATCATTATTGAAGGCGCAGGGGCCGACCCGACCGGTGACTGGCCCGAAGAAAAAAGTTTTTTCGCTCTCGGAATTGATCTCGAAAAAGCTAAAAGCCTTGGTATTTGCTACGAACAGGACGCCATTGTCTGGGCAGGAGCAGACGCTGTGCCAAAGCTGATATTGCTGCGTTGATTTCATGGGCTGGCCCACCTCACGGGCCGGGGGGATTTGATCCAGATTGCCGGCCCCGACACCTCGTCGAATTCGGCTAAATAGGAGATGTATATGTCTATCTGCAATGGTCTGTTTTCCTCTGAATCCGTTTCCGAAGGTCATCCCGACAAACTTGCTGACCGTATTTCAGACCGTATCCTCGACGCATTTTTAGAAAAAGATCCCAATGCGCGAGTAGCCTGCGAGACCATGCTCGCCGATCAGTGCGTCATCGTAGCAGGCGAGTTCAAGACACGCTGCCTTGAGGATTACGAGTCGGTCAAGGCCGAAACCGATGCACTGGTTCGTCAAGTGCTGCGAGACACGGGCTACAAGAGTGCCGAAACTGGAATCGACCCCGATGCCTGCGAGATTCAGATTCGCTTCAATGGGCAGTCAGCAGATATTAACCAAGGTGTCGATCGCAGTGACGGGGTGTTGGGTGCTGGCGACCAAGGACTCATGTTCGGCTACGCATGCGATGAGACACCTGAACTCATGCCTGCCCCTATCGCCTTCGCTCATCGTCTGGTGCGACAGCAAGCACTGGTGCGCAAGAACGGATTGCTGCCTTGGTTAGAACCAGATGCCAAGTCTCAGGTGACCTTTCGCTACGAGGATGGGCGGCCGGTAGAGATCGATGCCGTTGTGCTGTCCACACAGCATGCCAACGGTATTGATCTCGATACCCTGCAAGCTCTTGTGAAGGAACACATCATCAATCCAGTTATCCCAAACTCGCTGCGCAGCCCAAGTTACCGGGAACTGATCAACCCGACAGGACGTTTTGTTACAGGAGGCCCCAAGGGCGACACCGGGTTGACCGGCCGCAAGATCATCGTGGACACCTATGGCGGCGCTGCCCCACATGGCGGGGGAGCATTCTCCGGGAAAGACCCCTCCAAGGTCGATCGGTCAGCCGCTTACATGGCTCGGTTTCTGGCCAAACAAGTGGTGGCTAGAGGATGGGCCAGCCGGTGTCTCATTCAGTTGGCATACGCTATTGGCGTAGCTGAGCCAGTAAGCTTTCTTGTGGAATCGGCAAGTGCCGGACAAAACAGCGAGATTGCTTCCACGCTACGTCAGGAGTTTGACCTCACGCCGGCCGGAATAATTCGTCAGCTTGATTTGCTGCGACCGATCTACTTTGAGACCGCCGTCTACGGACACTTTGGCCGCGAAGACCTAGCCCTGCCGTGGGAAGCAGTCATTTAGTCGATATCATCAATGAATAGCAGGCCATGGCTGTTGATGGCCAGATGCATGACGTCCTTCAGGCTGCTTTGCGAGTGCAATGTCAGCCAAAGGCGCGAAAATCTGTTCAAAGACACATACTGATTGCATAGAACACAAAATGGAATCAGTATGTTGAATACCAATTAAGTTTGAGTAACGACATGACAAATGAAACTCTAAAGGCAAAGAAAGCGATAGGTCGGCCGACCAAATACTGTGATGAGCTCATTGATGAGATATGTGACCGTCTAAGTGCCGGAGAGTCGCTGAACATGATACTGAAGAGCGGATCGGAGATGCCGGCATTCCCAACGATCTATGAATGGCTGCGTAAATATCCAGAGTTTTCTAAGAAGTACGACGATGCCAGATTGCACCAAGCTTATACACTCGCTGATCAGATCATCGCCATAGCTGATGAAGAACCAAAGAGGATCATCGACAATAAAGGTGTTGTACGCATTGACAAAAGCTGCGTGTCATGGACTAAGATCCGCGTGGATGGACGAAAGTGGATAGCCAGCAAGCTCACGTCTGAGAAGTGGGGTGATCGTATGGCCATTGGTGGCGTGAAGGACGCTGAGCCTATCAAGACTGAGGACGACACCAGCCGGGAGCGCCTGATGGCTATCATCAGTAACATGGAGATGAAGATGCGTGCTGAAAATTAATACTTTGCTGGCAAAGAATTAATTAGGCAGCCAGCGCATTCAAGGTTAAGCTGAATTTTTGTGGGACACTGACGGGACACTGGCTGGCAAAATATAGACGCATATCAGAACAAGCTGGAACAGTCAAATATCCGTATCATACTGATTCTTATGCTTTGGTTTGTGCTGTTGTGTCATGATTTATGCAAGGAGTGCGACTCTTAATCCGTTGGTCGTGTGTTCGAGTCACACACAACCCACCAAATAATCAAAAGCCTGCATAAGTGCAGGTTTTTTTATTTGTTAATAGAATGCCTATAGTAGACTGGCTGTATAGTGCAAAATTGCTCAATCTTATGTCTCGTGTAGCCAAAAAAATATAAAGCTTGGCAAATCTATTCTACAAACACAATATGATTACTAGGACTTCTTTTTGCTCCTTCGGCCTAACCCAGAGGCATAAGGAAAGACCTGCCCCAGCTTTTTTCTGATCGAGGTTCCTGTTATGCATTTGGCGGTACGTATCGTCAATAACTCCAGGTCTTGGTATGATCAGGTCTGAACTTTTGAGTAAAGCAATCCCATGACTGACATAACCATCTATCACAACCCCAATTGTGGCACTTCTCGCAACACTCTGGCGATGGTCCGCAATAGTGGCATTGAACCACGTGTTATCGAGTACCTTAAAACACCGCCAAGCCGCGCCGAACTGGTGGCTTTGATTGCAGCCATTGGTAAGCCGGTGCGCGATGTGCTGCGCAATAAAGACTCGCTGTTTGAAGAGCTTGACCTGGGTAATCCGAAATGGAGCGATGACGATCTGATCGACTTCATGATTGTGAACCCGATTCTGATCAATCGCCCGATTGTCGTAACGCCTTTGGGGACACGCTTGTGTCGACCGTCTGAAACTGTATTGGAAATTTTGCCGCAGCCTCAGCAGGGTATATCTGAGCCACCTAAAGTTTAAAGGGAATTATGCCTACTATCCCAGCCTGCCCCCAATGTGCTATGGAGAATACATACCAGGATGGCGACAACTATATTTGTGCTGACTGCGGTCATGAGTGGCCGATAGTGAAGACCGCACGCGCAGATGACAACGCAGAACCGGAGGTGAAGGATGCCAATGGCAGCGTGTTGAAAAATGGTGACTCGGTGGCGCTGATCAAAGACCTGAAAGTCAAGGGGTCGTCTATTACACTTAAAATGGGTACTAAGATCAAGAGCATCCGCTTGGTTGCAGGAGATCATGAGGTGGACTGCAAAATGGACTCTGGCAGCTTTATGCTCAAGGCATGTTACCTGAGAAAAGTTTAAATTCAGATATGTTGCAATATATTTGTTAGGACTCCT
>JAIOPT010000144.1 GCA_021413765.1 Betaproteobacteria bacterium
GCGTGCTTGTCGCTGAGTTTGGCATTGAGTACCTTGCTGCTCACCTGCCCCAGATCGGCATATACCCCTTCCAGCGCATCGGCGGAAAACTCCACATCCATTGAATACAAATCAATCAGCACATCCTTGCAGTCTTTCACATCGTCCGGCTGCCCGTGGTTTGCCAAACGCCTTTGGTAAAACACCGGCAAGTCTTCCTCATGCACGCTGAAAAGAGTGTTGCCGGACAGCACGAAAGCCACGGTGACACTGCGTGAACTACTTTCTTTGCCGAGCAGGAAATCCGAACGCAAATGCAGCTCATCGTTTTCCTCATAGAACCGCGCGCTGGCCTCGATATCTCGAAGATGCTCGTGCTTTGGTAAATTAAAATGATAAGTTTGCTCTATCCATTTTCGTTCCTCGTCACTGGGCGCAACAACGTCAATCCATATCGGATGATCGGAGTTGAGATCATTTTGCTTATCGAGATGTATTTTACTCAGACGGCCATTGCTGAGTGTGTAGGCGTTGATCATGGCAATTGTCCTGTATGGCTTATGCCGCAAGCCTAGCAGAAATTATATGTAATTAAAAAATGGTAACTGCAATAAAAATCTGGATTTATGGCTGCCAATTTTACTTGCTCTCAAAGTCATCGGTTGAAAGTTTGGCAAATGTTGGCGTCCATGTATGGGGTAAGGAGCCTGATAGGCTACATTTAATTCAGCTCAAACTATCGGGGTTTTTAATTTCAATTGCTTGCGGCGTGCAAAGCACCCGACCTACATAGGTCTTTTTCCATTGCTGTTGAAATAGTAGCAACCATCTTTCGGGCTAGTGATGTATGCATGGTTGGATTTTGAAAGATAGGTATTTTTTGCATTGGCTGAGGTGCATGAGAATTATCGTAAATGATGTCCAAACAAAACACTTCAGATTCACCCGGATAAACACCGGATGGCTACGTACTGAGGTGAAAACTATGGACCGCTGTTTCCACCCCTAGTCTGGAAAGTGGTGTGCCCTGTTTGAGAGTCCAATCCAAGGTAGTAGCACGCGCCTTCATAGCAATCGCGCAGGTACGGCTCGATTCCATTGCCGAAGTCATTGATCATAGCCAGTGTGTATGCGCTGTATTTACGCATACCAGCTTCGATGTAAGCCACTGCCATTGTTGCACCATCAATAAGCAGTTCAGGATCTGGTTTTGAATTAAGCGTTCCTAATTTTAATTTTATACGTGCGCGAGCCGCATAAATTTTATCTAGGGCAATCAGTTTGTTCTTTGATAAAAGTCGGTTAATAGCCTGATTTTGTGCAATGGCCATTACATCATGTACATTTTCTGTTGTTTTTTCGGTGGATTGTGCAGATGTACCGATTTGTTGGTCATGTGCTTCTCTCACATCGTCAGCCGTAATAAACCTATTTTTCATAGCCACGATTGCATCAACGCATTCGTTGACTTGATTGCTAGTAGCATCAAGGTGCTTATTGTCGTTAGCCACGCCGTCGATAGCGCTTGCAAAACATTTCTCTTCTTTGAGAATTTCCTCTTGTTTTTCTTCTGTTAGGATAAGCGGTGATTCTTTTATGTTGGCAAGTTCCTGATGCTGTTCTGAGTTATCCGTTTCTACTTGGTTTTTTTTCACTATGTTTTCAGTAAGTCCACTTTCAGCAAGGACTTTAGTGACGGTTGCTGGGTCAGATTTAATAGACGTTTCATCGAAGACGGCGTTGCCGTTTAGCGGGTAGACATTACTCCCAGCAGAGCTTGGAGATCGATTTGATGCTCCTGTATTTATTTTCAGATCATTTTTTTCCCCATAAGCAACGGCATCTCTTTCTGTCATGCCATCGTTACTTCGTATCCCACTATTTTTAATTTCGTTATTTTCATTCTGCCTATCTTGAATGCTTCCTTCGCCTATGAAGTACGCAACTTTTGCATCTTGGATAACGCTTTTCAAATAAGTGCTGCTATGTTCGTTAATGACTTTGTCTTCTTTCAACTCGCTTTTATTTGTAATAGCTATAACATCACATGGCCGGTCTGCCCCTCGGTCTTTGTAGCGTGCCGACATGCCGATATATGCACTTTGTAAATGTTCAATCGAAATCTGATTTGCCACGTTCGAGCCAAATTTTTCGCTAAGTAATTCCAATACATGCCATGCAGCTTGCTTGAATGGATAATTTCCTTTGCAGAACTCTGTATCAAACATCTTAGTCAGGATAAAGATTAGTTCGCTTTCTTGATCTGGCGGAAGAAATTTTTTGATATTGCTTCCGATATTGTTGTCCTTGGATGAAAAGAATTTATCGCCTGATTGATCGATGGCAGCTTGGGTAGGATTGAGTGACTTTTGTTCGAAATGATCAGTTTTATCGTCAAATTGTGGCGATGTGCCGGTGGGCTGGTCATTTGTCTCTTCAAAATCCTCGGAAGAAATATCACCGTGCTGAACTCCGGTGAGTGCGATTAGCTGTTCATTACCTTTGATTTCAGCCGCATCAAAGTATTCTTCGGCTCTGGGTACTTGGTCGGATGGCTTGCTTTCTGCAGTAGGCCACAATGACTGTCCGTATTTATCAGTCGCAGTCATTGCAGCGTTCTCACTGATTTCGCCAAACTGTAAGATATCAGGAGTATTTGCGTGCTTCATATTGCCTGCTGCATCTAGGTCAGTCTCATTTGTAGCGACCTGGTTGCTATGGGTGGCTAATTTTTCATCCTGTCCTTCCTTAGTGCGGGCGTTATCCTGCGCTAAAATTTCTTCGGTGATTTCCATGAGTGCTAACTTTAGCTTCCCACCCACCATGCTCTTCAAAATTTGGTGCTTCTCTGGATTCATTTGCTACCTTCATTACATAGGTCGGGGCAAATCAGAACGTCAAAATAAGTGCGATATTTGAGTTCGACAGCGGATGCTGGTCGATCGGTATTCAACGATTTTTGCAGTGCTGCCATGCTTTTATGTTTTAGTGAGTGGTGCTGTTTTTCACCGGCTGGGAAGTCAGTTGTGCGATTTCAAAGTACTCAGAATTGCATATTTTCGTATTGCTGCTACGTGGAAAGTATCAGCGTGATAAGTAGCCAGCCTGCCATCCGAATATGATTTCGTATACTACACCGAAGCTCGCTTTTCTACCTTAATAATAACAATGGAGGCAGCTATTCGCTGCATCATGTAGCGATTTTGAAGAAAAATGAGCATATCTCATCTCAGCCTAACCCAACTCCATCGGGCAGTGCTTCCACGTTACGCCATGTGTTGTAAGCGAAGGCGTATCTAATTTCAATTCCCTGTGGACAAACATCATCTTTGTGCAGCATACAGAAGTCAGATTATGGCGCATTACCCATACTCAAAGCTTGGGTGCCGTCTTATCAGGAAGTGCGGGTACTACAAGCGTTGTTAGTGCGTCGTGAAGCCATTGCCTAAGATTTACTATGCCAGGAGAAAGCTGGTGCCACAGATTCTGTAACGCATGCATTCATCCATCCCCTGTGATGTCGGGCTTCACTTCATTCAGTCCAATCTACCGAGCCAAATCAAATTGTTACGGTCATTGATGAGAGATCAATAGGCACAAATTTTGTGAATTTCGGATAGCTTGTATGTTAGGTTGACGACTAAAACGCTTTCCGATACATTCAATGCTTATGAAAAAGTGAGTTTATTTTTCCGGTACGCTAACTCATTCCGCCATGAATTGGGTATCCTTCAACTTCAAAGACGGCTTGATTTGAGTCCTTGCACAGCCGCTGCCAGAAAGGTCTCGGCCATGTTTTCTTCTCCCACGCAGCGCGCCAATAGACGCAAACTTCTTGTTTTTGCAGGCACATTTTTGGCGCTGGCTGTCATCGGCCTGCTTTACAGTTATTCGCGCCCCGCAATCTATCGAGCCGGTGCGCGGGTTCAGATCAATCCCGGTGCGGTTCAGGTTGAAGCTGCCGTGTCTACAGGCGGCACGCAAGGCACCAACGTGCCGCGCTCGCTCTTGAATGAGCTGCAAGTGCTGACCAGCCGCCCGCTGGTCAAGGCAGTGCTGGAAAAAATGTCCGACACACAACGTGACACCGCTTCCCGGATGGGAGCGGATCCGATCGCCGCCTTGCAAGCGGGGCTGCAGGCCACGGTGGCCGAGGGCACGGATGTGGTCGAGGTATCGTCACGCGGTCCCGATGCTGCATTTGCTGCCATGCTGGTCAATGAGTTGGTCGTTGCCTACACCGGCCAGTTGAACGATGCTTATGCAAAAACCTCAGGTAGCTCGTTTACCCAGATCAGTGACGAAGTCGCCAAACTTACCCAAAAGGTTCAAAGCCAGCGCCGCCAGATAGAAGATTTTCGCCTGCGTAATAATATCGTCTCCTTCGAGCGCGAAGAAAACGAAGTTTTGGGCCGGGTCAAGGGCCAAACCGAAGCGCTCAACAAAGCCCAGGAAAAATTGGCGATTGCCGAAGGCAAGCTGCGCGCGATGACAGAATCTGCAGCCGCTGGCAGGCCCTTTGCATTGTCGGTGCGACCCAACGCCACGCTGGAAAACTTGGAGCAGCGCGCATCACAGGCCCGCGAAGAGCTCAGCGAGCTGAGCCGTGGCTACACGCCTGCATACATGGCGATGGACCCACGCGCACGCGCGATCAGGAATCGCTTGGCCGAGCTAGATCGTCAGATTGTCAACCAGCGGCAAAGTAGTGGGCAGGTGGCGCAGTCAGACCAGAGTTCGGCGTTGGCTGACGCGCGCGACGAGGTCAACGCGGCGCGCGATACCGTTGCTCGCATGGCGCAGCAGGCCTCAGGCAACCGTGGTGTGCTGCAGCAGTTTGCCGCACGCTTTAATGAGTTTCGTACCCTTCGCGATGAACTTGCACCGTTGGAGTCGCTACTGCGCGACGCGACCCAGCGCAAGGCGCGCCTGGAGGCGGGTGAGGCCACGCGCAGGCCATTGGTGCGGGTGGTGGAGTCCGCGTTTGCGCCGCGCGAACCGTGGCAGCCACAGTACACGCGCGATGCGGCTATTGTGCTGGGCGGCGCATTTTTGCTGGCCCTGCTGGCGATGTGGGTGGTTGAACTGTTCAACCGGGTTGATGCGCCGCCCACTTGGGTCGTGTCCCAGCCATCGCCTTACCCGTTACCTTACCCGGGTAATCCGAACTATGGTTTAGGATATGACCCCAGGCAGGATAATGTAGCTGCCTTGGCGCACCGAATGCCGCTTGCGGTGGAATACGACGGGCGCGCAACGATGCTGCCGCCAGTGATCCAACCGCGCGAGCTTCTGCAAGAAGAGCTGGCAGGCATCATGACTAATGCATCGCCCACCGTGTTGCTGTTTGCCCACCTGCTGCTCAGGGGCGTTAGCCCGGAAGAGGCGGTTGCACTGCACGGTAGCGATGTCAATATGGCGGCGCGGATACTGCACGTCGCAAGCGGCCATGAAGGCGACGGTTCGCGAGTTGCAGCGCGCGATATTCCGCTGGACAGCGCCTTGCATGAGGTGATCGTCAATACTTTCAAAACTACCCCGGCAGGCGATGCGCAACCGTTGCTCGGTGATGCGAATGCCAAACCGGTTGCGCTCAATGACCTGACGACAGAACTACTATATGCGGCTCATGACGCGGGCGTCGATCAGCCCGCTGAAGTCACGCCTGATGCGCTGCGCTACACTTACGTTGCCTTTCTGGCCCGCCAGGGCATCCGAATGGCAGACCTCGCCCGCGCTGTCGGGCAAATGAGCGCGGCGCAGGCGGCCATCTACAGCGCCATGGCACCCGCTGGAAAGCGTCTAGGGCTGGATCAGGTGGAGCGATTAATGCCGGCGGTGCGACAGGCCGCCTAGGTTGGCTCGCTTTGCTGTGCATCGGCCCTCGTATCAAGCATCAAATACATAGCGAACTATCTAGATCACACAAGCGCTATGTGCCAATTTGATTTTCTGTTGAGGTTCGCGGATTCAAGTTAGAAGTGCAATATTCAGACTAGATAGATTGACGGTTTATTTGCCGCCTTAAAGTCAATAATTGGAGCGCTAAGCTGGGGACGTTTCTGTAATTCGAATGGTGAAAGGATCTGTTTGACTTTGCCCGGTTTGATACGCCAGCAACCACTTTCACACAACAACTTTGCTGCTATCTCCGCGTACTTCAATTGCGCGAACTTGCGCGGCTACTTTGTCCAGGACACCGTTAACAAATTTGTGCCCGTCCGTACCTCCAAAAGTTTTGGCAAGTTCCACCGCTTCGTTGATAACCACACGATAGGGAATTTCTGGGTGATGTATTAATTCATACGCGCCGATCAGCAGCACAGAAAATTCAACTGGACTGAGTTCATCCAGGGTACGATCAAGGTGCATGGTAACAACCGTCTCAAGTTCGGCATGTTGTGTCAGTACACCGCGCAGCAGCTTGCTGAAAAACTCCACATCGTAGCGGCCCATTCCCTTTTCAGCACGAATCTGTTTTTCGATTTGCTCTTGGTCATCACTCGTCAAGCGCCACTGATAGATACCCTGCAAAGCTAGTTCGCGCGAGCGGCGGCGCGAACTTTTGGGAGGTGCTTTCGCCTGGGTGGCTGGTTCGCTCATACCAATTCTTTCATTAAATTTGCCATCTCAATCGCCACTAACGCTGCTTCCGAGCCTTTGGTGCTCATGCGCTCCTCAGCCTGTTCATCGACATCGGTTGTCAGTATGGCATTGGCAATGGGCAAGCCGCCATGCAGTTGCACTTCGCTCACCCCGCGCGCGGATTCATTCGCCACAATTTCGAAGTGGTAAGTGTCCCCGCGAATTACCGCGCCCAGCGCGATAAGTGCATCAAACCTCCCGCTTTTCGCCATGCGTTGCAGCACCAACGGAATTTCCAATGCGCCCGGCACGCTTGCCAGCGTGATGTCCGCATCATTCACACCTTGCTGGATAAGCTGCGCGCGGCAGGCAGCCAGAAGACCTTCGCAAATCACAGGATTGAAGCGGCTTTGCACGATGCCAATACGCATTCCTGCGCCATTCAAGTTCTTTTCGATTTCTTTCATTATTTATCCTGATAGCCCATTCAGCTTGCCTTTGTCAGGGAAGGCTGGAAGAGCCTGTAATGTGATGAGTAATTGGAGATGTCCCTGATTTATTCGTGTTGTGCATAACCCACAACTTCCAGACCAAAGCCCGTCATGCTCGGCAGCTTGCGCGGGGTAGCAAGGAGGCGCATTTTTCCGACATTCAGGTCGCGCAAAATCTGCGCACCAATGCCGTAACTGCGCAAATCCCACTGGGGGATATGGTGCGCCTCAGGTATGACTGCAGCACGTGCTAACAAGTCACTTGAGGTCTCGTTGCGATGCAATAACACTAACACCCCAGTGGATGAGTGACTAATTTTCAACATCGCGTCATGCACACTGATTGAATTCTTGAAACTTGCCTGCTCCAGAAAGTCTAACACTGATAGCGGTTCATGCACGCGTACCAGCGTCTCAACTTGCGGCTGGATGTCACCCTTAACCAAAGCTAAATGAGTGCGCTGCGTAGTTTTGTCCACATAGCTGATTAGATCGAATGTGCCATAAGCCGTTTGCACTGACCGTTTTGCCACGCGCTCGACCAGTTTTTCATGCTGGCTACGATGTTCGATCAGGTCGGCGATGGTGCCGATTTTCAAGCCATGCAGTTGCGCGAACGCTATCAGGTCGGGCAAACGCGCCATCTCGCCATCATCTTTTAAGATTTCGCAGATAACAGAGGCGGGGGTGAGCCCCGCCAATTGCGCCAAATCACAACCCGCTTCGGTATGGCCGGCGCGCACCAGTACACCGCCTTTTTGCGCCATCAGCGGGAAAATATGCCCCGGCTGTATGATGTCAGCAGGCTTGGCATTTTTATTCACGGAAACCTGCACGGTGCGCGAACGATCGGCTGCAGAAATCCCCGTCGTCACGCCGCTCGCCGCTTCAATGGAAAGGGTGAAATTGGTTCCCAACGGGGAACCATTGTCGCGCACCATCAACGGCAGGTTAAGTTGCTTGCAATGCGCGTCGGTCAATGTAAGACAAATCAGCCCCCGCCCATGCTTGGCCATGAAATTTATTTTTTCAGGCGTAACGAATTCGGCAGCAAACAACAGGTCTCCCTCGTTCTCTCGGTCTTCCTCGTCCACCAGTACTACCATGTGTCCGGCGCGAATTTCGGCAATAATTTCTTGTATCGGTGCAATATCTGTCATGTTTGCTCACCCCTTGCCTGCATAATGCGTTCAACGTAACGCGCGATAAGATCAATTTCCACATTGATTTTATCTCCGGCATGCAATTCGTTCAGCGTGGTCACCTCTAATGTGTACGGAATTAAATTCACGCTGAACACATTGCCTTCAACCTGATTCACTGTCAGGCTCACGCCATTGAGTGCGATGGAGCCCTTTACCGCAATGTATTTCGCCAATGATTGCGGCACACGCACGCTAAGTTTCCAGCTTTCGTCGAGATCGGTGAATTCCACCACCTCACCAACTCCATCCACATGGCCACTCACCAGATGCCCGCCCAGCCGGTCAGCCAGGCGTAGCGCTTTTTCCAGATTGACACGAGCACCCTGTACCTCTAGCCCGGTCGTGCAATTCAATGTTTCTCGCGACACATTCGCGCTGAAACGTTCACCATCAATTTTTACAACAGTCAGACACACGCCGTTTACTGCGATGCTGTCGCCAAGCTGCACGTCCTCCATACCGAGCGTATGAGTGGCTACGGAAAGACTTAAGCCTTCATCACGGGCTTCCGTGTGTTCAATGATGCCCACGTCTGCGATGATGCCGCTAAACATGCTGCATTCCGATTTCGTCGGGTGCATACAATTTTCCGTGATGTAAGCCCAAATTAATATTCATTTATGCATGCTTCACTCGTGCCACGATACGCAAATCCTTACCGACATTACGCACATCCTGCCATTCCAGATCCACGCGCTGGTCCAGCATAGTTAATTCACCCAGTTGCGCCATGCCGCGCGCCATATCACCTAGCAATTGCGGTGCTAAATACAGCACTAGCTCATCCACCAGTCCCGCTTGGAGCAGTGTGCCATTCAATATACTACCTGCTTCCACCAGGACCTCGTTACAGCCGCTTGCAGCCAGATCGCGTAGCATCGCAATCAGATCTACACGCCCACTCACATCCGGCAACACAACTACGCGCACCCCCAATTTTTCGAGGGAGGCCATTTTCTGGAAATCAGGTGTGGCAGTGTAAACCACCACATTGCCTTCACACAGGATGCGTGCCGTTAGCGGCAATCGCAGCTGGCTATCCAATACCGCACGTAATGGCTGACGCATGGCTTTTATCTCATGGGCACCTAATTTTGGCTCATGAATGGCGAGTTGCGATCCACGCACATTAAGTTGCGGATCATCAGCCAGCAACGTACCAATGCCGGTAAGCACCGCGCAGGAGCGCCCGCGCCAGTGCTGCACATCTTGCCGGGCTGCTGCGCCAGTAATCCATTGGCTCACACCATTATTCAATGCCGTGCGTCCATCCAGACTCATGGCGATCTTGCTGCGTAGCCACGGTAAACCTCGCGTCATACGTGAGAAAAATCCAATGTTCAGTTCACGTGCCGCAACTTCCATCAATCCACACTCGACCTCGATACCTGCAGCGCGCAATTTTGCCAAACCTTGTCCTGCCACCTGCGGATTTGGGTCTTGCATTGCCGCTACCACGCGTGTCACACCTGCACCAATCAAGGCGTCGGCGCAAGGAGGGGTTCTGCCCTGATGGCTGCAAGGCTCCAGCGTAACGTAAGCAGTTGCACCGCGTGCCGCATCTCCGGCTGCGCGCAATGCATACACTTCCGCATGAGGTTCACCAGCATATTGGTGCCAGCCCTCACCCACGATCTTTTCATCGCGTACCAACACACAGCCGACTCTCGGATTAGGGCTGGTGGTATACAGACCGCACTCTGCCAAGTGCAATGCTTTAGCCATCCACAAGCTATCTTGCTCGGACAACATATTTAACGCGCTCGTGGTTTACGCGTTGCAGGCGATTTGCGCACTGCCTCGACCGCCTCAGAAAAATCTCTCACATCCTGGAAACTCTTGTACACCGAAGCGAAACGAATGTAGGCCACTTTGTCCAACTTCAACAATTCCTTCATCACCATCTCGCCGATTTGGCGGGAGCCGATCTCACGTTCGCCGAGAGCGAATACTCTTTGTGTCACATGATCGATGGCCGCATCCACCAGCTCTGTAGGAACCGGTCGCTTGTGCAACGCACGATTAAAACTGGTGCTCAGCTTTTCTTCATCGAACTCAGCGCGCATGCCGTTCTGCTTGACCACCTGCGGCATACGCAGCTCGACCGTTTCGTAGGTAGAAAAGCGTTTTTCGCAAGACAGGCAGCGGCGGCGGCGGCGAATGCTGTCGCCCTCCTCGCTTTCACGTGTATCCACCACTTGGGTGTCGGGACCTTTGCAAAATGGGCATTTCATAGGGTTGAAGAATGCAAAGCAGGAGTCGGCAATCGAAATACGAAAATTGAGGCGTAACGAAACGAACAAAAAATCATAATCCCTCGGTTTTTCTTAATCCTCTTTCCTTCTTTTGTGACTGTGACTATATACTGGAAATTTCGCGCATAGCTGCTTCACATCTGCAGCCACGCGGCTAATCACTGCATCATCATTCGGTGCATTCAGTACATCTGCAATCAAATGTGCCAGTTTTTCCGCTTCCAATTCTTTAAAACCGCGCGTGGTCATCGCCGGGCTGCCGATGCGAATTCCGCTGGTAACAAACGGTTTTTGTGGGTCGTTAGGGATGGCGTTCTTGTTCACCGTGATGTGCGCACGCCCCAGCGCCGCTTCGGCGTCCTTGCCGGTGATGTGCTTGGCTTGCAGATCCACCAAGAACATGTGGCAGTCGGTGCGTCCGGAAACAATGCGCAGGCCGCGTTCCTGTAATACCTTAGCCATTACGCGGGCGTTATCAATCACCTGTTTCTGGTATTCCTTGAATTCCTTGCTCATCGCCTCCTTAAATGCCACTGCCTTAGCGGCGATTACATGCATCAAGGGGCCACCCTGTATACCAGGGAATATTGCGGAATTAAGCGCTTTCTCAAATTCCGCCTTAGCCAGGATAATGCCGCCACGTGGGCCACGTAATGTCTTGTGAGTGGTGCTGGTGACAAAATCAGCAATGCCCACCGGGCTGGGATAATATCCGGCTGCCACCAATCCGGCATAATGAGCCATGTCCACGAACAAATATGCCCCCACACTGTCGGCGATGGCTCGGAAGTGCTTCCAGTCGATCACCAGCGCATAGGCGGAAGCACCGGCAACGATCATCCTGGGCTTATGTTCCTGAGCAAGCTTTTCCACTGATTCGTAGTCGATCTCTTCTTTTTCGTTGAGGCCGTAAACAATGGCGTGATACAGCTTGCCACTAAGATTCACAGAAGCGCCATGAGTCAGGTGGCCACCATGAGCCAGCGACATACCAAGAATGGTGTCGCCCGGTTTGAGCACTGACATGTATACCGCCTGATTGGCTTGCGAGCCGGAATGCGGCTGCACATTGGCATATTCAGCACCGAACAAAGCCTTGACGCGATCAATTGCCAGCTGTTCTGCCACGTCCACGTATTCGCAGCCTCCGTAGTATCGCTTGCCGGGATACCCTTCGGCATACTTGTTGGTCAGCTTGCTGCCCTGCGCTTCCATCACTGCCGGGCTGGTGTAATTTTCTGAAGCGATCAGCTCAATATGATCTTCCTGACGGCGATTTTCATCCTGGATTGCTGCCCACAATTCGGGGTCGGTATGAGCGATAGTGTTTTTGCTAGAGAACATGACGGATTTCCAATAGGTCAGTAAAGGGGGACGGCGAGCATTTTATCACGTTGGCCGGGAACAAACTTGCTACAGCCATAGGGGCGAATGCGCTATACAGCTTTACGTCGCCACGCCAGACTTTTGCCTTACCAGCAAGTAGTAGAATCTGCGGTTATCAGTACGTGCGCGTAAAGCTGAGACCGCCGTAACGATGCATTCGCCGCGCGTTGGCAGCCGCGAAGTATCGCATTTGAGTGCTTGTTCTTAAGTGTATTGCACACTAAAAATATATTCTAAAGTCTCTGCTGCGTGGCTTGCTGCTTATAACTGCTTTGAATCAAATCTCGCTTTCCACAACTCTGTAAGGGTCAATATACCCTAATTTCGCCAGCAACTTAGTTTCAAGCGTTTCCATTGTGACGGCATCCTGCTCGTTTTCGTGGTCATACCCTTGCAAATGCAGGGCAGCATGGATGGCGAGGTGAGCGTAGTGGGCTCGCAAATCCTTGCATTGCTCGCGCGCTTCCTGTTTCACCACCGGCGCACAGATCACGATATCACCATACAGTAATTCGGCAGTATCAGACTGCTGATCGGTATCATCGTATGAAAACGTAAGTACGTTAGTAGCATAATCCTTGTCGCGAAATTTTTTGTTCAGCGTACGCCCTTCTATGTCGTCTACGATACGTAGCACGATTTGCACATCACACTGCAATGCAGCCTTGATCCAACGGCGGAATTGCTGCCGTGTGGGCAAATTCATCCCTCCGGTTGCATACTGCACCGATAGGGATAATTTATGAACAGTCATCATCCTCAATTCAAAACCAATTTATTGAACAACGTGTTGTATTCACTTTAGATGGGATATAGCAGATCTCCAAATACTCAGAGGCAGCCGCTGATTTCACTGTGCGATTATACGATTGTTGCAAATAGCCGGATAGTTCAAATTAATTCACAAGTACTGCACTAAGTTTGCACATTGAGTGTTCATGCTTGCAAAACGCTACAATATGTCCCTCAATATAAACAACTGCCACTATGAAACTGATCTTGGGTATTGAAAGCTCTTGCGATGAAACCGGTGTCGCCATGTATCACATCGAGCGTGGATTGCTGGCTCATGCACTGCATACCCAAGTGGCCATGCACAATGAATACGGTGGCGTGGTGCCGGAACTGGCATCGCGCGATCACATTCATCGTATGCTCCCCTTGATACGCTTGGTAGCAGATGAAGCCGAATGCCGCCTGCAAGATGTGGACGCCATCGCTTATACCCAAGGCCCCGGTTTGTCTGGTGCATTATTAGTAGGCGCAAGTATCGCTTGTTCGCTGGCGTATTCACTGAATATTCCGGCCATTGGTATCCACCATCTGGAAGGACATTTGTTATCCCCTCTGTTGTCCGACTCTGCACTGAAATTTCCGTTCGTCGCGCTATTGGTTTCCGGTGGACATACCCAACTCATGCGCGTGGATGGTGTAGGCAAATATACTTTATTAGGGGAGACATTGGACGATGCCGCTGGTGAAGCTTTCGATAAGAGTGCCAAGCTTCTTGGTCTTTGCTACCCAGGAGGCCCCGAACTGGCTAAGCTGGCTAATCAAGGTCGGCCAGGTCGTTTCCATTTGCCGCGCCCTATGCAACATAGCGGCAATCTGGATTTCAGCTTTAGTGGGCTGAAGACTGCTGTGTTAACCCTAACTCGTCAACACACACTGGATGAACAAACCCGTGCCGACATTGCCTATGCAGCGCAAGAAGCAATCGTGGAAGTGCTGATTACCAAATCCCTGGCTGCGCTAAAACAAACTGAATTTAATCAATTAGTGATCGCCGGCGGAGTAAGTGCGAACCAACATCTTTATACGCAACTCAACAAAGCGGCCAGCAAAAATGGTTTTCGCGTGTTCTATCCTGATCTTGAGTTTTGCACCGATAACGGTGCCATGATCGCATTTGCCGCAGCGCTTCGCCTGCAGGAGCAAGAAGCGAACAGCGATTACCGTTTCAACGTAAAGCCGCGCTGGGACTTGCAACAACTCAATTATTCCGAATGATGGGCTCCTTTTTTGCCAATGCGGCTTTCCGTGCCCGCCAACAAATTCTTAATGTTGCCCCTGTGGCGCCAGATCAAGAATAATGACATTCCCACCACCGCCAGCACATATTCAGACGGCAAAGCTAATGCCATGGCAAAGATAGGCGCACTCGCGGCCGCCAGTACTGCCGCAAGTGAAGATAGGCGGGACACTATTGCAACCAATATCCAAGTCGCCAACACCGCCAGCCCCAACCACGCATTAAGCGCCAGCAGCACACCCAATGCAGTAGCCACGCCCTTGCCGCCTTTGAAGTGCAGGAAAACAGGAAAAAGGTGACCAAGAAATACTGCAAGCGCCACGGCCACAACCAGCAGCGAATTGCCAGCCTGTGGCTCAAAATGTTGAGCCAGCCACACTGCCAGCCAGCCCTTTGCTGCATCACCTAATAATGTCAATATCGCAGCCCATTTATTTCCGCTACGCAGCACATTGGTCGCTCCTGGATTATGTGAGCCGTAAGTGCGTGGATCGGGTAATGCAAAGAATCGGCTTATTATCACCGCGAAAGAAATTGAACCCAACAAATAGGCACATAAAACAAAAACCAAGATCATCATTTGAAATACCTTAAAATGCACTAGGGGCAATCTCTTTTTTTAAATTTATCAAAGCAAGTACCGAGCCAATCACGCTCAAACAACTTTTCCATGGATATAATTTTTCTACGCGAACTTAAAGTCGAAACGCTCATCGGTGTATACGAATGGGAGAAGCGCGTTCCGCAAACTCTGCAGCTGGATATGGAGATTGCTCTACCGAATACTCGCGCCTGTCAGAGTGACGATATACACGATGCACTTGATTACTCCGAAATCGTGCGCTACATCCAAAGCGCACTAAGCAACCACCACTTCAACCTGCTGGAAGCACTGGCCGAACATATTGCCCAGATTCTGCTTACCGACTTCAACGTACCTTGGGTCAAAGTCAGTGTAGCCAAATTAAACGCTATTCGTGATTGCCGCATGGTGGGTATTAGTATTGAACGCAGTCAGGTTAAACCGAACTGATGCTGAAATTTCAAACAACTAATTCAATCTAGCTCACCGTCACTCGCGCAAATTTGCGCTTGCCTACCTGAGCCACCACTACTACACCCATTTGCAGTTGCAGGGTTTTGTCGATTACCCGTTCACCATCCAATTTAATTGCCCCCTGAGTAATCATACGCAAGGCTTCCGATGTGCTATCTACCAGCCCGGCCTGCTTGAGTAATTGAGTAATACCGATAATCCCTGTACTAGCGGAAACCGATACTTCCGGCATGTCTTCTGGCAACACACCCTGTTTGAAACGCGCCTCGAACTCAGCTAACGCCATTTCGGCTGCAGCTCGGCTATGGAAGCGCGTGACTATTTCTTGCGCTAGCAACACTTTAATGTCGCGTGGATTTCGCCCTTGCTCTACCTCTGCGCGCCATTTGGCAATGGTGCTCATTGACTCAAATGACAGCAACTCCAGGTAACTCCACATTAACTTATCTGAAACTGACATTAACTTGCCAAACATTTCCTGCGGTGACTCGGTGATGCCGATATAATTACCAAGAGATTTGGACATCTTGTTAACGCCATCCAACCCTAACAATAATGGCATGGTCAGCACGCATTGTGGAGGCTGGCCGTAATGTTTTTGTAGCTCGCGTCCCATGAGTAGGTTGAATTTCTGATCGGAACCGCCTAACTCTATGTCAGCTTTGAGCGTCACCGAATCGTAACCTTGAATCAGGGGGTAAATAAATTCATGGATAGCGATTGCCTGATTGTTCTTGTAGCGTTTACCAAAATCATCGCGCTCCAGCATGCGCGCAACAGTATGGGTAGCTGCTAGTTTAATTAAGTCAGCCGCGCTAAATTTGTCCATCCAAGTAGAATTAAAAACAATTTCGGTTTTATCCGGGTCTAGCACCTTGAATACTTGCTCACGGTAACTTTCCGCATTTTCTAATACCTGTTCGCGTGTTAGCGGTGGGCGAGTTGTATTTTTGCCAGTCGGATCACCTATCATGCCGGTAAAATCGCCAATCAAAAATAGCGCATGGTGACCAAGCTCCTGCAACTGCCGCATTTTGTTGAGCAATACAGTATGGCCAAGATGCAAATCTGGTGCGGTTGGATCAAACCCAGCCTTGATGCGCAAAGGGCGACCCAGTGCCAATTTATTATTTAATTCAGTTTCCAACAGCAGCTCGTCGCAACCACGTTTAATCACGTCTATTGTTTCTTGTAAGATCATGTTGAGCAGATTCTTTTATGTTCGTTATTAATTGGGGTAGTAATCACAAATTCGTAATACTAAATGGAGCTCGCAAATTAGCATAAATCATTGGTGTCCATTATTGACAACCGTCCTCAAGCTCTTCCCTTAAGGCGATGGAGTTGACCAATATGACCGTGGAAGAATTGCAACGCACAGTGGATCGCTCAACCACAGGCAGCGAAAGTGCTGAGATTCAGAATCCCTTTGGAGGCATTTTTGGAAAACAGATGCGCTATATTATAAACTCGGTCATCAAATAGGTTGATCAGAACACCCGGATTCCGGCCTTCGCGGGCATGACGAATCGCACTATTTTATGGCCGACTCTATAAGTCACCATTAAGTGTTGCACTTCGAAATTGAATCCGCGTTATTTTAATTCTTCAACTGCAATTCCATATTCAGAAGTCCATGGAACAGGCCACGCCCATACAGTTAATGAGAATTTAGTTCCAGATGTTATGTCAAGAACTTGATGAGGGTGCGTAACCTGTCCCGGCCAAAAAAGAGCATGTCCAACGGGAAGGTTTTTATTATTGTAATCTTGCCGAGGAAAAACAAGATCGCCCCCAGTAAAGTCATCATTAAGCTTTACAAGCATTGACACCAGAGAGACGTCATGATGCAGCTTCATATTCTTTACGTCATTTGGTCCATAACGTACAAAATAAGGAGAAGTAAATCCTAAAATATTCAACAGTGGAAATACATAAAGAAGAGAAGGGAGACATTTGTCCATAATTTGTTTGCAAATATCTATTGAAAATATTCTGCTTAAATTATAGAGGTTAAGTTCAGAAGCGGAATATCCATCTGGATTGTGCGCATAAAACAATTCCGGTCTTGAATCTAACTCTTTTATAAGAGCTGCACAATATTCAGGCGTCCAAAAAGGAGTCGAATATATATCATTAGCAACCTCTGTGAAAATGCCGCATTTATTCGCTATGTAATCTTTGCTATGTAAGATGTTCATTCTTATTTAATTTATTTCAAATAAAAGCCAGAACTCCTGGTTCGTCAGTTCTTAAATACGGTACAAAATTCATGCATGCATTGCTGTCCGTCATTGTAGCGTCGATTATTAAACAGTGAACCGTTCGCCCTAATCTGTTGAAGGATGAGTGGGTTTCAACAAGCTTAGTCCGGATGGATTTAACCATATTAATGGCCGACTCTATAAGAACCCCCAATGATCAATATCGCACCTTGATTTACATTGCCGCATCACTTGCATCTATATTTAAATAAATCAGGTCAATTTATTATTGCTTGCCAAGGTTTCGGAGTTAAAAAAACCATATAAAATAAATTAATTGATTGATTTTAATAATCAAAAGCTATCTCACAAAGAGTATGGTAATGGTTGCCCTGCTAACAGCCAAAACAACTCTGAAAACCACAATGAATCATGGCACAAAAACGATAGAACTTCCAGAATTAGCGTTTACCAGTAGTTCTACAAGGATTTTTAGCTTGGATATTATTGCTTTCCGGGGTGAGAGAGGGAGCAACAATGATCTGCACCGCTTAAACACCCATGAAAGCATATGAACACGCCACTTTTCCAAGTTGTTCAGGGGCAGCTACCTTTACGATTCCTATGCCAATAACCGTTGCTTCAGGATTTGTTGCCATCGAACCGGGATGATGCGATATAGCCAGCGGCCAAGCAATGTATAGCGCAAACGCAAGCCAAGATGCGCAAGCCGCAGCAACCAGTGTTCACCTATTGATAGAGCACGGTGCTTGTCGGCGGCAGCCACTCCTAGCGCGGTTTGCAGCGCGGTGTAAAGAGTGGTTTGTGGCAATGGTGCGGCAAACTTGACGGCTTGCCGCGACAAAACTTCGTGGTAAACCATTTCGGTGGCGTTAGCCATGTCACGCACCGAGGCGACCGGCACTGACCGCGTTTGCGCTTGCTTGTGCGCAAACGCGGTACTGTTTTCAGGCCGCAATATCGAAATGATGTCATCTAAAATAGCATCAGTATCACACCAGTCTTGCATGATCCAGCCGGCCCCGTTCGTTTGCACACGCTCATGTAGCGCGCCGATCGGCGGCACCAATGCTGGCCGTCCAGCCATCCAGGCTTCAGTCAGGGTGTAGCAATAGGTTTCCGGCCCGGCGGATGGAAACACCACCAGATTGATTCGATAATGGTCGAGCAAGGCTTCCATATGGTCTGGTGTGTATTGGCCATGCACTGTCAATAAGGCGTCGGCACTCTGGAACGGCTGAAACTGGCGATCCATATAGCCGACCACTACCCAGCGAAATGGCAGCTTGCGTTCGCGGCTGCGTGCCACTAAGCGCTCCAGTTGGCGGGCACCTTTGACCGGGCCAATAGCACCCAATACACCGATACTGTGGTACGCATCCTTCGGCAGCAGCAGCGCCGATGTCAGAGCATTAGTGCTGTTGTCGGTGACATCGACGCCGTGCTGGATAACGCGAACATCATCGCACGGAAAATAGCGACAGAACATTTCGGCGGCCAAGTCGCTGGGAGCAATCACGAATACTGCCCGCTCAATGAAATCCGCATGGACTGCGCGCCAAGCAACGATGTCAATGCCGCGAAAGTCTGGCTGGGCGTTAAGGCAATTCTGACAGTGCGCTGCAACAGTTTCGCTGCCACAATAAATTCCTGTGGCGTCGAGCAGGTTGATGGTCGGACAAGCCAGAAAAAAATCGTGCACACTGAAGCCAAATGGAATGCCAAGGTTGCGCATCGCTTCCAGTAAACCCGGCCGACAACCGGCCAGATGATGTACATGGCACAAATGGATACGAAAACTGGCACACAGGCCGGCCAGAAAATCCGTCCATAGCTGATCGGGTTGCCGACTGAATTGATAAGTCAGCAGCTCACCGTTGTTGGCATCTTTAAGTTGCCAAACATCATCCATGGTTATCAGCAAATAATGGCGGCAGTCCCCGCCGTCACTGTGCATCAAGCTACGGGTGTGCTGCTCAGTGCCGCCGCTACGGCCGTGCATGATATGCAGAATGCCGGGTTTGTCGCCAGCCGCTCCGGTGAGCGCCAGGAACGACTGTGCTAACTGGCGGATTGGTTTGATCGGATCGGCCGCGATGAAAGCCATTACTCGCTGCATATAGTCCGGATGTTTAGCCAGCAAGCGCTGCATATTTTCTTCAGCCAGCGTCTCTTTTTTCGTACTAAAGGAGCAGTTGCCGACATGCTGGACGAAAGTGTCGTCGCACAGTACATTGCGCCATCCAGCCGCCAGCGCTCGCATACAGAAATCATTCTCCTCTCCGTAGCCGAGACGGAAAGTAACAGCATCGAACAGGCCGATTTTATTAAGCAGGCGGCGTCGAATAAACATGCAAAATCCGACCCCGGTGGGTATGTCAGGATAAACGCGAAGGGCGGCTGCCTCAATGGCGCAATTGACGCCCTCCGCATTCATTCCTTGCGGCAACGCGTTGTCTTGGCAAAAGTTCGGAAACGAGCAAATTTCGGCGTTGTTTGAAAACGGCGTGATTGTGCCGATATGTGGGTCTGAATCGGCGCAACGGCAAAGTTTTTCCAACCAGCCCGAGGTAACAATGGTATCGGAATTGAGCAATACCACATCATTTTGACTGAGCGTCATACCACGGTTAACGGTGCTGACAAAGCCGAGATTTGTATCGTTCTGAAGCAGCCACAGGCGTGGGTCTGCTGTGCTACGCTGCGCCTCAAAATAGTCGGCGATGCGACTATCCGTCGAACAATCGTCGATCATGATGATACGGTGATGGGGCTTGGTGGTGCGAAGCACGCTATCGAGACAGCGCTGCAAGTACTCATATGCATTGTAGACCGGGATGATGATGTCGATTGCTGGGGATAACATGCTAATTCAAGAATTCCCTCTGATGGCACGTGTAATGAAACGTAACGGCGACTTTAGCCACCAAACCAGACTGGCTCGATAGTCAATTTGCTGATTAAGAGCAACATTCAAACGCTCATGTTCAGCAATTTGTTCGTTGCGTAGTGACAGAAGTGCATTGAGCTTGATTATTTCTTCAGAACGTTCATTTAATTGTTCGGTACAAACGCCTAATTGTTCTGTGCATTCACTTAACTGCCCAGTACGTTCATTTAACTGCCCAGTACGTTCACTTAACTGCCCAGTACTTTCATTTAGCTGTTCGGTACGCATGCTTAGAAGTGCATCACGTTCAGCGATTAGGTGTTCGCGTTCTTCCATTTGTTGGGTGCGAAGCGAGAGAAAGCTATCACGTTCAGCAATTAGATGCTCGCGATTTTTTAGAAGTTGATCCAGCTCCATCACGCGCCTTGTTTGCTTGGCATAATCCTTATAAACCATTTCGGCGCTGTCACTAAACAAAGAAAGCTTATTGAGCGTGGTGGGCAACATAGCTGGATTACGACTGCAAATTGCGATGTAATACATTGGCTCGACAGAAGGATGGCTTGCTACAGTAACTTGCTGATCGTTGTTAATCAAATATTCTGCCGTAACGCATGCTTGATTTTCTGGCCAGATGGCGGAATGGAACAATAATTTTTGGCCAAGCCAGAATTTATGCGGGAAAGTCACATGCAGCAATTCCTCCAGCTCATTTCGATACAATTCACGCACATGAAATTCATTGTGATAATCATGAGCATCGGAATACAAGCGCTTGTTTGGAGAGGACAGAATCAATACCCCATCCGGGCGCAGAACACGCGTGAGTTCAGAAATAAATTCTTTCTGTTGCTCAATATGCTCTATTGTTTCAAAGGAGATTGCGAGGTCAAAGCTCGCATCTGAAAACGGCAAACATTCACATGAAGCCGTGACGAATTGCAGGTTAGCATGATGCCCATAATTGTTTTTGGCATGCTGAATTACATCAGCGGATAAATCAACCCCCACCACTTTAAATGCGGTTTCAGCCACCATGGCGGCACCGTAGCCTTCACCACAGGCAACATCTAAAACCGTGCAATGTTGGCTTAACTGGCGTGCTAAGGCATAACGGTGCCAATGTTCATACCAGATTTCACCGCTACACTCGGGCAAAAAGCGCTCACCCGTGAAGGAAGGAGATTGGCTCACAAATTCAAGAGATATTAAAACAAAAGATTATACACGCTACACGGACTTAATCAGCACTGAATTAATGTATTTTGAATGTAAGTACTATAGGTTAAGTCCTCAAATATATGGAACTTTAATTTGTAAGTACCGCTTAAGTATAGTGAAAAAAACGATGTAAGAAAATTCAGACCCAGACTGATTATCAAACATCAAATATCAGGACATTTCAAATGGGACCATAAACCTCAAGTATTTGTACGATGCATGCTGCAAAATGCACCATGAAGTTTATTTATGGTCGGGCTTCGAGTACATCTTTTGTTGCCACATTTTTTGCAGTGCATCCTCCAGATGCAAGGCAAAACGTGGGGCATTAAAAAGTGGCGAAGCAAGCACTTTCTGCCGTAATGCTGACCGCAGTTGTGCCAAACGATCAATGTCAGAGGCATGAAACAGAGTCCGGGTTACGTAGTCACCCTCATCGCTGGCAACCCAGTCTTCCAGACCTGCACAGGCTAGTATGCTGGCACCTTGGCGGGCGAGCAATGTGCCGCCGGCGAGGGTCAGTGTAGGCACTCCCATCCACAAAGCTTCGCAGGTTGTAGTGCCACCCGGATAAGGGAATGTGTCCAGAATGATATCCACGTTGGCGTATGCCGCAAGATAATCCTCTCTGGGAACATTTCCTTCCATTATTATCCGTCCCGGCATTATCCCTACTTGACCTAACCGATGTTGCAGATATTCGCGCGTAGTTGAGCAATTCATCTGACTGCTTTGCAGCCGCAGTCGCGCTTCTGGCAAGGCAAGGAAAATTCGCCCCCATGTAGCCAGCACAGCATCATTCACCTTGGTAAGATTTTGGAAACAACCAAAAGTGATATAACCATTCTGCACTGCCGGCAAGGGTGTTAATTCCAGCCCTGTTCTATTCGCAGGTGGAGTAAAGCAAAGCCGGGTTTCTGGCAGATACCACACTGTTTCCGTAAAATACTCCCGCTGAGATTCCGGCACCGATACCGGGTCTGCCAGCAGATAATCTATAGTCGGTAACCCGGTGGTAGCAAAATATCCCAGCCAACTTACTTGCACCGGGGCAGGCTTCAGTGCAAACATTGGCAAACGATTGCCGGCAGTATGCCCCGTCAGATCAATGAGAATGTGGATGCCATCGTCATGAATCTTCTGGGCTGAGGCTTCGTCGCTAAGACCGACGATAAAATTCCAGGCAACGAATGAAGGTCGGATGCGGGCGGTGAGTTCATCCTCTTGCGGAGACATCGAATATGCAACCAGCTCTACCCGAGCAGGGTTCAAATTCGCGAGAATGCCTTCCAGGAAAAAACCTACTGGATGTGCTCTAAAATCTCCGGAAACCAGACCAATCCGTAGAGGCTGCATACCTCGGCCAGCTTTATTTTCTGGATAAACAGACCAACTTGTATATGGCTGAACCTTTGCCATCACTTTATTGCCATAGTGACGTGCTTCTGCAAGATACGTATCAGGCAAGCACTTGGAATAAAAACTCAGTGTAAAAAGCAGGTTGCTGTGGGCCTTGGGATAAACCGGTCTGAGCGCGAGTGCTTTGTGGTAGCTGTTGACCGCTTCATCCAATTTACCTTGTTCCTGTAGCGCAAGTCCCAGGTTGTTGTACGCTTCGGCATAATCCGGCTTGATTGAAAGCGCTTGGTTGTAGCGGGCAATCGCCTCGTCCGTTTTACCTTGTCTCTGAAGCGCAAGCCCGAGGTTGCTGTGCGCCTCGGCAAAATCCGGCTTGAACGCGAGCGCCCTCTGAAAGCTCTCAACCGCTGCATCCAATTTGCCTTGATCTTTAAGCGCATTCCCCAAATTGTTGTGCGCCTCGGCAAAATCCGGTTTGATCAAGAGCGACTGGTGGAAGCTCACAATCGCCGCTTCCAGTTTGCCTTGTGCCATGAGCGCATTCCCCAAATTGTTATGCGCATCAACAAAATCCGGTTTGAGCGAAACCGCCTTCCGGTAGCTTCCGACTGCTGCATCCAGCTTGTTTTGTGACTTAAGAGCACTTCCCAAATTGTTGTATGCCTCAGCATAATCCGGCCTGAGCAGAAGTGCTTGGTCGTAGCAGGTTATCGCTTCTTCCAGCTGGCCTTGATCCTTGAGCGCATTCCCCAAATTGCTGTGCGTCTCCGCAAAGTCCGGATTCAATGCGAGTGACCGACGGAAGCTCTCAATCGCCGCTCCCAAATTACCTTGTTCTTTGAGGGCATTCCCCAAGTTGGTGTACGCTTCTGCAAAATCCGGCTTGATCGAAAGTGCTTGGCGGTAATTGAGGATCGCTTTTTCCAGCTGGCCTTGATCCTTGAGCGCATTTCCCAAATTGATGTAATAAATCGGATTCGATGGATTTACACTGATAGCCCTGCTAATAAGTCCAGCAGCAATCCCGTTCTTTCCCCCCTGACGGGCTATCAGCCCTAATAAATGCAGCGCATCCGGATGGTTTGGCGCTACTTGGAGTATTTGCTGATAAATAGCTTCTGCCTGAGATAAACGTCCAGCTTGATGGTGTTCCCGTGCGACCTGGATAGCTTGGGAGATTGATAAATCTGTTGAGTGTGTTTTTGCCATAGAAACTTCGCCGTTTGGCTGGCAGCAATGCTTATATTTCTTACCGCTGCCACAAGGGCAAGGATCATTACGGCCGATTTTTTTCATTTGAGATGTTGTTTGAGTATTTTAGCGTGGGGTTAACTAAAAAATACCCCATCTAACTTGAATTTGAATTTATAGAGTTGGCCGTTATATTATCATGTGGACTATTTATGATTAATCAATCAATGACTACACCACGTTTCTATTGCCCCCCGCCGCTGCACACAAGCACTAAATTTGAGCTGCCGCAAGCTGCTGCACATCACGCCAGTCGAGTCTTGCGCCTACGCGTTAATGATGAAGTTCGGGTATTTGATGGTGCAGGCAATGAGCTTCATTGCCGCATCTGCGAAAGCGAAGGTAAAAGAGTGGTGCTGGAGAAATTGCAAGACTGCACGGTCAACCGCGAGTCTCTATTAAACATCATGCTGGCACAGGCGCTGAGTAGTAGCGAAAAAATGGACTGGGTAATACAAAAGGCGACTGAACTCGGTGTTACCGAAATACAGCCAGTACAGACCCAGCGCAGCATGACAAAGCTAGCCGGAGAACGCGCTGAAAAGCGCACACAACATTGGCACGGCATCACCATTGCAGCATGTGAACAATCTGGCAGAAACATGTTACCTAAGGTTCATGCTCCGCTCGAATTCAGCTCTTGGATGGCTACCATGGGCGATGCGCCGGGCAGCAAATTTATCCTGTTGCCGGAAGCCGTGACAACATTGCATGAGCAGCCAAAACCGCAAGGAAAAGCAACCCTGCTAATTGGGCCAGAAGGTGGCTTCAGTGCGGACGAAGTTCAGATTGCCAGGAAAGCAGGTTTTGTTTCCATTCGTTTAGGTGCGCGCTTGCTGCGTACTGAGACGGCTGCTGTGGCTGGCATAGCTACTTTGCAAACTTTGTGGGGGGATTTTATTTAGGCAAAGTATCAGAGGGTGTGATTAATTTTGTCTAAATTGCCAAAAGCAATCTATAGATTTGCTCTTGTACCTGTTCGCTCTTGGTCATTTCAATTAGGTGAAAGGGGCAGTCATTGAGCGCAAGCAATGACCTTGCTATACTGTTCAAATTAAAGCATCAATAATATTTTGGAGCAGAGAATGATGGGTAACGTGGAACAAGCGCGCTTTAATATGGTAGAGCAACAGATTCGGCCTTGGGACGTGTTGGATATGCGGGTGCTGGATTTGTTGAGTAAGCTTAAACGCGAACGTTTCGTGCCGCCCGGAAGCCAAAGCATGGCTTTCATGGACATGGAAATCCCGCTGGGACATGGAGTTTCAATGTGGCAACCAAAGTTGGAGGCGCGCGCATTACAGGCTTTGCAGCTTGGGCGCAACGACCGCGTGCTTGAAGTCGGCAGTGGCAGTGGTTATCTGACTGCTTTGCTCTCCCATCTCGCGATGCATGTGACCAGCGTTGAGATCGTGCCGGAGTTGCATGCCTTTGCGGAAAAGAATTTGGCGGCGCATCACATTAGTAACGTAACCTTGGCACTGGGCGATGCGGCGCAAGGCAGGCCGGGTTCTTACGATGCAATCGTGCTAACTGGCTCAGTACCAATTTTACCGGAAGCATTCCAGGACAGCTTGACACCAGGTGGTCGTCTGTTTGCTATCGTTGGTGATGCTCCGGCGATGCATGCCGATCTGATTACTCGTGTGGCACCCGGTATATTCGAGAGAGTTACCCTGTTCGAGACCTGCATTGCGCCACTGCAAAACGCGCTGCAACCCAAGCGTTTCGTTTTTTGATGCGGCTTCTGCAATAAATAGCACTGGCGCTAAAGTTCACCGAACGCATTAATATCTGTCAAACAGTCCCACATTGAAATTGCTCTGTCTGGCAATTACATATCGAGCTACTTGAGCAATCTTGAAGATTGCAACAATGCCGCTAGAAGTCGGGAGTAATTATGTCTCCCTATTTTCACATTGGGATAACACCTGCTGTTTTATGTCGATGCCTAATTTTCGTGCCGCTGTAATCGCTGCCGTAATGATGCATTCATCCATCTCTGTGTTATTTACACCCGTAGCAGGGATATGTGCAAGAGCGCCGTGAGCTGATTCCATCAGCATGTTGAAATTGCTGTCTTGGTCACTAATCAATGGGCGTGGGATAATGGCCTGAAAATACAGCATGCCGTTTCGCATTGTGATGGTGAGCAGATAGAGTTCGTGGCCAATTGCAGCGGCTTCTGGGTCGCGCACCTCGAAACATTGCGTTGAGCTGTTTTGGCTTGCATCACGCGGGCCGGGTATCTGCTTAGCGATGGCTTCAATAAATGTTTGTGCGATATTGAGTTTGGGTGCCAATGTGGCGTGATATTGCCCCGTGCGGTTGAGAATGACCGGATTTTCAAGCACTGCGCGTTTGGTGTTACGCAGTGTGAGAACTACGATAATCGTGATGATAATTGTGGCAAGGGTTATTTCAATCATGGTTATAAATTTTAATGCTATGAATCGATAGTATAGCCGCCTCTACCACATTTGAATTAGCAAACTATAAAGTCGGCCATGCAATAGATCGATAGAATATCTGGAGTTGGGTGGGTTCATATCGGATATAAATCGCCCTAATTGGGAAGTTTTTACTATAGGAGAAATAACCATGGTAAATCCATTCGTACATATAGAGCTGCAAACGGGCGATGTCGCCAAAGCAAAAGAGTTTTATTCAAAACTGTTTGATTGGAAGTTGGAGGATCTGCCCATGCCCGGCGGCAGTGGCACTTATACCATGATCAACGTAGGTGAAGGTACCGGTGGCGGAATGATGACCAGCCCGGCTCCCGGCGTGCCGCCTCACTGGCTGGCTTATATCGGTGTAGACTATGTCGCTGCCAGTACCGCAAAGGCTAAGTCGCTTGGGGCAACAGTAATACAAGATGTTATGGCGGTAGGTAACTATGGTTGGATGAGTATCATTGTGGATCCTACCGGCGCTAAGTTTGCATTATGGAAAGAAAAAGCGAAGGAATCTTGAGTTTTGTGTTGAAATTTGTTTAGGCTGCGGCATTTGTTCATCGAATTGGGTAGTAAGGCGATCAAGTGCAGTTATCGCCGCATCAAATGTGTGTAGATGTCATGGTATGCGGTGGCACTCCGATTCCAGTCAAAATCCTTGACCATGCAATTGTGCTGCAATGCCTGCCAGGTTTTCTTGTCATGATAGGCCATAGAGGCACGTCGCGCCGTAGCCAACAGGCTGGATGCATCCATACTGTGGAAGACAAACCCGCTGGCAACGCCCTGTTCCAGTGAAGTTGCGTTGCAATCCAATACTGTGTCAATCAGGCCGCCAGTCGCATGCACCACGGGCGGCGTGCCATAGCGCTGGCTATACATCTGGTTTAGCCCACATGGCTCGAAACGCGACGGCATTAAAAAAATGTCTGCGCCTGCTTCGATCAGATGTGACAAGGCCTCATCGAAGCCCACATAAGCACTGATCTGGCCGGAATATTGATGTGAAAGCTCCAGTGCAGTTCGTTGCATTTCCACATCGCCACTACCCAGCAATACCAGTTGCGCTGGTAAGGCGATCAATTGGGGTGCAATTTCCAGAACCAGATCTACACCCTTCTGAGGGGTAAATCGACTCACTAATCCGAACAAGGGCAGGTCGGGATCGATATGCAATCCCATATGTTTTTGTAACGCACGTTTGTTGGCGGACTTTCCGCTTATATCAGTGACATCATAAGAATGAACAAGGTTTGGGTCGGTGGCGGGATTCCACTCTGTGGTATCGATACCATTCAGAATGCCTGTCAAAACTTCCCGTCGGTAAGCGAGCAGGCCCTGTAGGCCGAATCCCAGCGCATCGGTCTGAATTTCATTGGCATAAGACGGACTCACGGTAGTGATGTGATCGGCGTAATACAAACCTGCCTTCATGAAGGACAGGTTGTCGTAAAACTCTACACCGTCAGGTTGAAAACACTCAGCGGGCAAGCCCAATTCCGCAACCATTTGCGGCGGGAATACGCCTTGAAATGCAAGATTATGCACAGTCATTACACAAGGTGCCGCACCATCAGAAAAATGCAGATAAGCCGGGGTTAGTCCGGTTTGCCAGTCATTGCAATGAACTATATCGGGCCTCCAGTCAAGTGGAGAATCCGCACAGCTCAGCAATGCCGCAATTTTTGATAGCAACCCAAATCGTAGGGCGTTGTCGGGCCAGTCGAGACCGTGTTCATCCTGATATGCTCCTCCACCGCGCTCGTACAACTCGGCACATTCAATCACAAACAGCATTACGCCATTAGGCAACGAACCAGCCAGCAGCCGTGCTACAGGAAAACTGGTCTGAATGGAAATTTCGGTAGCAGCCTGAAGATGCGGCAACGCTTTTAAAACTTGCGGATAACCTGGCAGCAATATGCGTACATCCACTCCCATTCCGTGTAGCGCCGCCGGAAGCGCGGCGCTGACATCGGCCAAACCGCCAGTTTTGATGAGTGGTGCGACTTCAGATGTGGCAAACAATACCCGCATCGTTATTCCAATTTCAATCCTAAGGTGAAACAAGTCAACGACGAACGAGTGAGGCTGAAATCTCCAGCTTTGGTGAAGGCTAACCTTGGTGATGAAGGTGATCCACTAAAAATGGTGAAAGCAACATTACACAAACTAAAAAAAAGCGAGGTAATCAAGACAGTGCCACCTATGAAGTGCAATTGGAGTTACAGCCAGCGCATTAAGCCCATCTCGAACAGATGCGTCAGCATTTCGTGGCGCGGATAAACCCGTATGCGATATTCAAGCTTGCCACATAGTTCTGGTGTCAATTCCAGCGCATAAACATGTTCGTCCGCTTCTGTATTAAGTTCTTGTGCTATAAACTGGTAGCGCATTGACTGCTTGAGTTTTTCCTTATTGTATGAATGACCAATCAACATTTCGACCACCACGTCAGCAGGCTTAAGGCCATTCAGGTTGACGCTCACTTCAAAGTGTACGTCTTCTCTGAACATAATGCTTTGTTTGGGGGTGCCCAAGCGCCGTATTGTTAGGCCGGGCCAAGCTTTACGTACAGTATTTTTCCAAGCCGACATTTGACGCGCACCTTCGAAGGCAGTATCGCAATACTTGCGATACTGCCGTGTGGCTGGCAAGTAAGTTTTAGCAACGTATTCGCCCACCATACGTGTGGAATTGAAGCTCGGCAGCAAGGTTGCAATAGAGCGCTTGGACATCTTTACCCATTCCGGCGAATAGCCCATCTTGTTGTGCTTGTAGTAAGTTGGAATGACCTTATCCTGCAATAGCTCATAGAGCGTTTGGCTTTCTTCACGGTTACGCTGCACTTCAGGTAAAAGCTCTGAAACTGGTTTGATTGCCCAGCCATTCTCGCCATCGTAACCTTCATCCCACCAGCCATCTAGTACTGACAAGTTAAGTACTCCATTCATGGCTGCCTTCATGCCTGAAGTGCCGCTTGCCTCAAGTGGATACAGAGGGGTGTTCAACCACACATCTACCCCGGCCACCATACGACGTGCAAGCCGCAGGTCGTAGCCTTCCAGCATCAGAATTTTTCCTTCAAATTCCGGCATGCGTGAAATTTTTGTTACTTGTCGAATAAGATCCTGCCCCGGGATATCTGCGGGGTGTGCCTTGCCGGCAAAAATGAATAACACCGGGCGTTCAGGATCTTGCATGATCTGACGCAGCCAATCCAGATCTTGGAATAATAATGCAGCACGCTTATATGTTGCGAAACGGCGAGCAAAGCCGATTGTGAGCACATTCGGATTGGCTGGATCTGCATATTTCAAAATGCGATCAAGATGTGCTTCAGAACCGTGATTGCGGAAATGTTGCTGACTGATGCGATAACGGATTAACTGCAGCATTCTCGATTTGAGTGACTCGCGCACGCTCCAGAACTGATGGTCCGGAATACTGTCGACCCGCTCCCAGAAACTGGCATCTGCTACATGCTGACTCCAGTCCCAACCGAGGTATCGCACAAACACCTCCGACCATTCCTTGGCCAGAAATGTAGGCATATGCACCCCATTAGTAATGTGGCTCATGGGATTATCTTCTTGTTCAATTTCTGGCCACATTTCGGCGCAAATTTTGGCAGAAATTTTGCCATGGATTCGTGATACGCCATTTTGAAAACGCGAACAATTGATTGCCAACGCGGTCATATTAAAATCTGGTGTACTCGATACATTCCCCAAGGCAAGAAATTCATCACGGCTGATTTTTAATTGCGGAAAATAATTTTCAAAGTAATGCATCATCATGCCGTAGTCGAAATGATCATGACCGGCTGGTACGGGAGTGTGCGTTGTGAAGACGGTATGTGCAGCAACTGCTTCGAGTGCGGCTGAAAACTCTATACCTTGTTCCGCCAGGATGCGGATGCGTTCCAGCAGCAAGAAAGCGGCATGACCTTCATTGATATGCCATACGCTCGGTTTGATGCCCATTTCCCCAAGAGCGCGAGCCCCACCGATTCCGAGCACGATTTCCTGCTCAATACGAATGGACTTGTCGCCGCCATAAAGATGGTGGGTGATGGCACGATCTTGCTGTGAATTTTCATCAAGATCAGTGTCCAGCAAATAGATAGTGACATTGCCGACACGCGCTTTCCATACCTTAATTGCTACTCTGCGTCCCGGTAAATCCACGCTTACATGAACCTCAGAGCCATCGCTATTCAATACCGGTGAAATAGGCAGGCTCTCGAATTCAGAGTCAGTATAAATGGCCTTTTGGTTGCCATCACCATCTATGGTCTGATGGAAATAACCTTGGCGATAAAGCAGGCCTACGCCGACAAAGGGCAAATGCAGGTCGCTGGCGGACTTGCAGTGGTCACCTGCCAAAATTCCCAAACCGCCGGAATAAATTGGAAAGCTTTCGTGAAACCCAAACTCGGCACAAAAATAGGCAATTAGATCGTTTTCCGCAAACCCTTCAGCATGACTATTGCGCACTGGCTTAGTATGATAACTATCATAAGCTGATAATGTGCGATGGTATTGATCCAAAAAAATCTGATCTTCCGAGGCCGTTATCAGGCACTGTTCGTCCACACATCGTAGAAAAGCTTTCGGGTTTTGACCTACCTCATCCCACAGTTTGCGTTGAATATAAGAGAATAAATCACGTGTAGGCAGATCCCAGCTATACCATAGATTATTTGCCAGTTCTTCAAGCCGAGCTAAACGGGCTGGTATTTTAGGTCTGACTTCCAAGATATGAGGCGTGCTTTTATACATGATTTCCTGTTATCGGTGAGTGCATTGGGCAAGGTACCCAACACTGCTAAGGTTTAATATTGGGGCCCAAACGGTAGAATGGATGGTGTTTTCTTCCTCAACGCTAAACGCAGCGTAGAGGCGTATCTTAAGTTGCGTGTTTAATGCAATTTATGTTTATGCCTCCAGATTATGCCCTAATGCGTAACGCTTAGAGCAATCGAGTCATAAAGCTAGATTATATGCCAAGAATAAGACCGCTACCATATGCAGCCGTCTGTTTTTGTTGAAAATTACAATTTAATAAAATGATTTTAAAAAACTATTTGTGTGGAAACATCAAATCCTGACCACGTTGAATTTATGATAGCGAAAACCAATCAACCCTAAACCTGCGAGTAGTAATAAACCACTGCTCGGCTCGGATATAGCAGAAACCGCTGAAACTTCGGCATCCCAATAGTGCGGAAGCGTATCCCATGGATTGGGCAGGGTGTCATCCGTAATATACAGATAACCCACATTACGGTCTGCTGCAAGCGCTACATTAGCAAGCATGGCTGTCTCATCAGTAACGTTATATAACAAATGTGCGAAATGATCAGCCGTGTAATTACTTGTCCAAGTATCAGGTGTAAAGGCATCGTACCCCGTCTGATTTTCGAAAGTGACCAGTACATCTGCAGCAGTCAAATACGACTCTAGAGTATTGGTGCCGGGGTTTCCAAAAATGCGATATCCCGGATTGGTTGATTTGATGCTGTTGTAAAGTGACTGGTAGTAGGCAAGATCACCTGACGTATTGGACATTTCATCAAGAAATATGCCGTCAATATTATAAAAGCTGGAATAGCTCGCGACCGCTGATAGCACATCTGCCTGAGAACGTGCACCATAACTGGTATGAGCATAGCCCACCACTTTGCCGCCAGCCGCCCGAAATGCATCAACCGCTGTTGTGTAGTCGGAATTAACTGAAAGCCCAAGGCCGCTATCAGGATTCATGATGGCAGTAATACTCACTTGCCCAGCAGCTGCCGTCATTTCATCCCAGAAACTTTGGTTAGAATCAGAGGAAGGATAAAAATAAGCAGGTAGAAGTATGTTAACGGCATGTGCATTAAAGCTTAGTAGCAGTCCTACTAGAAAACTGAATACTAAATTTTTCATTTTTAATCGAATTTTTTGAGCAAAGGATAAATGATTGATCCTTATCAGGAAAACTGCCGAGATTTTCTTTAGCACTTTAATTTTCAAACGCGGGAATCATATCACTGATATTACACCGCCAATCCTTTTCCAACACCTCTCCCGCAATGCTGGCAGATCAGCTATCAGTTCCAATAGCGCAATATTGCCAAGTCATTACATATGCCAGATAAAAAGAGTGGAATCATGCAGGTCATCCACCTGCACGGTTTCATGGTGTGCTTGATCAAGTATGGTAAAGGTGCTGCTGATAAAAATTGTGCCAGGACGCATTTCGGCACGTGCCTTGTGCCAGAGCTTTTCCATCGGTACTGGTGAGAGGTAGGCAAACACCACGTCGTATTGCGACAAATCGCAGTCCCATAAACTTCCCCATTGCACTTGGCAGTTGAGGTGCCTGCCCAGCCTGATACGCAACCAACTCCAGAAAAACGGTAAGGGTGCTGCCTCAACGCCGATGTATCGTCCGTCCGGGCGAACGCTGGCAAGATGCGTCAATACCCCACCCAAACCAGAACCCAAGTCAATGAAGGTGAAACCCGCATCAGCTTTTGCAGCAGGCAGCAAGTGCTCCAAGGCATGCCACACTTTATGGCTGGAAAGATACAGCGGCACTTGTGTGCGAAAAGTGCTCCAATACACAAGCAGTAATATCAGAAATGCGCCGAGGAAAAGAGTAGGCGGCAATTCGACTGCGAGCATCAGCACCAAGGCTGGCGCGAACAGCAGTTGGATGACCAGCCACCATTTGGCAAGTCCGGCAAAGAAACTGAACGTTGCGGCGAGCAGACCGCAAAGCAAGGCAAATAGCAACGGCGAGTCGTACCGCCCAATAACGTTAACCGTTAGCAGCATAAGCACTACTGCTGCTGATTGCAGTAGTAGTGCAGCGACGGAAGGCGGGAGTTTTTTGAGCAGGCGCCGCATAGTTAACATACATTGCTATAAATCTGATGATTATAGTAAGCCAGAAACGTATTTGAGGGCTGGCTGACCATACTTATAGCCGGTCATATTTACATATAAACCAGGTGCAGCTGTTATGTAATATCCAGCCTATTCCACAGAAGACGGCCACTACTCGTGCATCAAACTTGCGCTATAAATTTTTCGAATTCTTCCTGAGGCAGTGGTCGGCTAAATAGATATCCCTGATAGGCATGGCAGCCGTGTAAATTGAGAAAGTCTAGCTGCGTTTCGACTTCAACGCCCTCGGCAATGACATTCAAACCAAATGTGCGTCCCATGAGGATGATGGCCTGCACAAGGGCTGCATTGCTGGAATTGTCGTTCAGATCGCGTATGAAGGATTGATCGATTTTCAACTGATCCAGCGGTAGTTGTTTTAGATAGGCGAGTGAGGAATAAGCGGTGCCGAAGTCATCCATCGAAAAGCTGATGCCGAGCGCCTTGAGAGCATTCATCTTAGCAACGGTATCACTAAGATTGTCGACTAGCAGGCTCTCAGTCAGCTCAATTTTCAGAAGTGCCGGATTGATACCGGTTGTGGAGATGGCCTGCTGCACCTGCTCGACGAAATCTGGCTGGCGCAATTCGAGCGCACTGGCATTGAGGGAGAGTTGCAGGTTGCTGGTGGCCGGATTGTCGGCCCAGACTCTGAGTTGAGCGCACGCTGTTTGCAGTACCCACAATCCAATCGGTACGATCAGGCCGGTTTTTTCAGCCAGCGGAATAAATTGTTCGGGAAGAATCAGGCCACGTTCGGGATGTACCCAGCGCAGCAATGCCTCGGCGCCGATGGCCCGGCGCTTACTGTCTACCTGTATCTGGTAGTAGAGGCGCAGTTGCTTGCGTCCCAGTGCGTGGCGCAGATCGCTTTCAAGCGCGCTACGTTCGACCAACGTCGCCTGCATTTCGGGGTCGAAGAAACGTACGTTGTTGCGCCCCTCTTTTTTGGCATGGTACATCGCAAAGTCGGAGTATTTGAGCAGCTCATCGATTGAAGCTTCATGGCCGTAAAATAAGCTGACCCCGATACTGGCGGTGGTCCATAATTCAAGACCCTGAGCTACGAAGGGCCCTGCAACGGCTTCGCGTATTTTTTCGCCTATCAAGCCTGCCTGAATGGCAGCTTCCTGAATATTGTCGCTCAAATTTTCCAGCATCAATACGAACTCGTCGCCGCCTAATCGTGTCACAGTATCGCCTTCACGCACGTTGGCATTAAGGCGGTGTGCGATTTCAACCAGCAGCAAGTCGCCAACATAGTGACCGCGCGTATCGTTGAGGTTCTTAAAATTATCCAAATCCAGGAACAGAAGGGCGCCATAATGCTTGCTGCGATTGCTGGCAGCGAGCACCTGCCTCAGACGGTCAAGTAGCATGCGGCGGTTGGGCAGCTGGGTGAGTAAATCATAATAGGCCAACCGGTGTATCTCGGCCGATGACTCGGGGTTGCTGGTGATATCGGAAAAGGTTCCGACGTAATGAGTGATGTGTCCATCGGACGCAGTGACGGCAGTAATGGTCAGCCAATCGGCATAAATTTTGCCGTTTTTGCGTTTATTCCATATCTCGCCCTGCCAGTAGCTCTGCTCATTCAGGGTTGTCCACATGCATTGGTAAAAATCCTTGTCATGCCGTCCGGAACTCAGCAGCGCTGGTGTCTTCCCCACCGCTTCTTCCGCACGGTAACCTGTGAGGCGGGTGAAGGCATTGTTTACCCGCTGGATGACTCCGTTAGCATCGGTCACCATGATCCCCTCCTGTGACTCGAAGGCGATGGCGGCAATGCGCAGCGCTTCTTCAGCATGCTTTTGCTCGCTAATATCGTTAAATGCGATGCGCACTGAGTGCCCGCCATTGCCAGCCTTTATGTGCAGGCAGTCCAGATGCGCATGAAAGTTTTGACCATTGCTGTGCTTAAGTACCAATTCACAAATCTGCCGCTCATCATGTTGTAAAACGCTCACGAAAAAGCGATCCCAGCGGCTGATGTCTTCTTCTGCGACAAAATGCGTGAAATGGCGTAGCAGTAATTTTTTGCGCTCGATTCCAAACAGTGCGGCGCCGATGAGATTTACTTCGGCGACCAGGGATTCGTTGGTGAGAGTAAGGTAACCAACAGGGGCGAAGTCATAAAGATCAATGTAGCGATCACGAGATTGTTCCAGTTCAATCTGCGCTTGCCGCAACTCCTCGTTCTGCATCTCCAGTTCAACCTGATACACCTGGAGCTCGTGCAGAATTTCCTCGACAGGACGAAGCGTCCCGCCCTTCTCAGGGTTGCGGACAAGTTGCGTTTCAGCTTTCGTGCGTAGTTGATCTTGCCCGCTGCGCTTCTTGCTCATGTGCTTTTCTGGTAGTAGCCCGGCCAAATCCGGTTTTGGATAGGGGCGAATAAATTCGTCAAGTGTACGCCCTTTTCATTCAGATACCTATAACTGCTGTTCTGCTGGTTTGTGGGCTTGAAGTTGGATGACGAAGTATGGGATACCACAGTATTTCGCCATAGCCGTGACAGGTTATTCACACATGAAGTAACTAAAATGTTTCTCGAGCAGATCAAGGCGCAAGCAAGTGCGGTGAATTGCTGTCAAAGGAGCACTTTTCGACTGATAACACTTTACTTGATGTAGCTGCATCAAACAAGAGCTTCGACGAGCAATTGCGGTACAGCATTTAATCACCCCTCGCGCAAGTGTTTTTTCGCCGCAGCCAGCTCCCTTGGTTGACCGAGCAGCACCAGTACGTCACCGGCTTTCATTATCATATCGCCCGCAGGTTGATTGCCGCGCATGTTGTGACGGCGTACTGCATTTACTTCCACATTTAATTCGGCCAGATTAATTTCATCAAGCGACTTGCCCACGGCAGCATCGCGTTCTCCCAGTAACACGCTATGGAAGCGCGGCTGTAAATTTTCAGTTGCTTCACTCGATACATTCGCCGCAGTGCGGAAATAGGTACTGAACATGCTATAGCGGCGCGCCCGGTTTTCCTGAAGGCGACGGACAACGCGGTTGAGCGGCACGCCGGACATTAATAATGCTTGCGACGCCAGCATCACGCTGCCTTCAAGCACATCCGCCACAACTTCGGCCGCTCCTGCCTGCTTGAGCGCCTCGATATTGGCTTCGTCGGCAGTTCGAACCACCACTGGTAAGTCAGGGCGCAGTTCATTAACCAAGTGTAAAATTTTAAGCGCAGAGTGAGTGTCGGCGTAAGTGACAACCAGAGTCTTAGCGCGCATTAATCCGGCCGCCAAAAGCACTTCGCGCTTGGCGGCATCACCATACACAACGTTCTCACCTGCTGCTGCGGCCTCATGCACACGGCGTGAGTCGAGATCGAGCACGATGAATTGAACATTTTCCTGCTGCATAAAGCGCGCCAGCGATTGCCCGCTTCGCCCGTAGCCGCAGATAATGATGTTTGCATCGGAGGATAAACTTTGAACCGCTATCTTATGTATCTGCATGGCGCGGCTCATCCATTCGGAGGGCGCAATGCGCCTCACAATAGCTTCGGTATGCTGGATTAGAAAAGGCGCGGCCAGCATGGAGAGAAGCATGGTGTGCAGGATAATTTGTACTGCTGCGGGAGATAGCAGATTCACCCCGCTTGCCAAGGTTAATAGCACGAAGCCGAACTCACCGGCTTGCGCTAATCCCAAGCTGCTACGAATCGCTACTCCCCAATCACCAGAAAACTTGCGCACCAATAATGCCACTACAGTAAATTTAATCAATAGTAAGCACAGCAGCATCAGAAGTACCCAGCCAATATTGACAAACATTTCATTGAGATTCAGCATCATGCCCACGGTAACGAAAAACAGGCCCATTAGGACATCGCGGAACGGCTTTATGTCATCTTCAACTTGATAGCGGTATTCAGTCTCAGCAATTAAGATGCCAGCCACAAATGCCCCCAGTGCTAGAGATAGCCCAACTAATTCAGTAAAATAGGCAAGCCCCAGTGTGATAAAAAGTACGTTGAGCATGAATAGCTCAGAAGATTTTTGCCGTGCCACGACATGGAACCAAGATCGCATCACGCGCTGACCGAATACCAGCAGCACGGCTAGTACTAATATGGCTTTAAGCAGTGCAAGGGAGAGAGTGAACGGTAGGTCGCCTGGTGGACTTGCTAAGGCCGGAATGATGATGAGTAGCGGCACTACAGCTAAATCCTGAAATAGCAAGACACCAATGATCTGCTGGCCGTGCGGTGCACTCATTGCGGCGCGCTCGACAAGCATCTTGCTTACTATGGCAGTGGATGACATCGCCAGTACACAGCCCATGGCTAAACTTGCACGCCAATCAAATCCTGCCAGCCACCCAGCTGCCATAATCAACAAAAGGGTTACAATTACCTGCGCGCCACCAAGGCCGAATACCGTACGTTTCATTGTGTGGAGACGAGCAAGGCTGAATTCAAGGCCGATGCTGAACATCAGAAATACTAGGCCGAATTCCGCCAGATGACGAGTGCCTGGTGTATCAGGTATCCAGCCCAGCGCGTGCGGGCCAATCAAAATGCCCACGGTCAGGTAGCCTAGTACTACAGGCAAGTGCAAAACACGGCATGCCACCACAACACCTACGGCAACGGCAAGCAAAATTAGAACGAGTTGTAGCGAATTGGTCATGTGCGTATTAATAAATGAGCTGGTTCATCATTGGCGCGACTACACCCAAACGCAAGGATACGGCGCGGCACACTCCAGCATTGAACCCGGAAATATTGTTCGCCCATCTCCAGCCCGCACTCAACCAAGTTGCCTGTTCGGCAACGACATGAGCAGCCCAGGATTGAGCTTTGCGCTGATGATGTAATCGATATGACTACCATATACACTTTCGGCTACGAATGCGAGCAGTGAATGGTGCGTAACTGTCCTGTTTGGCGGTACTACAGCCCTTGGTGCCAGCCTTTGGGATACCATAGCGCGTTATCACGATGAAGTCCATGTCCACAGTAAATAGTCATGGTTTGAGTCAATCTGCGGTGAAGTTGTGGCCGCTACTGTCTTAACCGGCTGAACATTCATGCCCTGTGTCGATATTGCACAGAATATTACAACGGTGCAATTTTGCGAGGCCGTTAATTAATAGCGGAGTTTTCAACTAGCCTGCTAACTGCCTTTGACAAAGAGGGTAAGAACATGGATAATCACATGTTCTGTTTGGAGGGATTCCCGAGCGGTTAAAGGGATCAGACTGTAAATCTGACGGCTCTGCCTTCGAAGGTTCGAATCCTTCTCCCTCCACCAGCATTCTGTTTGTAAAGGTTATTTTTAAGTTTGGCGGTTAAATTGACCAGGCTGCGCAGTGCTGTTATTGCATAGTTGCATGTCATTATTTTGGCGGCAAAGCGCGCGGGTGTAGCTCAATGGTAGAGCAGAAGTTTTCCAAACTTACGACGAGGGTTCGATTCCCTTCACCCGCTCCAATTTGAGTTGGCCCATGTGGCTCAGTGGCAGAGCACTCCCTTGGTAAGGGAGAGGTCGCGGGTCCGATTCCCGCCATGGGCACCAATAGTTTTGTTGAGATTCTTTTGTTAATTCGGTGTTGATGAGGATAAATCATGGCAAAGAGTAAATTTGAGCGCACCAAGCCGCACATAAATGTGGGCACAATTGGTCACGTAGATCATGGCAAAACCACCCTGACTGCAGCGATTACCACTGTGCTGTCCAAGAAATTTGGCGGTGAGGCTAAG
>JAIOPT010000145.1 GCA_021413765.1 Betaproteobacteria bacterium
TGCATCCACTGATTTTGTTCGATGCCAATAAGGATGGCGAGTTGGCACGTACGGAGGAATTCGGTCAGCGTATTTTGCAACTATGCGTTGAAGTGGGCGGATCTATCACCGGCGAGCATGGCGTCGGCATGGAAAAAATTAATCAGATGTGTATCCAGTTCAAAGCGGCCGAAATCAGCCAATTCCACGCGGTTAAAGCCGCTTTTGATCCCGACGGCTTGCTCAATCCCGGGAAAGCCGTGCCCACCTTACAGCGCTGCGCAGAATTTGGCGCCATGCACGTCCATCACGGACAGCTGCCCCATGCCGAACTGGAACGCTTCTAATGTTGGAGTGCGATATCAGTGAGTCACTGCAACAGCAGGTGCACAGCGCCGGCAGTAATGGGACACCGCTCAAAATCGAAGGCGGCAATAGCAAAGCATTTTTAGGACGAGAGACGCACGGCGAAATTCTGGATGTCAGCGGCCATAGCGGTATCGTCGAACATGATCCGCGCGAGTTGGTTTTAACTGCACGCAGCGGCACGCCGCTCAAGGAAATTGAAGCTGCATTGGCAGAAGCCGGGCAGATGCTGGCATTCGAGCCGCCGCACTTTGGTGATAATGCTACCTTGGGTGGCACCATTGCCTGCGGTTTATCCGGCCCGCGTCGTCCTTTTTGCGGCTCCGCACGCGATTTTGTATTGGGCTGCAAGGTGATCAATGGCAAGGGTGAAATATTGCGTTTCGGCGGCCAGGTTATAAAAAACGTGGCGGGTTACGATGTTTCGCGTTTGATGGTTGGTGCATATGGCACGCTGGGTGTGTTGCTGGACATCAGCTTTAAAGTGCTGCCGCGCCCGGCGGCGAGTCACACGCTGATACAGGAATGCACTCAAGCTGAAGCCATCAGCAAAATGAGCCGCTTGCTGTCCCAGCCCGTGCCGGTCGATGCGGCCTGTTATCATGGGGGGCACTGTTATGTACGCCTGTCCGGCAGCGAGCAAGCAGTCAAGCATGCTCATGAGCATTTGGGTGGTGAAGTGATAGAAAAATCAGAACCTTTCTGGCACGCCTTACGCGAGCATTATCTGCCATTTCTTGGTTCTGCTAATCCGTTGTATCGCGTAATGGTAAAGCCCGCCGCGCCTCCTTTAGAAATTGCCGGCGAATGGCTGCTCGACTGGGGCGGTGCGCAGCGTTGGTTAGTGAGTGACGAACCGATTGCGTTGATACGCGAACGCGTCGCTACAGTAGGCGGCTATGTCACCCAATTCCGGGGCTGCGAACACAATGGCGAAATATTTCAGCCGCTCGTCGCTCCCTTGCTTGTCATTCATCAACGCCTGAAAGCCAGTTTTGATCCACACGGAATTTTTAACCGGGGGCGCATGTACGCCAACTTGTAAGTCATATGCAAACCGCCATTGCTCCTGAACTTCTTGTTAGTCCCGATATCGCCGAAGCCAATGCGATTCTGCGTTCCTGCGTGCACTGCGGATTTTGTAACGCCACTTGCCCTACCTATCAGTTGCTCGGCAACGAACTGGATGGGCCACGCGGGCGTATTTATTTGATCAAGGAAATGCTGGAGGGCAATCAATCCAGCGAGAAAACAAAATTGCATCTGGATCGTTCTTGGAATTAGCCGCGTGGTGCGCCCATTAACCATTCTCTTTGCAACGTAAAATCCCGGCCCAACGATAAGCGCAGTCAGCTCGTCCGCAAGCAATTCATCCGCGCAGCATGCTGGTATTGGAAGGTTGTGTGCAATCGCTGAGTGCGCCGAATATCAACAATGCTGCTGCATGGGTGCTGGATAAACTGGGCATTTCTTTAATCAGTGCCCCCAAGGCCGGCTGCTGTGGCGCTCTGAACCAGCACTTGGCTGATATTAATGGGGCGCATGACATGATGCGCCGCAATTTATAGATGTCTGGTGGCCATATATTGAGCAAGGCGCAGAGGCTATTGTGATGAGCTCCAGCGGCTGCGGCCTGATGGTGAAAGAATATGGCGCAATGCTGAAACATGATCCAAATTATGCCGCGAAGGCGGCACGCATCAGCGAATTGACAGGCGACTTGAGCGAAATTCTGAGCCGCGAAAATTTGAGTGCCTTGGCCGATTGTGGGCAAAGGCGTGCGCGTTGCTTATCAATCGTCTTGTACCTTGCAGCATGGGCAAAAACTGCCTGGCATAGTTGAAACTATCCTGCAAAACTGCGGTTACACGCTGACGCCAGTTGCGGACAGCCATCTGTGCTGTGGCGCTGTGGGCACTTATACTCTGATGCAACCCGCGCTGTCGCAGCAGCTGCTGGAAAATAAGTTGGGTGCGCTGCAACAGGGCGCGGCCGAGGTCATCGCCACCGCCAACATCGGCTGCCAACTGCATTTGAAAAGTGCAGCCCGCTTGCCGGTTAAACACTGGATTGAGCTGTTGCAACCATTTTCCCAACAAGGGTCGCCCTGAAAGCAGTGAAAAAAGTTAAAATGTCACAATTAACGAATCGCAACCCGCAAGGAGAAAAAGCATGGCAATAAAATCGTTCCATCCCCCGCAACGCATTTTGATGGGCCCAGGCCCTTCGGATGTCAGCTCACGTGTACTGGAGGCCTTGTCGCGCCCCACTATCGGCCATCTTGATCCAGTGTTCGTAACCATGATGGACGAGATGAAAGAGCTGTTGAAGTATGCTTTCCAGACTAAGAATGAATTGACTATGCCAGTTTCCGCCCCCGGCTCGGCTGGAATGGAAACCTGCTTTGTCAATTTGGTTGAACCCGGCGACAAAGTCATCGTATGTCAGAACGGCGTGTTTGGCGGACGGATGAAGGAAAACGTTGAGCGCTGCGGCGGCATTGCAGTGATGGTGCAGGACGATTGGGGACGCGCAGTTGACCCACAAAAAGTGGAAGATGCACTCAAGGCTAATCCTGATACCAAGATTGTTGCGTTTGTGCATGCAGAAACTTCCACAGGCGCCCTGTCGGATGCCAAAACCTTGGTAGCGCTTGCCCACAAACATGGTTGCTTGACCATCGTTGACGCAGTCACTTCACTCGCCGGCTCGCCACTCAAGGTCGACGAATGGGAAATAGACGCTATTTATTCCGGCACGCAAAAATGCCTCTCCTGCACGCCTGGGCTTTCCCCAGTCAGCTTCAGTACGCGCGCGCTGGATAAAATCAAGAACCGCAAGAACAAAGTGCAAAGCTGGTTCATGGATTTGAATCTGGTCATGAGTTATTGGGGCGGTTCAACCAAACGTGCCTACCACCATACCGCGCCGATCAACGCACTATATGGTCTACACGAATCATTGGTGATGTTGCAGGAAGAAGGCCTGGAAAATTCATGGGCTCGCCACACGAAAAATCACCTTGCCTTGCGCGCCGGCCTGGAAGCAATGGGATTGAAGTTTGTGGTGCCAGAATCTGAGCGTCTGCCACAACTGAACGCCCTTACCATTCCAGATGGCGTGGACGATGCCGTCTTGCGCTCCACCCTGCTAAACGACTATCAACTGGAAATTGGTGCGGGCTTGGGCGTAATGGCAGGCAAGGTGTGGCGCATAGGCTTGATGGGTTACGCCAGCAATCAGAGCAATATTTTGGTGTGCCTCGGTGCACTGGATGATGTATTAGGCAGAATGAAGGCACCGGTTCAGCACGGCGTGGCAGTAGCTGCAGCGCAAAAAGTGCTGGCAGGCTGATTTTTGCTTACAAGGCCCTTAATGTTTGTTTTTAGGAATCCCCCTTTGTGCTGAAACAAAGGGGGCATGGTGCATGGACGCATCTGGGCAAACGATGTAGCGGGTTCTATTGCTGGTGAATTGGCTCACCATATTTTATTGTCTGCCCCCCACTGACTGTTGACGACGTCTTTGAAATCAATGCCAGAAAATCAATGCCAAATGAAAAAATCTGAAATTAAATTCACCATTACCCTCGACGACAAAAAGGTACCCGAAAAAATCGACTGGAGCGCATCTGATATTCAGGAACAAACTACAACTAATGCAATAATGATTGCTCTGTGGGACGCCCGGGAGAAGAATACGCTGCGTATTGATTTATGGACCAAAAACATGATGAAAGAGGAGATGAAAAAGTTTTATCATCAAAGTCTATTGTTCATGGCTGATAATTTTGAACGTGCTACCGGAGATGTGGAAGCCTCGAAAGCGATGCGAAATTTTGCCCAGACGCTGGGTGAAAAAATGAATCTGGTTATGGAAAATAAATTTGTTGCTCTAAAAAACAATTAAACCAATCAAAGTTACCATCCTGTCCTTGGCACTACGATAACCCAGCACTATTACTTTCAACAAACAATCCTTTAAGGAATTAATTAAAAATGACGAAATCTGAAATTAAATTTACGGTCACTCTCGACGACAACATGGTGGCAGAAAAAATTGACTGGAGCGCTTCTGATGCAAAAGAATCCAACACAAGCAAAGGAGTAATGATTTCAGTTTGGGATGCGAAGGAAAACAATACAATGCGGATTGATTTCTGGACCAAAGACATGATGGTCGATGAAATGTGTCAGTTTTATCATCAGACTTTTTTGTCAATGGCGGATACATTCGAACGTGCTACCGGGGAAAAAGAAGTGTCAAAATCAATGCGAAATTTTGCCCAGCAGTTTGGCGAAAAAGTGAATCTGTTTGCGAAACAAAAATTTGATGCGTAACCTTCAGCATAAAGAATGCAGTGGTACGTTTATTCGCCGTAGATTATTACAATTAAGAGGAACATCATGAAAACAATCGGTGAATTAAGACAGGCTCTTGAAGGCGTGCCGGATGATCGTGTGCTAAAGGCGCAGGTAGTAGCCATAAACGGGAGCGCGTGGACACTGAATGTCGAATTTTGCGCGTTAGTACCGGCTGGCTCAAATATGCCAGGAGCCTCTATGGCGGTGCTGAAACTTACCCATCCTGAATTGGAAACTATGCCGGAGTGGCCAGCACCTACTTGATACGTACCATAAATTATTATGGATTTTACCTCGCTTTCCCTGGCCTTCATTCTCGGTATTATTGAAGGACTAACCGAATTCCTACCCATTTCCAGTACGGGTCACCTGATCATTGCTGGCGACTTACTCAACTTTAATGATGAGAGGGGCAAGGTATTCATGATCGTAATCCAGTTGGGCGCGATTTTGGCAGTAGTATGGGAATTCCGAGCCAAGTTGGTGGCAGTGACGCGTGGTTTAGTGGCGCGCGAACCCGTTGCCTTGCGCTTTGCCAGTAACGTGTTGGTGGCATTTCTGCCAGCAGTCGTGCTTGGGCTAATGTTCCACCACTGGATCAAGACCTATCTGTTTAATCCGTACACCGTGGCGATGGCGCTAATCGTGGGAGGCTTGGTGATTTTGTGGGTGGAGAAGCGAGCGTTTCATCCGCACGTCAAAAGTATCGAAGATATGCGCTGGCAGGATGCAATCAAGGTGGGATTTGCCCAGTCGGTGGCCATGTTTCCTGGCGTTTCGCGTTCCGGCGCAACCATCATGGGCGGGATGATTTTTGGACTTGATCGACGAGTTGCGACCGAGTTTTCTTTCTTTCTTGCTATTCCTACCATGTGCGGGGCAACCGCCCTCGATCTTTACAAAAACTGGCATCTGCTATCAGTCACAGATCTGCCCATATTCGCTGTAGGCTTTATTGCCGCGTTCGTCAGCGCCTATCTGGCTGTAGCGGCCTTACTTAAATTTATTTCCAATCATACTTTTGTGGGGTTTGCCTGGTATCGCATTGTATTCGGCCTGCTAGTGCTGGTTACCGCCTACAGCGGTGTTGTAGCGTGGTAAGCCTTTCAAGCGATTAGCTGCCGACAGGCCTATATGGTTTAGCTCTGTTCCCACGGTAATTCACGTGCGCGCCAGCCACCCAGCACATTGCGGTGCTTGTTGGCATCGTTGTCGCCTTCAAAGCCTTCCAGCACATTGTAGGATTCGGTATAACCGGCTTCGGTCGCAGCTATAGCAGCATTATGAGAGCGGGCACCACTGCGGCATATAAATAATGCCAATGCCTCTTTGTCTACCTGTTGCTCAAGCTGCGCCATGAAATTCTGGTTGTGTTTCATGCCGGGATAGGTAGCCCATTCAATTTCCACTGCATCGGGGATATGTCCCACCCAATCCAGCTCAGCGCGTGTGCGCACATCTACCAGCTTGGCGCCGGGCGCAGCTTGCAGTATTTCGTAAGCCTCATTTGGCAGCAGGGCACCCTCATAGGGTAAATTCATTTCTTTGGCGCGTTTTTTCGCGGCGTTCAAAATTTCTGTGATTTTCCCCATGATATTTCTCCGCTATTGTTAAATAGATAACCCGCGAACACTGCTCGCGGAGGACGATTGCATACTATCCCAATGCAGAAAAAAATCCTATCCGCTCATATCCTGCAAACACCCAAGACCGAAACTCAATAATGCAAGTTCAGCGAGAATTGGACGACGATATGCGTACATCAACTTCTTGCATCACCATCAATGGTTATGCACAAAAATAGTGCACGACCATGGCATGCGCCCCGAAAAAAAGCGCACATTTAAATCCAATTATCTTCATGAATATGGCAAAATGCTCGTTTTAGCGCTGGAATATGCAGTGGAACGCTTCGTGCTTGATTCCCAGTGCTTGATTCCCAAGTTTAAGTTTGTGTAATTTCCAGTTTATTTTTAGTTTAGTCGTTAACGTTTATGGAGAGAATTATTATGTCGAAGTCAGTTGCTGATGTTCTTAAGTTACTTAAAGACAATGAAGTTAAATTCGTTGACCTACGCTTTACTGATACCCGTGGCAAAGAACAGCACGTTTCGATTCCGGCACATGTGGTGTCTGATAGTGACGACTGGTTCGAAACCGGCCACGCCTTTGACGGTTCATCCATCGCTGGCTGGAAAGGTATACAAGCATCCGACATGCTGCTGATGGCCGATCCTGCATCCGCTTTTCTCGATCCCTTTATGGACGAAACCACATTGGTAATGACTTGCGACGTGGTGGAGCCATCCGATGGTAAAGGTTATGACCGCGATCCACGCTCGATCGCCAAGCGTGCTGAAGCCTATTTGAAATCCACCGGGTTAGGCGATATTTGCTACTTTGGCCCTGAACCTGAGTTTTTCATTTTTGATTCAGTAAACTGGCAAGTGGATATGTCTGGTTGTTTCTGCAAGGTTAATTCTGAAGAAGCAGCTTGGTCCTCTGCAGAAAAATATGATGGTGGCAATACTGGCCATCGGCCCACAGTTAAGGGCGGTTACTTCCCTGTACCTCCAGTCGATTCGCTACAAGACATGCGCTCTGCAATGTGCTTAATATTGGAAGAAATTGGCGTTCCTGTCGAAGTGCATCACCACGAAGTGGCGACCGCCGGCCAATGTGAAATTGGCACCCGCTTTGACAGCTTGGTAAATCGTGCTGATCAAACTCAGAAGCTTAAATATGTGGTGCACAACGTCGCACATCAATATGGCAAGACTGCGACCTTTATGCCCAAGCCGATTGTTGGTGATAACGGCTCAGGCATGCATGTCCATCAATCCATCTGGAAGGATGGAAAAAATTTGTTTGCAGGCAACGGGTATGCTGGACTGTCTGAATTCGCCCTGTATTATATTGGCGGTATTATCAAGCATGCGCGTGCTCTTAACGCCATTACAAACCCCGGCACTAACTCTTACAAGCGTTTGGTTCCCGGGTTCGAAGCTCCCGTAAAGTTGGCTTACTCGGCGCGAAACCGCTCTGCCTCGATCCGCATTCCCTTTGTGCAAAGTGATAAGGCACGCCGTATTGAAGTGCGTTTCCCGGATCCAACTGCCAATTCTTATCTGGCTTTCACCGCCATGATGATGGCTGGCCTGGATGGCATACAAAATAAAATTCACCCAGGCGATCCTGCGGACAAGAATTTGTATGACTTGCCACCAGAAGAGGATGCAAAAATCCCAACAGTGTGTTCCAGCCTGGAACAAGCTCTGGAAGCGCTGAACAAGGATCGCGAGTTCTTGACCCGTGGTGGCGTGTTCTCGAATGACTTCATTGATGCTTACATTGAGTTGAAAATGGAAGAAGTGACCCGTTATCGCATGACAACACATCCAGTTGAATTTGACATGTACTACAGTCTGTAACGTTTAATATTTGCGATGGGCTTCCTGAAAAAGTCCGTTCGCCCGACTCATGGTTAATGGCTCGTATTGGCATTAACCAGCTGTTGGTCGTTTAACTTATACTCCACCGTATAAGTAACAATTTTATTTGTTAGAGCAGAGCATGAATATTGCGTAAGTAAACAAAAGCCGTTATATTCTAAATATGCACTTCTCTCGCCACATCTCGCAATTGCACTCTACATCCAGCCTTCTGGCTGCGCTGCTGCTGCGCGCCGCGCGCTAAATATTACACCCCATAGTTTTGAAGCAAGCGGCATCCAGCCGAATTTTATTCGCTTGGATCGTGCGAATTTAATAATTGCAATGGAGTCCAGCATGAAAGAAAAATTAATAATATTTGATACTACCTTGCGCGATGGCGAACAAAGCCCAGGCGCGTCCATGACGAAGGAAGAAAAGATCCGCATCGCACGACAATTGGAAAAGCTGGGCGTTGATGTTATCGAGGCAGGCTTCGCTGCTGCCAGTCCGGGTGACGCAAATGCGGTCCGCAGTGTTGCGCAAA
>JAIOPT010000142.1 GCA_021413765.1 Betaproteobacteria bacterium
AGGCGTTTTTTAAAGGTGCCATCAACCCCTACGATTGGTAAGGAGGCCTCGAATTCAGTTGACAACGGGCTGCGATGCGCGCTACTTAACAACAATGCCAGACTGCGCGGACTGATCCGTTCCCGACGCGAAAGTCCGGCACCGTTTTCAAGTATAAGTTCAGGGAAATGCAATTTTTTTTGTGTCAGCCAATTACGTATTGTCAGTTCGCTGTGGGTCAAGTTGGCCGGCGCATCGGCAGTCCCGCCCAAACTTAGAAAAAGTTGACGAGCCATGACATTGTTGCTGAATTTGTTAATGTCGCGGATCAGATCGGCCAATGGCGCGGAATGGTGCGTGGCAAACAGAATTGCGCTACCTGGAACTGTACCCTCACGCAAGGCACCCTGTAGCAGGCCACCCATTTCCTGCCACAACGCACGAAATACGGCGTACAGATAGCCTGGGTGGGACAGGAGGCTGACATGTCGCTCACGCTCACCACACTGGGCTGGGAAGACGCCTTGCACAAGCAGCGTATCACCCTGCAATTGCATGGACAGTGCATCATTCCAGTCGTTGCAATTTCCTTGTGCGGCCGCTACCGTAACGCGGTTGTCCAGCCTGATGCCCACGAGTTCCGGCATGCTGATAATCTTTATTCTTTCGCCCTCTGGAATAAAGCGCAGGCGTACAGAGTTGAAATTAAGCAGCAACGCGTCCGGTCCCGTATTGTAGGGACGCATCGGCTCATTATCGAATTCCGCGGGATTGTGCTGGGCGAGCTGGAATACACTGCGGTCCAGCACCAGATCGCCGCGGATCTCTCGCAGACCGCGACTACGCAGCTCATGCAGCCACAGCCATAATTTTTCCAGCGTCAATTTGGGATCGCCGTAACCCTTTAGGATCAGGTCGCCGTGCAGCACATCTTGTTCCAGCTTGCCGTCGAGATAAGCCTCGGTCTTCCAGCTATATGAAGGGCCTAATATTTCCAGCCCGGCGTAGGTGGTGAGCAGCTTCATGGTTGAGGCCGGACTCATCGACTGCTTCGCATTCACGCTTATGAGCGGCGTGCGCGCATTCACCTCGCGTACCTCCACGCCAATACTGTCCAGCGGAATCCGCGCCAGCTGCAGCGCTTTCAACACTGGCTGTGGCAGTGGGGCGGCGTGAGTATTGGGGATGAGGCAAAGGATGAGTAGAAAAGTGTGAAGCAGCTTCATGAATCCCTCTATACATCCGTCATTCTCTCTTTTTCAAAAATGACTAGTGAGTTGCTCTTTTGGTTAAATCAGATGATCGCCGTAATGATTGCCAGTGTATTTTCAACCAGCATATCCATTTCAGTCTCGCTGATGATATAGGGTGGAATGAAATATATTGTATTACCCATCGGCCTCAGCAGCAGCTCTTTCTCCAGCGCGAGACTGAAACAGCGTTGCGCGAAATCGTCGTGCAAACTATCTACCTCAAATGCCCAGATCATGCCAGTGTTGCGGAAATTTTTCACGCGGGGGTGGTTACGTAAGGGCTCAGCAATGCGGTTTAGATAAATGGCTTTGTTGCGGTTGGTTGCAATGACATCATCTTGCTCAAAGATTTCCAAAGTAGCCAATGCCGCACGACAGGCCAACGGATTACCCGTATAGGAATGTGAATGCAAAAATCCACGCGTCACTTTATCAGCATAAAATGCCTGATAGATAATATCTGTGGTCATCACCACGGATAGCGGCAGATAGCCTCCGCTGAGACCCTTAGACAAACACAGGAAATCCGGCGAAATACCCTCTTCTGTATTATTCCGGCTAAGGGACTTTTCTGCCTGTTCACAGGCAAACATCGTTCCCGTCCGTCCCATCCCCACTGCAATTTCATCGGCAATGAAATGCACATCATATTGATCGCATAACTCGCGCGCACGGGTCAAGTAAACCGGGTGATGCATAACCATGCCCGCAGCCCCCTGCACTAACGGTTCGATAATGAAAGCGGCTATATTGTGATGATGATGCTGCAAATGTGTTTCAAGCTGCGCAACACAGCGCACAGCATAGTCGCGTGCGCTCTCTCCTGGTTCTGCATTGCGCCAGTCAGGGCTTAATACCGTAGCATTCTGCTTGACCAGCGCACCATATTCGCCCTTGAATAGGACCACATCGGTCACTGACAATGCGCCCAGTGTTTCGCCGTGATAGCTGTTTTGCAGACTGATGAAATCGCACTTGTGGGGCTTACCACTGTTGCGCCAAAAATGTACGCTCATCTTTAACGCAATTTCAATAGCCGATGCGCCGTCCGAGGCATAAAAACAATGGCCCAGCCCGGCAGGGGCCAGTTGCGCCAATCGCTCGGAAAGCTGCACCACCGGCTCATGAGTAAAGCCAGCCAGCATCACATGCTCCAGCTGCCCTAACTGAAGGGTAATGGCGGCACTAATGCGCGGGTTGCAATGCCCGAACAAATTCACCCACCACGAACTCACCGCATCCAGATAGCGCTTGCCGTCGAAATCGTATAACCACATTCCTTGTCCACGCTGGATAGGTATTAGCGGTAAAGTTTCATGGTGCTTCATCTGCGTGCAGGGGTGCCACACAGCGGAACGAGAACGAGCAAGTAAGTCAATGTTAGGCATGGCAGGTCTCAAAAGTTATCCAGCAGGCTTGGCATCTTGCTCTTATTGGTTTAAATCATCCTGGCTGCAACTACCTACCAATTGATCGAGGGGTTTTTGTACCGGGTAAAAGCGTTTACGCACCTGTAGGATACTGTGCATTGACAGTCCCCGCTTTACCATCCACCTTACCCCCTACATTTGCACCTCATCAATTTTTTCTCCGATACCCACAGTCACGCGCAAATGAAATATCATGCAAAATATGACCTTCACGCTTCATTAGCACTTTATCGTGATGCATCCATGCCGATTATCGAATTATGGAGCTGGGAAAACCCTACCTTCACGTTTCATTAGCACTTCATCTGTCACACCTACCTCCGCTATACCGCTAAAATCGATATCGACATGGGACTTACCACCGAAACCGGAGCCGGTTTTACCCTTGGTAAAATTATCCAATGCCAGCTTGTAGGCGGCATCTGGCAACGGTATGTACTTTACTTCCTCTACCAAATTCGGTGCTTGCTTAAGGTAGAACTCAATAAACTCTTTGACCTCAAGTTTTTGTGCGGCGTTAGCGTTAACGTAGATAAAGATCGGGCGTGCAAGAGGCCGATAGGTGCTGTTTTTAACCGTTTCCAAGCTAGGCAAAACTTGCGGCTTACCTTCCTTTACTCTAATCGGCACCGCCTTCAGATTATTGGTATTATCAGCGTAGTAGCCATAGCCGAAGTAGCCAATGGCATTCTTGTCGCCAGAAACTCCCTGCACCAGTAATTTGTCGTCATCAGACGCAGTGTAGTCGAGACGACTGGACTTGGCCTTGCCAACAATAACTTCAGAGAAAAAATCGAATGTGCCGGAGTCAGAATCTGGACCAAACAGTTTCAGGGGAGCATTTGGCCAGGTAGGATTAATCTGATTCCAATTAGTAATTTTTCCTTGAGCTAACGGCTCCCACATTTTCTTGAGCTCGGCCACGGTCATGCTGTTCACCCAATTATTTTGAGGATTGACCACCACGGTCAGCGCATCGTAAGCCACAGGCAGCTCGATATATTTGATGCCATGCTTGTTGCATTCCTTCATTTCCTCATTCAGGATCGGGCGGGAGGCATTCGCGACATCGATCTCTCCACGACAGAGTTTCTTGAATCCGCCACTGGTGCCGGAAATGCCGACGGTCACCTTGATTGTATCTCTTTTACTTTTCTGGAACTGTTCAGCCACCGCTTCGGTGACAGGATAGACGGTGCTTGAGCCATCAATCTTGATGATCGCGACGGCGCCCGCAACGTTTGTGGCGCTAATTAACATACTCAATGCAGCGGTCACACCAAGTACTTTAAGATTGTGCGATTTCAACATTTTTTTCTCCATTCGGTTAATTGGGTCACCACCATTTGGCAGCATCGCCATATTAAGCTCCCAATGTTGCAGAATTGTGACACTTATGATTCACCAAATACAAATTATCCATGAACTTGAGGTTCATGCAAAATGACCAATCAAACATTCACACTTTTTTTCTATTGATTGCTTTCTTTCGATTGTCTTTTAGTAGACAGAATGCGTCTTCTGTTTGATATCTCAGTTACCTGCTCTTCAATCACGGAATACCAATGAGACGTGGCTCGCACACAGCGCAGGGCGTAAACGTAAATTAAATTAACCATAAATTGGCATGTCATAAAACTGTCATGTTCATTCATTAGAATGCTTGCGCGACTCAAGAATGACCTTGAGCTGGTGAAGTTTTTATTTTTCCTGGAGAAAAGAATGCAAGCATCCAAAAGCCATGTAGCTAAGACTAACCTTGGTAGCAGATTAAGACCAACCACATTATCAGTCGCCTTGCTGGCTCTGCTGGGCGGCGCTGCGATTCCGGCACAGGCTATCCAACTGTATGTGGACACACAGACTCAACAAGTATTTACTTCACCGGGCATTAACAGAGTAAAGCTCAGCGAATTTGAAGAAGTCAATGAGGCAGTGGGCAAGGTTCCCCCTGAAGAACTTAAAACACTGGAAACCCGGCTTCGTCAAAAGAAAAAGAAGGAGGAGCTTAAAGCGTCTGAGGAACTGGCAGCAGCCCTGACGCCCAAGGAAAGCTGGAACGACAGGATCAGCCTGCGTGGCTACGCCCAGTTGCGTTATAACCAACCAATATCTGGTGATCACATCAATCTAGCATCTGCCGGTGACAGATATATCTCGAATGACCAGAGTTTCGGACTTCGACGCGCCCGAATAATTCTCTCAGGCGACGCTACCGACCATCTATACGTCTACAGTCAACTGGAAGCCAATTCCGGCCCGGACGCAGGCGATTTGCAGGCTGGAAAGGTTCAGATTCGAGATTTCTACTCCGATATTTCTTTCGACGATAAAAAGGAATACCGCGTCCGTGCCGGTATCTCCAAGGTTCCTTACGGTTTTGAAATACTCCAGTCAAGCCAGAACCGCTTAGCGATGGATCGTGCCGATGCCGTCAACATCGCATCCCGTGACGAACGCGATATGGGTTTGATGTTCTACTGGGCGCCAGCGCATATCCGCGATCGTTTCAGGGACCTGGTGCGAAGCGGTCTCAAAGGTTCGGGCGATTTTGGCGTGCTGGGTTTGGGGGTTTACAACGGCCAAGGTCTTAACCGTGTTGAAGTCAATGATAACCTTCATACAGTAGCCCGCCTGTCCTATCCGTTCAAGTTCGACAGCGGCCAGTTTTTCGAGGCTGGTATATCCGCTTTATCCGGCAAATATGTTCCAAGATCCAGTGCAATTTCAGTCGGCGGTGTAAATGTTACCCCTAAGTTTGATAGCAGAGGCTTGCGGGACGAGCGCGTAGGTTTGCATGCTGTATTGTATCCGCAACCCTTTGGCTTGCAGGGTGAGTGGAACTGGGGCAATTCTCCACAATTGAGCGCAGACCGCAAAGAGATCAAATCTGCCAGCCTCAATGGTGGATACGTCCAGGCCATGTACAAACTGAACAATACTCTCGGCGGCTGGATTCCCTATATAAAATGGCAGCGATATGATGGCTCCGAAAAATTCTCGACAAACACACCTAGCTCACACGTGCGAGAAACAGAGGTCGGCGTTGAATGGCAGCCTAGGCCAGAAGTGGAGTTGGTCGTAGCCTACGCCAATATGGATAGAACCAATGTAGGTACGTTCGTTCCATCTTTAAATGGCTACAGACAAGTTAAAGCCGACATGCTTCGCGCACAGTTGCAGTGGAATTTCTAATTCACGTCATGCAGGGATAGGGTCACATTTTGTGTGCGGCTCCATAAGTATGAGGTGAGTTGGCAATCGTGGAGTCCGACGGGTTAAGCAGCGAACTGATTTTCATAATATCGCCGCATTTAAACGGGTGGTTCTGCGTAAAATATTGGCAACTTACCTTATGTGCACTGGTATGAAACTATGGCTGTGGGATCACAGGCCTTTGTGCAATTGGTTCGAGGCGTTGGTACAAACGGAAAGGTTCCGATTTAACCCCTTTGCGGTTGCCTTCCCATAGCTTGACCCAAGTTGTTTCTTTTTCCACTAAGCTGGCAGCACGTTCTCCATGCACCAGTAGCAGATCGCAAGCGATTTGTGCTTGTGTGTGCGTGGCGATATTTCCCAGGTATTGCAACATGGCGCGCTGGGTATCGCCTACATCCAGGCTCGCAATGCAACCATGGTGTTGTGGCATGGCCTGCTTAAGAGAAACGACCATGCCGCGATAGCTCTTGCCGTTGTCCAGCCATGGTAGCCATAGCGTCATGGCAAGCACCCATAACAGCGTCACGCCACCGGCCCAATTAAGCACTGCGCGACGCATGGAGCGTCCGACGCGCCACACTAGTAATACCCACAACACAGTGAAAGTTAGGGCAATCCAGAAGGTTGTTGCATTGAAGGCGGGTTCAAAACCAGGTTGATAGTCTTTCAGCCAACGTGTGATTTTGGCATGATTATCTTGTAACAACCCAGCCCAGCCCCACCACATCAAGATGGCGACAAAGCCGAACGTCATGATACCGAACCAATCCAGCGCGTTGGCAGCTCCCCGGCGCAGGGTGGGAAGAGCTGCATTAGCAAGCAAAGCTAGCGGCAATAGTATGGGCAACGCAAACACTTCCTTGATATTGGGTACCACACTCAGCGTAAGTAACATCACAAAAAAACTTACCAGCAACAACTGGAACTCCGCTTCATGCAGTACTTTTCTCCGCGCCTCCCACACCGCCCAAGCCGCCAATGGCAAAGCAGGCCAGGCGAACCAAGGCAATATTTTTACGTAATATAACGCTTCTGCATAATCGCCTCCTTGAATATAGTCAAACCAACGGCCAATGTTAAGCGTCCAAAACCATTCCATAAATAGCTCTGGCGAACGTTGGTACAACAAGAATGGCCAGACAGTTAGCCAAGGCAACGCAAACAACAATGCAATGGCCAAGCTGGAAAGAAAGGAACGCATGCGCCATGTGCGGAACAGCAGCAGCGTGGCACTGATAAGCACGAACAGCATGGGCGCGATAAAGCCCTTGGACATAAAGCCAATGCCAATGCCATTGCCGATGAGCATGCCTGCCCATAAAGTTCGGCGCATACTTAAAGTGTAGCCGTACAACATCATGGCACAGCCCGTGAGCAAAGCAAGATCGGTTATGAGCTCATGTGAGCGTACCAGCATGCCGAGGCAACCAATCAGAATGATCGCCGCAGTCCAACCACGGCCCCTCCCGAATAGTTCACGTCCAGACAGGCCAATGAACAACAGCGTAAGAGCAGTATAAAAACCGCTTGCCAAGCGTGCGCCATCATGTAACTCAAGCAAGGGAAAGCATAGCTTGGCGAAAAGCGCGGCTGTCATGTAGAACAGCGGTGGCTTGTCCATGTAAGGTACGTCAGCCAAGGTGGGAACTAGCCAATCGCCGCTTTGCAGGATGTGATAGACCAACCCAAAACTATAAGCGTCATCTGACTGCCACGGGTCATGCCCTACCAACCCTGTGCCTAACCACACCGCACACAGCAGTGCCAGCAACCAGGCTTTGGCCGTCGTGATAGGGTGTTCTTGTGTAGGGGGATAGGAAAACATGAACTTGCGCGCTTATTCCAAGACTTTGGTGCACTGTCCGGGCGTGGGTTTATAGAGTATTCGGGTAGCCACTACCCTGCTTGAAATTAAAAACAAAAAAGGCAGCGTCCGCTGCCTTTCAATTGTTGCTTATCGTTCAGTTTCATTATGGTGCAGGTTTTGCACCCGGCTTACTATATTTTTGGCGGAACCTTTCCACTCGACCAGCCGTATCCACGATTTTTTGCGTGCCGGTATAGAAGGGGTGGCAGTCCGAGCATACTTCTACATGCAGCGATTTACCCATTGTGGACTTGGTTTTGAAAGAATTGCCACAACTGCAAGTAACTGCGATCTCATCGTATTGCGGATGAATGTCGGTTTTCATTTTGGCTTCCTTAAACACTTAAACATGAAAATTGAGGACTTAAAAAACTTATTGAGAGCTTAAATAAATTAAAGCAGCATGCGCTAACGCACGTATAAGGGCATAGATTATCCCTGAAATGAATCTCCCACGCAAATTTATGTGCATCGTTTGCTGTCCCCCCCCTTATTCCGGTATAGTTATACCTGCCGTTTAAACCAATGGAAGAACATGCTGCCTGGTAATTAGTAAATACAGGCGCATTGCCGAAGGCGCAACACCCGTAACCGCTCAGGCTCAAGAACTGTTGGCACAGGCAAATCTGGAGAGTGCTGTTTAAACAGCCACCGAAGGGGCACACGGATTTTTCGTAATCTCTCAGGTAAAGAGGACAGATGGGGCGAGGCAGATATGTTCTGCCTCGCCTTTTTTATTTTTTTGAAAGATTGCTCATGACACTCAAACAAACTCCTCTGAATACAGCGCACCGCGCAATGGGCGCAAAGATGGTCCATTACGGTTCACAACTTGACGAACACCATCAAGTACGTCGCGATGCCGGCATGTTTGATGTCTCGCATATGCGAGTGATCGATATGAAAGGCGAAGGGGTGCGCGACTTCTTGCGCTATCTATTGGCCAACAACGTGGACAAGCTGCAATCTTCCGGAAAAGCCCTGTATTCCTGCCTGTTGCGTCCGGATGGTGGTGTGATCGACGACCTCATCGTGTATTTTATGAATGAAATGTGGTTTCGCATCGTAGTGAATGCGGGTACAGCCGATAATGATATTGCATGGATGATTGAACAGGCTACCGTCCGCGCACCGCAATTGCAGATCACGTCACGCAATGATCTTGCGATGATCGCCGTGCAAGGGCCAAATGCAGCGGCAAAGCTATGGCTGGCCTTGCCCGGATCACAGACATCGGCGGAAGGACTCAAGCCCTTCAATGCCGTAGAGTGGGATTCGATGTTTATCGCCCGGACTGGCTATACCGGCGAAGATGGCTTCGAGATCATACTGCCGGCCACTGCCGCCCCCTCCTTCTGGCAATCACTGAATGACGCGGGGGTGAAGCCTATCGGGCTAGGCGCACGTGACACGTTGCGTCTGGAAGCAGGCATGAACCTGTACGGCCATGACATGGATGAGACCATAAACCCGCTGGAAGCCGGTCTGGCGTGGACGGTAGACTTGGTGAGTGAACGCGACTTCATCGGTAAGGCTGCGCTCGTCACCAAACCTCGAACTCGAAAATTGGTCGGCCTTGTCTTGCAGGATCGCGGGGTGCTGCGTGATCACCAAGTGGTACACAGTAGCCATGGCGATGGTGAAATTACCAGCGGCAGTTTTTCGCCCACGCTGAATCAGTCAATCGCCTTAGCGCGCGTGCCCTCCGCAGTACAAATTGGCGACATGATGCAGGTGGCGATTCGCGATAAGATGCTAGCGGCCAAGGTAGTGAAATACCCGTTCGTGCGTAACGGCAAAGGCTTAATCTAATTTTTACTTTTTAAGGATATAACCATGAGTGATTTAAACAATCTGCCAGATAACTTGAAGTACACCGCATCCCACGAGTGGGTCAAAAAAGAGACCGACGGCACTATCACTATCGGCATTACCCAACACGCACAAGAGCTGCTGGGCGACATGGTATTCGTGGAAAATCCAGCGGTTGGCCGCCAACTGAAAGCCAAGGAAGAATGTGCAGTGGCAGAATCGGTAAAGGCTGCGGCTGACATTTATGCGCCTGTTACCGGTGTAGTGGTAGCAGTTAATTCTGAACTCGATAATGCGCCAGAAAAGATCAATACTGAACCTTATTCCGCATGGATGTTCAAAATGAAGCCAGATAATGCCGCCGACGTAGACGCGTTAATGGATGCGGCAGCGTATCAGACTCTGGTCGACAATGAAGCACATTAAGACCTTGTAACGGAAGACATAATTCCCGCTTCCAATACCTTTTTACACTCCTTTACAAAATAAAACCAGCAATGATTACAACCGATAAATTTGTAAACCGTCATAACGGTCCGCGCGAGAATGATGTTAAGGCAATGCTCGAGATAATTGGCGCAAGCTCTGTAGATGAGTTAATTGATCACACAATTCCCGCTGCAATCCGTTTAAAAAAACCTTTGAACTTGCCATCCGGGATGACTGAATATCAATACCACAAGCATTTACGTGGTGTTGCTGCAAAAAATAAGGTTTTTAAAACCCATATTGGTTTAGGTTATTACAACACTATCGTCCCCCCCGTTATCCAGAGAAATATTTTAGAAAATCCGGGTTGGTATACCGCTTATACTCCTTATCAGGCTGAGATTTCACAAGGTCGTTTAGAGGCGTTACTGAATTTCCAAACCATGATTATGGATTTAACAGGAATGGGGATTGCAAATGCATCATTGCTGGACGAATCGACTGCAGCAGCAGAAGCAATGGCGATGTTATTCAATAATCGCACGCAAAAAGCAATTGAAAATGGAGCAAACAAGTTTTTCGTTTCCAACGAATGTTATCCGCAAACGATCGATTTATTAAAAACACGTTCAACTCCAATGGGAATTGAATTAGTGATCGGTGACTTTAAAACTGGAACGTTAGATAGCAGTATTTACGGTGCATTGCTTCAATATCCAACCGCTGATGGCAAAATTCACGATTACGCTGACTTTGTAGCAAGAGCAAAAACAAACGGAACCACCATTGCTGTAGCAGCCGATATACTGAGCTTGGTATTACTAACCCCTCCAGGCGAATGGGGAGCTGATATTGTTGTTGGCTCCACACAACGTCTTGGCGTCCCAATGGGCTATGGTGGCCCGCACGCTGCATATTTTGCTTGCCGAGAAGAATATAAACGATCCATTCCTGGCCGCATCATTGGCGTTTCGATTGACGCAGACGGAAATCAAGCATTACGTATGGCGTTACAAACACGTGAGCAACACATACGCAGAGATAAAGCCACCTCCAACATATGCACGGCACAAGCATTATTAGCCATTATGGCTGGCATGTACGCGGTATACCATGGACCAGAAGGCCTCAAAGGAATTGCACAGCAAGTACATAGTACTGCTATAGCCTTGGCAACTGAGTTAACCAAGTTAGGCTATCTTATTGAGGATGGAATATATTTTGATACCATCAAAATCAATGGAACAGACAACGCGAAAATTAAACAATTAGCGGAAGCAGCACAAATTAATTTCCGCTATATGGATGATGCAATTACTATTTCTATTGACCAAACTACCGATGCCGACGACTTAAATGCACTTATTAATGTATTCGCACAAGCAGCTGGCAAGACCACCTCTGCAATAACTGAAGAGCAGATTTTCAATACAAAATCTTTAATCAAAATTCGTCAATCTTTAATCCTTCAACATCCTATATTTAATATGTATCACTCTGAATCCGAGATGATGCGTTATATCAAGCGATTGGAAAACAAGGATTTATCTTTAACGCATTCAATGATTTCATTGGGTTCTTGCACCATGAAATTAAATGCCGCATCCGAATTAATTCCTATTACCTGGCCCGAATTTGCACACATTCACCCCTTTGTACCCGTTGAACAAGCGGCGGGTTACCATGAAATAATTAATGATCTAGATAAATCATTAAGTGAAATTACCGGTTTCGAAAAAATGAGTTTTCAGCCCAACAGCGGCGCTCAGGGCGAATATGCCGGATTATTGGTCATTCAGGCATACCATCAATCACGTGGCGATGCGCACCGAAATATTGCGTTGATTCCCACATCGGCACATGGCACCAATCCTGCCAGCGCAGCAATGTGTGGCTTAAAGATTGTCTTGGTGAAATGCGACAAAATAGGAAATATTGATGTAGCCGAATTGCGTGAAAAAGCAGTTCAGTATAAAGATAACCTGGCATGTTTAATGGTGACTTACCCCAGCACGCATGGTGTTTACGAAGAAAGTATTATCGAGATTACCAATATCATCCATGAAAATGGCGGTCAAGTTTATATGGATGGCGCCAACATGAATGCACAGGTAGGCTTAACCAGCCCCGGAAATATTGGCGCTGATGTTTGCCACTTGAATTTACATAAAACTTTTGCAATTCCTCACGGTGGTGGTGGCCCAGGTATGGGGCCAATTGGCGTTGCAAAACACTTGGCTCCTTTTTTGCCTTCGCATTCAGTAGTAAAAACTGGGGGTGACAACGGCATACACGCAGTATCCGCAGCGCCTTATGGCAGTGCTTTAATATTATTGGTATCTTATGGATATATAAAAATGTTAGGCGGAGATGGCGTTACAGAAGCAACACGTATCGCAATTTTAAATGCCAACTATATTAAAGATTCATTAAAAAATCATTTCCCTACATTATATAGCGGTGCAAATGGACGTTGCGCGCACGAAATGATTTTAGCTTGCGCTGCGTTTAAACGAGATGCTGGAATAGAGGTAGGTGATATTGCAAAGCGATTAATGGATTATGGCTATCATGCACCGACAGTTTCATTCCCGGTAGCCGATACATTAATGATTGAACCAACCGAAAGTGAATCAAAGGAAGAATTGGATCGTTTTTGCTCCGCTATGATTTCTATTCGTAAAGAAATTGATGAAATAATTTCAGGTGAAGCGGATAAAGAAGATAACGTAATTAAAAATGCACCTCATACAGCAAAATCAGTTCTTACGAGTAATTGGAAACACAGCTATTCGCGCGAAAAAGCAGTTTATCCATTAAAGTGGGTGCAAGACAACAAATTCTGGCCAAGTGTTGCCCGTGTAGATAATGTCCGTGGCGATAAAAACCTGATTTGTGCTTGTCCGCCAATAAAAGCATATGCAGACGATACGCTGTAACCGTCTAACAAGAAAAAAGAAATCATGACCAAAGAAACCTCAAATAAACCTACTGTTACCTTGAATGGTGCGCCCATTACGTTATTCGGCACCTTTCCAACCGTTGGTCAAACTGCCCCTGAATTCACCCTAGTGGACAAGGATCTGAAAGATGTGGCGTTAAAAGACTTTACCGGCACGCGCAAGGTTCTTAACATTGTGCCTAGTTTGGATACTGCCGTGTGCGCTACGTCTACGCGCAAGTTCAACGAGGCGGCAAGCAAGCTCGACAACACGGTGGTGCTGGTAATATCCGCCGATTTGCCATTTGCCATGAGTCGCTTTTGCGTGGCTGAAGGACTGGATAATGTCACCACGCTATCCCTGATGCGCGGGCGCGATTTCATGCGGAACTATGGCGTAAAGATTGCTGATTCTGTCTTACGTGGCTTAACCGCACGTGCCGTGCTGGTACTGGATGAAACTAACCACGTGTTGCATGCAGAACTGGTGGATGACATCACGCATGAACCTGACTATCAAGCAGCAATAAGTGCACTAACACAACAAGATTAAAATAATCAAGCAATCCTCCCCTCTCCCAAGCCGGGATGGGGGATGGCTATGCATGAAAATCCCCGCCTTCCCAGCCATTCTTTTCTCGTCCACGGCAATCTGGCGCATGTTCCACTCGGTGCTGTGCAAGCGATCAGTTTCCGATACATCTGATTCTACGCGACCAACTTATATTAAGCGCGGATTACTAAATGGAATTAGGCATTCATTGAAAATTACGCGCTGAAGTGTCTGCTGCGACTTCAGTATTGGTCGTCCGGGACAGGGTTGCCTTCCAACTGCCGGAGAGCGCTGGACACTCGGCCAGTGCGTGTGCAGCCACATAATTCTCCTTGCGATGGAGCATTATGTTGTTCGCGACCGCGACTGTCCATTCAGGATAAGGACGCTCCACCAATACCAATGTCGCTCCGGCTTGAACGTTACCCTCGCGCAGAACACGGAAATACCAGCCTGTCTTGCCCGTGCGCACGACCCGCGCCACTAAGTCCTGAACCCTCCATCGGCGAGAAAGTTTCCAGCATGGCTGGCGAGGTTGAGAAATCTGTACCAATGCGTCACCCAGCTCGAAAACATCACCGATGCAAGCCTCTGTTTCCAGTATCCCTGCCACAGTAAAGTTTTCTCCGAACGAGCCATTTGGCAACTCTTTAAAATCAAGCTCAGCGAGCCAAAATGCGTAGTGTTCGAACGGATAGACGTTGATCGCTTTATCCGGCCCACCATGGACGTGAAGATCGGCTTGCCCGTCGCCAGCCAAGTTAGTTGTTCCAACCCAAACTGGACCAGGCACAGTTTCCTTGAAAAAGCCGGTCGTCCACTCCTGATCCATGGTGTCTGAGGCATTAGGTGTACCCAGTGTTTTAGGCAGGCCGACCTGAATGGAGAGGAGTTGTATGCCTGTATTGTTCATTGAAAATATCCTTGTGTGAAAATCAATAGCCGGACTCGGCTTTATCGCAACAATCTGGCGTTATACCAGCCACGTTACCGCCATGGCAAGCACTGCGAGTGCCATCACGGCCGTCGCAAGCCAACCGATAATTCGAAGGCGTGCCGTGATGACGAATTGTCCCATGACATCAGGTCTTGCCACAATTAGCATTATCACTACCATGATAGGCACCGCAGTAACGCCATTGATGACTGCGCTCCAAAAAAGTGCCTTGATAGGATCAATGGGGGTGAAGTTGAGCGCTACGCCTAAGAGAGTCGCGATGATCAGGATCGTATAAAAGCCTCGCGCCTCCAAAAGCTTGCGACCCAATCCAATGCGCCAATTGAACGACTCTGCGATAGCGTAAGCGGCCGAACCTGCTAGAACAGGCACAGCGAGCAATCCCGTACCAATAATTCCAGCGGTAAATAGCAGGAACGCGAATTCGCCGGCTAATGGGCGCAGAGCCTCCGCTGCCTGTGCAGAGGTTTGAATGTCCGTAACGCCGTGCACGTGCAAAGTCACAGCTGCCGTCAATATTATAAAAAAAGCGATCAGATTGGAAAATCCCATCCCGATATAAGTGTCGATCTTGATACGCTGCAGGTGACTGTGGGCTTGTTCTGGTGCCTTTTTAAGCGGTGCCTCACCTTCAGTCGCTCGCAGCTCCTCAGCTTCCTGAGAGGCTTGCCAGAAGAACAGGTACGGGCTGATAGTGGTGCCAAATACGGCAACCACCGCCATTACGTAATCCGCTTTGAATGATATGGACGGCATGATTGTGCGATAGAACACTTCGCCCCACGGCACATTGACGGCAAATACAGTGGCTACATAAGCGAAGAGCGATAATGTCAATATTTTCAGAATGGGTGCATAACGTGGAAAAGGAATGAAGATTTGCAGCACCAGCGATATCAAGGCAAATGCTATTGCATACCAGTGAGCTGGCCCGCCGATGAGAAGTTTAAGCGCTGCAGCCATTGCGCCGATATCTGCAGCGATATTAATCGTATTTGCAATCAGAAGCAGTCCAACGAGTATGTAGAGCAGCGCTGGGGAGTAATGCAGACGAATATTGGCGGCAAGGCCGTGCCCAGTCACCCGGCCAATACGGGCGCTTACCATCTGTATGCCAACCATAAGGGGAAACGTTAAAAATGCCGTCCACAGCATTGCATAACCGAATCCGGCTCCCGCCTGTGAATAGGTGGCAATGCCGCTCGGGTCATCATCCGCAGCGCCCGTTATAAGACCGGGCCCCAGCTTTTTCAAGAATGAACTGGTTTGTGGCAGACGGGCTTTATATTTGTTCATGGATGCCTATCATCAGATGTTCGGCAGAGGCCGCTCCGCGTAACTGGTCAATACTTCCTATTGCTTGAGTGGAAGTCTTGCTGTTAATGTCTACGCTACTTTGAGCAGTAAAGGCAAGTTGGCGAAGTAGAACGCATCTAGCGTTTGGTCGTCAAGCGATGAATGCGGCCTCTTATGGTTGCAGAACTCGAAATATTTTTCCAAGCTCTGTTTTGCATCATTTACGCAGTCGTAGCCGTAAAGATAAACCTCTTCATATTTGACGCTGCGCTAGAGTCGTTCAACAAAGACGTTGTCACGCCAGCAGTCATTCGAACTCTTGCAGGCTGATCATTTGCTTGTCTGATTAGATGTCTCTTGGCCACGCACGCTTCTCAGCTTCCAAGCGTTTGAGCGACAAACGAAAGCCATTGCGATGCCAGTGCAGCACCTTGATCTTGTTGCACTGGCGATTGATAAAACATCCAGCACATTACCGAACGGGCTCAACTTCAGTGCCTGTTCGACCAGCACACTCGGGGCCCGGTGATGGATTTGCGAAAGTCGACGGGTTCCCGACACAAATTGACTTATTCGATATCACAGCCGAGATGCATCAGCGCAATCCTGGTATGGTTTGCACAACGCGCACAAGTGCGGCCAGCATTATCTGCGTTTTACTCGCAATGAGAACAACTCGGTCAGAAACCCTTCGCCTGTCAGTCGCCACGGGTAGCCGTGATTGCGGACCCTTCCTTCTTTTTCAGACATAAGAAATTCGAACACGATTCGTTTCGACCGAACGAGGTCGTTGAAACGCTGGATTGATGGTCGCTCGCAGTAAATCAATTCGTTATATTGAAAGCGCTGCCGGCCAGCGGTGTTGCGTACATCTGCTTTAACGAAGACTGCGCGGGAATGCTTTTCACGAAGTCGCTCCTCGAGAACTTCGAAGGGCCAGTAACCAAATCGCGCAGCCCCTTTCAGCAAGTCGATCTGCCCAGACGTGGCCAATTGGTCAAGTGACAACCAGAGGTTGTTAGCTGATGTAGTCACTTGCGAATAGCAGGCATGGCGGCCATTCTCATCTGGCTGACCCAGACTAGTTTGCTGTGAGGTGCTTCAAGCGGTTTATCTGGCGCAGCAATCCAATCGGCGTCAGAAAGTGGGCACGGTGTGAAATATGAAAATCTACATCAATCCATTGATGAGACAGTCGGGTAATAAGGTAGCAAACCCGATTCACATGTTGCATCCCCGGCGTTATCCATTGGTCGCAACCTTTATCTCCATCAACGACGGTCCATACATATGCTGGATTATGTTGACGAACTATTTCCAAATCATTGCCGAACGTTTCAAGACCGATTCCGCCCCAAATGTCGTGGTGTGATTCTGAGTGGCGATAAGGTTCAAAGTATTCGTAGAAGGCATCTTCGTGAAAAATTGAGACTTCAATCATTCGACATGCCAACGAATATGCTTAAATATACATGAACTCTTTTAGCCATATCGGTTATCCCACGAACACTTCTGCTTGATGGCGGACAAGGAATTCAATGCTCGGCGCGAAGCGCTCCGGTAATTCGATAGTCCGACCTTCCAATGAAAGAATAACTTCCTTAACGAATGCATCTCCGCAACGGCGCAGATCAGTCGAGACAAGGACTTTAAATTCGTTGGTTATGGTAATTAATCCCTTATCGAAGGCTCTATCATGAATCGCAGAGAGGCAAAGGCCATTACTTGGATTTAGGCGGTTTTGCTTGTCTTTGCTCCACGGCACAATGTGGCTGGCAATCAACAAGCGCGACTCTGATAGGCCAGAAATACAGCAACGTCCTCGATAGCTACTTAGTACGGCACGGCGAAAAAAATGCTGCTTGATTCTCTGTGTAGTTAGAACTTGCCGGGTTTCTCCGGTGTAATCCTCTGGCAATAACTCATCGCTTTCCGGCTCCAAGTCCTCCACGGTATTTTTGTCTAGTTGCTGCCGGAGTAGTTGGCATTCCACGGCAAGCCTTTCCCAATCTGAGTGGAATTCGTCCCATACCTCGCGATCCAATGCCGATGCATTTCCCAAGCCTACTCGCCCCGTACTCGTAATGGCTGGGTCAAGGCTTGCGATGTTAAGCATCTTCATAGCAACCGCGTCAGGCGTACGACTGATAACCTTTGCCAATGCAATTATTTCCGGGTTACGTCCGTGAATTCGCCCATACGAGAGCTGACAATACAAGTGGAAAGCCAGCTTTACTTGTTCTTTTGTCCAACGTCCAATAGCCATGATGTCTTTCGGCGAGGTCATGGTAGTAACCATGTCCGCCGACTCCTTGGAGGAAATGAAATAAGTCACGAGTTTAGCAGCTGCTTCTATCATCGGCACAACTGCCGCTTGGGAAAATTGTCTGTAAGCTCGAGTATCCGACACCGGAATTCTAAACGTGTCTGGGAATCCCATCAGCCGCGCGCATTCGCGAGGTGTCAGACGGCGCGGATTAATACCTTCCCCCTGATAGACAAGGATTTCCGAGCCATCCTTGAAGTAACGCGCAGACAGGGTGCGAGTAACACTGTCGGGAGTGACCAGCCCGAAGCCGTTGCCTTTGGCTCGATGCTTTGCTGCATAGCCTTGTAAATAGGCCCATAACTTGTCTGTAAGCGTGTACTTTGGATCAACTTGTCGCTTGGCATAGGCAAAAAAGCGATCCCCGTCCCACGGCAAATGCGGCTCGCTACCATCAGTTTTGTGCAAAATTTCGCGCAATGTGCGCCTGCCCTTGGCGGGCAAAGGCAGGGCATCGAAATCAAAATTAGTTGGTTCGCGAAAACCGACTATGAGAATCCTTTCGCGGTGCTGCGGCACGAAGTGGGCGCCGTCTATCACGCGACAATAGATGTGATAACCCAGCTCATTTGTCAGAGTCCGACGAATGACGTTAAAGGTTCGCCCCTTGTCGTGCGAGACAAGGTTCTTGACGTTCTCCAGCAGAAAGGCGCGTGGTCGTTTCTCTTCGATTATGCGCGCGACATCAAAAAATAGTGTGCCTTGTGATTCACAAGCGAAGCCGTGCGCGCGACCGAGAGCATTTTTCTTGGAAACTCCTGCTATCGAAAAAGGTTGGCAGGGGAAACCCGCCAGCAGGACATCGTGATCCGGGATGTCCGTTGCGTCCACTTGAGTAATGTCCCCATTGATATGTTGACCGCCGGGATAATTGTCGGCATAGGTTTTCTGTGCGTAATTGTCCCATTCGCTAGTGAACACGCAATGCCCTCCCAAACTCTCGAAGGCCATGCGGATACCGCCAATGCCGGCAAAAAGGTCGATGAAGGTGAATGGGGCATCGTCAGCAAGCGGCAACTCCAGCGGCAGGAGACGTTGCAGCCCGAATGCGTAATGAGCGGGCACTGACTGCTCGACCATCCAACGGCGAACGGTACGGGCATCAACGCCCAAATGGCGGGCAATCTCTGCTTGTTTGTGGGTTTTAAGCGCAGCGGTGAGGTAGCTCGCCGCCATATCCCGGTCGGGGCCTGTGTGGATGACTGTAGCCATGGCGAACTCTATTTATGGGAATAATAGCGGACATTATGACCATAGTTTTCCCTTTTGCAATATGTATTCAAAAATAATGCCTGTTTGTTGCCACATTAAACAGTTGGGGTGACTGCTCTGTCCCGTTCCGAGTGATTATTATCCGGGGGCCGCAGCAGGCCACTGTTCAGTGGCCAGACAGTAGATGCGAGGCATTATTGAATCATTACAGAGAGAGAAAGCGTTATGAGCCAAGTCCGTACCTGCAAGCGCACGACATTGGCCTGCCTATTACAACATCACTGTTGCCACCGCGCGCAAGGAAAAGGGGGCGAAGACTCTCAGGATCGTTCTCGTCGCCCGTACAATTGGTAGGTATATAATTATTTTTTCTTGGCAATCAAAATCATTCTATACATCAAGATTTTTAACTCCCAGAGCATTTTGTTCAATAAAAGCACGGCGCGGCTCCACTATGTCACCCATCAAGGTTGTGAACGTTTCGTCTGCTGTAATCATGTCTTCAATCTGTACGCGTAGCAAGATGCGGTTTTTTATGTCCATGGTGGTTTCCCACAGCTGCTCTGGATTCATTTCTCCCAACCCTTTATAACGCTGAATACTAACTCCACGTTTAGCCTCTTCCAACAACCATTCGATGGTCTGTTTGAAATCGGCTACAGGTTTGCGTTGTTCCCCACGCTTGATGTATGCACTTTTGCTCAACAATCCATCCAAGGCGTGTGCTGTTTGCTTAAGTTGGGTGTAATCACCACTTAGCAGAAAGCTCGGCTCAATGTAGCTTATGGAATAATTACCATGCAAATATTTTTCCAACCGCAAACGGTTTTCATCATTAGCTGGATTAATATCCGCTTTCACAATTATTTCCGGGCCACAAACCTGTTGCAGGTTAATCGCACTTTGTTTTGCTTGTACTGCGCTACCCAATTGAATATCTGGCTGCTTGAGAATCGCATACAGGGCTTCCTTCGCGATAACCCGGGATAAGCGATCAATTATGGCTTCCGCAAGGAAATACTCTTTTGCCAGATGTTCGAGTGTTTCAACTTTCAATGCTGGTGAGTCTTGATCAATATGTAGCTCGGCATTAACAAGGGCTGACCGAAGCATGAATGTTTTCATTTCATGATCATCTTTTAAATAACGTTCTTCCTTGCCTTGCTTGACTTTATAGAGTGGCGGTTGTGCTATATAAACATGGCCGCGCTCGACCAACTCTGGCATTTGGCGGTAGAAAAACGTTAATAGCAAAGTACGTATATGCGAACCATCTACGTCAGCGTCTGTCATGATGATGATACGGTGATAGCGCAGCTTGTCCGGGTTGTATTCATCCCGGCCAATGCCCGTACCCAAAACCGTGATCAGCGTGGCAATTTCCTGTGAAGAAATAATTTTTTCAAAACGCGCTCTCTCAACATTTAAAATTTTACCTTTAAGCGGCAAGATGGCTTGAAACTTACGGTCGCGTCCTTGTTTTGCCGAGCCTCCGGCAGAATCACCCTCAACTAGATATAACTCTGATTGTGCAGGGTCTTTTTCTTGGCAATCGGCTAACTTACCTGGCAACCCCATACCATCCAACACCCCTTTACGACGAGTCAATTCACGAGCTTTACGTGCTGCTTCCCTGGCACGCGCAGCTTCTACAATTTTCCCAACAATTACTTTAGCGTCATTTGGGTTTTCTAATAGAAATGCCATTAATTGTTGGCTAACCACTTCTTCGACAACTGGGCGAATTTCAGAAGAAACTAACTTATCCTTGGTTTGCGAAGAAAACTTGGGGTCAGGGAGCTTTACCGAAAGTATCGCAGTTAATCCTTCACGCATATCATCGCCTGTTGTTTCAACTTTTGCTTTTTTAGCAATTTCTTCAGATTCAATGTATTGATTCAAGGTACGAGTCATTGCTGTGCGCATAGCTGTCAAATGCGTACCACCATCGCGTTGCGGAATATTATTAGTAAAACACTGCACAGTTTCCTGATACGAGTCATTCCATTGCATGGCGATTTCGGCTGTTATTCCATCTCTTTCAACCAGCGTATAAAAGATATTTTTATGAAGCACATTCTTGTTTCTATTCATGTACTCTACAAAACCTTTTACGCCTCCTGTGAATGCAAAAAGCTCTTCTTTACCGTTTCGCTTGTCTATCAAGGAAACCTTTACACCGTTATTTAAAAATGAAAGTTCGCGTAGACGTTTAGCCAAAATATCGAAATGAAATTCGACTAGTCCGAACACTTCCTTACTGGGTAGAAAATGAACTTCTGTTCCGCGTTTCTTTGTCTCACCTATTACCTTAAGGGGGGCAACTGGTTCTCCCAAATGAAATTCCATGGAATGGATTTTATTGTCTCTGTAGATTGTTAATCGTAACCATTCGGACAAGGCATTCACTACTGAAACCCCCACGCCATGCAAGCCGCCTGAAACCTTATAAGAGTTTCCATCGAACTTACCTCCGGCATGTAACACCGTCATGATTACCTCTGCTGCAGAACGATTTTCTTCCTCATGAATATCAGTCGGAATACCACGCCCATTATCAGTCACGCTAATCGAATTATCTGGATGAATAATCACTGATATTTCGTTGCAATGACCTGCCAATGCTTCATCCACAGCATTATCAACTGCCTCAAAGACCATGTGGTGCAAGCCACTGCCATCATTAGTGTCGCCAATATACATACCCGGGCGTTTTCTAACAGCTTCTAGACCCTTGAGAACTTTGATACTGGTGGAATTATATTCATTCATTTTTTTCTTTCATTTGTTTCACGTGAAACATTAAGAATGCATTCGCAAGTACGGCTTACTTCGAATGACATTTTTTTATGGGCGGATACCGTAAAATTTTTCTATGCGCTATTAAACTTGCGATTCTTAAAATTTAATATTTATTAAATTTAAAACTCATTTGTTATTAAATACGCATTGGCATAACAACATACTTGAACTCTTCATTATCTGGAATTGTGATCAAAATACTACTATTTGCATCACCAAATGAGAATGTTACTGTTTGCGTAGCAGTATTATTTAATCCTTCCATTAAATAATTGACATTAAAACCAACATCAAGTGCAATTCCTTGATAGTCTATTTCCATATCTTCCTGCGCTTCCTCTTGCTCGCTATTATTACTTATAATGCGCAGATTTTTTTCTGTGAGAACAAAACGTACACCTCTGAATTTTTCATTAGATAATATTGCTGCTCGTTGTAATGCTTGTAATATTTCGATTCTATTTAACGTTAATTGATTAGTGTAATTGGGGATAACTCGTTCATAATCTGGGAATTTTCCATCAATGACCTTGGAAGTTAAAACAATATCTGAAAAAGTCATGCGGACTTGATTTTCAGCTAACTCAAATGTGATTTTTTCTTCTGTCTCAGCTAAAAGCTTTATTAGTTCATTAATTGTTTTTCTAGGCAGGATAATCTCACGTTTAGCATATTCTTGATCAAGTTTGGTAATAACATAAGCAAGTCGATGTCCATCTGTTGCTATTAGTTTTAAGAATTTTCCATCAATAACTAATAAAACACCATTTAAATAATAACGAATATCCTGCTGTGCCATGGCATATTGAACCATGCCTAACAACTTTTTAAGTTTTCCCTGTTCAATTTGAACATTTACGGCTTCTTCTAATTGCTCCAATACTTTTGGAAAATCTTGAGCAGGTAAAGTTTGTAAAGTAAATTTACTTTTATTTACTTTTAATAAAAGACGATTTTCATGAATATCTAATGTAACGTTACATTCTTCAGGTAAAACCCTAAGTATTTCTTGTAATTTCTTAGCGGCTACAGTAATTGCTGTATCTGGACTTGTTTGATTTATATCAGTAAATTGCGTTGCAATTTGAATTTCAAGATCAGTCGCTACTAAACGTATATTTGATCCGGTTTTCTCAATTAATACATTTGACAGTATTGGGAGAGGTTGCTTACGTTCTACTATCCCAATAATTTTCTGAAGTGGATTTAGTAAATTGTTTCTTTCAATCTTTTCAATAAACATTCTTATATATCCTTAATAATAACAATAATAAATATTATATATAGTGAATAACTTGGTATTTTTATTTGTTTATAACGTATTAGAGTTTATAAAAAGATGTGGATAAATAATGTTTTTGATAATGTATTTTTTGTGTATAGTTTTAATAAAATTATTTTTCAAGATGGTTATACACAAAATTAATTTAATATTAACTAAGAATATTAGTTTCGCAATGTTTGATTAAGTAAATTGAAATCTGCATTTAGAGGGGAATTTAAATTGCGTAAGCTTTCAATAGTCTTGCATGCATACATAACCGTTGTATGATCACGTCCTCCAAAAGCGGCTCCAATTTCCGGTAAGCTTAATTGTGTTAATTCCCTTGCTAAACACATAGCAATTTGTCTAGGTCTGGCAATTAAGCGCGTACGTTTCTTGGACAGAAGGTCAGCAACCTTGATTCGGTAAAAATCAGCCACAGTTTTTTGTATATTTTCTATGGAAATTTGTTTATTTTGAGAAGCCAGCAAATCTTTAAGTGCTTCTTTTGCAAGCTCTACAGAAATGCTACGTTTGTGAAATCTAGAGTAAGCATCAATACGTTTAAGTGCACCTTCTAATTCACGGATATTAGAACGAATATGCTTTGCAATAAAAAAAGCAACATCTTCACTGATTGGATTATTAGAAATGGCAGCTTTTTGTAGCAAGATTGCTACTCGCATTTCTAAACCGGGTGGTTCAACAGCCACAGTTAATCCCCAGCTAAATCGAGAAGTAAGTCGTGGGGTCATTCCAGAAATTTCTTTAGGGAAGGTATCGCATGTAATTACAACTTGTTTATGTCCATCAATCAATGAATTGAGAGTATAGAAAAACTCTTGTTGGGTTCCAGTTTTATCAGCAATGAATTGAATATCGTCAATTAATAGCAAATCTAATGAATTGTAGAATTGTTTGAATTCATCAAATTTTTTAGTTTGAAAAGCACGGACTACATCTGAAATATAATTAGTAGCATGAACGTAGCAAACTTTTGCCTGTGCATTTTCATGTTTTATATGATTCCCAATAGCCTGAATTAAGTGAGTTTTTCCTAATCCGACTCCACCGTAAATAAATAACGGGTTGTACGTTGTGCCGGGAGTTTCAGCAACTTGTATTGCTGCTGCATGAGCCAATTGATTGGCTTTACCAGTAACAAAGTTTTCAAAAGATAACAAAGGATTAAGTTTGTTTTGATTTGTGTGTTTATTGAGTGTGGGTTGGGAAACAGGCGGGAGAACATTGGTTACAGCAACTGGTAATTTTGATGGGAGCAAACCTAGAGGTTGCTCTCCTATACGTAACTCGAAACTTGGCCGGCATGAAAGAAATAATTCTGCTTGCTTGGAAATTTCTGGTAAAAATCGCTCCTGCACAAGTTTCAAAGTAAAGCTATTAGGTACAGTCAAGATAATCAAATTACCTTGAATTTCAAAAATTAGGGGTTTAATCCAAGAATTAAACTGTTGTGAGGTAAGCGTACCTTCAAAAAAAAGAAGACAGGAATCCCATAATGTTTTGTCTCGCATAATTTCCAGATGACAATGCAAAAAAACCTTCGAACATTCTACTACATGCAAGACAAAAAGTTATTTATAGCGGATAAACTATAAAGGAGCCTCCGCAATTCGCCATCGGCTACTTATGTGAACTGATTTGAATCCAGCCAAATAACGTGTCACAAGTTCGGGCAATTTATCTGTTGGTTACATAATAGATAAATTCATATTGCCCATTAGAGCAGCACAGGATTGAAAAGTATTGATGATTTCTAATAGAGACCATTTGAAATTTTATTAATTATAATGGATTTGTACATTCAATGGACAATCTGGGATAAAATAAGCTTGACATAAAGCCCCGTAAATAATGTAATAGCGGGTTTTCAAGTATTAATTATTAATTAGGGGTATTAGCAATGAAACGTACATATCAACCGTCCGTCACCAAAAGGAAGCGGACTCATGGATTTCTGGTTCGCATGAAAACCAAGGGAGGAAGAGCAGTTATAGCCGCTCGTAGAGCCAAAGGCCGTGTGCGCCTTGCCGTTTAAAGCTAAGCAGACTTTACCGCCGTGCCGCCGGATTAAGCAACCGTTTGAGTTTGAGTTGGCGCTTCGTGCCAATTGTTTGAGTAATAAATGGTTTACAGTTTATATACGAAAAAATGAGAGTGGCTATTCTCGTCTTGGGATAATAGCCAGCAAAAGAAGCATGCCAAAGGCAGTATCTAGAAATTTTGCAAAGCGCATGATTCGAAATATATTTCGGCTTAATTTCTCGGCCGCATACTCGGTGGATTTAGTGGTGCGGGCCAAGCGGCAATTTAAATCTGAAACTTCGGCTGAAGGACGGCTGGCCTTGTTACAGTTATTCCAATCTGTCCGTGTGTGATGCGACAACTCTTAATCAGATTGATAGGTTTATATCAATATATATTGAGCCCGCTCATGCCACCGACTTGCCGCTTTACTCCAAGTTGTTCTCAATATGCTCGCGAGGTTATCTCTAAACATGGTGCTTGGTGTGGTACTTGGTTGAGCATAAAGCGGGTCATTCGCTGCAACCCCTGGAATCCAGGTGGTTATGATCCCGCCCCATAGATTTACATAGGCGAAACCATATGGATTTTCACAAGCTGTTCAGGCTGTTCTTTTTTCTGACATTCGCAATATCAATAATGTTGTTGTGGGAAAGTTGGCAACGTACACAGCAACCAATAGCGCGAACAGCGCCTGTGGCCGCTCCGAAAGTTGTCGTGCCAACAACAGGTGGTGCACCCGATAGAGTGGTTACGGTTAGTCCTGAGACAATTGCAGTTGCTACCCAACAAAAGACTCAAGCCGGACAAAAAATTTCGGTAAAAACAGATTTTCTAACCGCAGAGATTAATACTGTTGGCGGAGATTTGCGTCGCGTGGAGTTTCTGCAGCAGCGAGATAGCAAAAACAAGAACAAACCGTTCGTATTGCTGCAGGAACAAGGAGTGCATACATATATCGCCCAAACGGGTTTACTTGGTACTGGATTACCCACACACAATACAACATTCACGTCTGAGGCTAACGAATATCGGTTAACCGAAGGTAAAGACACTATTGAGGTGCGATTACTTGCTACAAATGTTGTTGGAGCAAAAGTAACTAAATTTTATGTGTTCCATCGAGGTGGCTACTTGGTAGATGTGGGCTACGAAATCGAAAACATTGGAATCAGTCCGCTTTCCCCATCTGCGTATTTCCAGTTAGTGCGCGACAAATCCACACCTGAAGGTGCATCAATGTTTTTGCCTACTTACACGGGCACTGCAGTTTATACAGAGAAGGAAAAATTTCAGAAGGTGGGCTTTCCCGATATCGAGAAGGGAAATGCCAAGCATTCTCAAAGTGCTGACAATGGTTGGGTAGGTATGTTGCAACATTATTTTGTAGCAGCATGGTTACCTAAGGATAAGGTACAGCGAGAATTTTACACCAGGAAGCTGGAAAATGAGCTTTATTCGGTAGGCGTCATTTTGCCAGTAGCGGCCATTGCACCAGGTAAGAGTGCAAAGATTAGCGTGCCACTTTATGCTGGACCGGCGCAAACCTCGCTGGATGAAATTGCACCGGGGTTGGGGTTAACCGTAGATTATGGCTGGCTGACAATCATTTCTACCCCATTGTTCTGGTTGCTTTCCTATTTGTATGGCTGGGTATACAACTGGGGGGTAGCCATTATCTTGTTGACGTTTTTTATCAAGTTGTTATTTTTCCCATTGTCTGCAGCTAGTTATCGCTCCATGGGGAAAATGCGTGTAGTGGCGCCCAAGCTGGAAAAAATCAAGCAGCAATATGGAGATGACCGTGAGCGTCTGCATAAAGCGATGATGGAATTGTATAAGACGGAAAAAATTAATCCGCTTGGGGGTTGTTTGCCGATGCTCGTTCAGATACCTGTGTTTATTGCGTTATACTGGGCTATTCTTGCGAGTGTCGAATTACGTTATGCTCCGTTTTTCGGCTGGATTACCGATTTGTCGGTGCCTGATCCATATTATGTTTTACCGTTAATCATGGGTTCCACCATGATAATTCAAAGTAAGTTAAACCCTGTTCCACCTGATCCGTTGCAAGCCAAGCTTATGAAAACATTGCCCATTGTATTTAGTGTGGTGTTTTTCTTCTTTCCGGCCGGGTTGGTGCTGTATTCCATTGTAAACAATATACTTTCTATTGTTCAGCAGTGGTACATTACGCGTGGGCTGGAGGCTAATGTCAAAGGCACTGCTAAAGCCTGATGTTATTGCCGCAATCGCTACTCCTCATGGGCAGGGTGGTATCGGCGTGGTCAGGCTCTCCGGGCATGACCTTAGCCTATTTGCACAAACCCTGTTAGGGAAAATACCTGTGCCGCGGCACGCGACTTACGCTTCTTTTCTGGACGCGCAAGGGCAGGTTATGGATCAGGGTATCGTTCTGTTCTTTCCCGCCCCACACTCCTACACTGGCGAGGACATTTTAGAATTGCAGGGGCACGGCGGCACAGCCATACTGCAATTGGTGTTGCAGCGCTGTCTTGAAATTGGAGCTCGCCTCGCCCAGCCGGGTGAATTCACGCAGCGGGCGTTTCTTAACGAAAAACTTGATTTGGCGCAAGCAGAAAGCGTAGCCGACTTGATAGCGGCTACCACCAGTCAGGCTGCGCGCAGTGCCATGCGCTCGCTTCAGGGGGAATTTTCCCAGGCTATCCATCGCGTAGTGGACGGATTGGTTTTGTTACGCATGTTGGTCGAAGCCATGTTGGACTTTCCGGAAGAAGAAATTGATGCTCCAGATGTCACGCAACGTGATACGCGGCTAGTCGCAGTACGTGCAGAATTAGAAAAGATTTTGAGTTTGGCACAACAAGGGAGCCTGTTGCGAGAAGGTGTGCATATTGTGCTGGTCGGCCAGCCTAACGTCGGTAAGTCAAGTCTACTCAACCGATTGAGTGGGGAGGATGTCGCGTTAGTGAGTGAATTTCCAGGTACCACGCGCGACCTTATTAGCCAATCTATTCAGATCAGTGGTGTGCCGTTGCATATTATAGATACGGCTGGGTTACGCGAGGCAGTGGATGCAGTGGAACAAATGGGGATAACGCGTACATATGGAGCGCTAAAAAAAGCTGATGCTATCCTGGTTTTGTTGGATGCCAGCCACGGTATGACTGAGGATGACCAGAAAATTTTAGATGAATTACCACTTGATATACCGCGATTACATGTCTTTAATAAAGTTGACTTGCTTGCCCAGCATGCATATATAAAAGAGGGTAATGGCGAATGCCATATCTATTTATCTGCCAAAACAGGCGAGGGGCTAGAGTTCCTGCGTAATAAATTGCTGTCACTGCTTGGCTGGCACCAAGAATCAGGCATATTTATGGCACGTGAACGCCATATTCACGCATTATTGGATGCTCGTGACCATTTGCAGCGGGCTGCAGAGGAAATAAAACGACCTGAACTTTGCGCCGAAGAGCTGCGACTTGCTCAAGAAGGACTAAATTCTATTACGGGTGAGTTTAGTGCGGATGATCTGCTCGGTGAAATATTCAGTCGCTTCTGTATCGGAAAATAAACGCTAACAATTATCATTGTAAGTATGGCGAAAGCTATTAAGGTATATTATGTTTCTTGCTTGGCCTCCGCCAGCCCGGCAGAGTAATTTGTTTGGCACGCGACAGGGTTAACTCACCTTCTGGTGTATCGCTCGTAATGGTGGAGCCCGCGCCTATGGTAGCACCACGTCCGATTTTTACTGGTGCGACCAGTTGTGTATTTGAGCCGATAAAAACATCATCCTCGATGATGGTGCGATGTTTGTTTGCGCCATCATAATTGCAGGTTATTGTGCCTGCACCTATGTTAACGCGGCTACCGATGCTGCTGTCGCCAATATAGCTTAAGTGGTTAGCTTTGCTACTGGCGGCAATTTCACTGTTTTTCACCTCGACAAAGTTTCCAATGTGTACCTCGTTATGTAATTTGCTGCCGGGTCGCAGGCGGGCATAAGGACCAATACGGCAGTTGTCGCCGATGTTCACTTGATCAATATGGCTAAATGGTTCGATGTAGGTATTAGCTCCAATACGAGTGTTTTTTATTACGCTGTAAGCACCTATTCGCACGCCATTTCCTAGGTAAACATCGCCTTCGAAGATGCAGCCAACATCAATTTCAACATCACGTCCGCATACCAGTTTGCCGCGCACATCGAGGCGCGCAGGATCAGCCAAGGTAACACCCTTCACCAATAACTGGTGCGCTTGTTCAAATTGCCAGATACGTTCCAGTTCGGCTAATTGAGCTTTGCTGTTTACACCTGCGACTTCCCACGCATGAGCAGGTTGTACAGTATGCACTGCAACCCCCTGCGCAACAGCCATTCCAACTATGTCAGTCAGGTAGTACTCACATTGTGCATTGTCATTCCGCAATTTTGACAACCAGTTACGTAGCAGATGGGTAGGAACGGCAAGGATGCCAGTATTCACTTCGCGGATGGCGCGTTGCTCGACAGTAGCATCTTTTTCCTCCACTATGCTGATTACGTTACCTGCGCTATCTCGCACGATGCGTCCATATCCGGCAGGGTTGTTAAGGTGAATGGTGAGAAGAGTGAGTGTTTGCTGCGCAACCAACATTTTTTCCAATGTGGCAGGCTGAATAAGTGGCACGTCGCCATACAGCACCAGTGTAATCGAGTCATCACATAAGTGTGGAAGTGCTTGTTGTACCGCATGACCAGTTCCTAGCTGCGGTTCCTGTAAAACAAAACTAGCCTTATACTTCGCCATCGCCTGCGGCACCGCTTCTCCTCCGTGACCATATACTACGCAGGTTATACCGGTAGCAAATTGTGCAGAGGTATCGAGTACGTGTTGTAATAGTGGACGACCAGCTAAGGAGTGCAGCACCTTTGGCTTATCTGAGTGCATGCGCTGTCCCCTGCCAGCCGCAAGAATAACGATATTGAGTGTAGTCATGTTATATGCAATATAAAATTTGATTATGAAGTATAAACAAAAAAACGGCCTAAGCCGCTTTCATTGTAAGTCACATTAATCCAGTAGATTTAGTGTGGTTGTTGCTTGCGCATTTTCTGAATTGCTTGCAACTGAGCAAGCGCCTCAGATAGCTCGGCTTGCGCGGTAGCGTAGTCAATATCAGAAGCACGGTTCTTCATTGCCTCTTCAGCTGCACGCTTAGCTTCGAGTGAGCGCGCTTCATCCAAATCTGCACCGCGAATAGCGGTATCAGCTAATATCGTAACTACGCTGGGTTGAACTTCCAGCATTCCACCAGAAACGTAAATCAACACAAATTCGTTTTGATCCGGCAATTTGAGGCGTACTGAGCCTGGTTTAATGCGCGTTAATAGTGGTGCATGGCGTGGGTAAATCCCTAGTTCGCCCATTTCACCCGGAACGACGACCATTTCAACAAGGCCAGAGAAAATGGACTCTTCTGCGCTCACCACATTAACATGAACAGTCATTGCCATATATTTCCTTATTACTACGACACTTAGCCCAATTACAGCGTTAAATCTTACTGAAGAGTTTTGGCTTTTTCAATCGCTTCATCAATAGTGCCGACCATATAGAATGCCTGCTCGGGCAAGTGGTCGTAATCGCCATTAACAATGCCTTTAAAGCCCTTGATGGTCTCTTTCAAAGTCACATACTTCCCAGGGCTACCGGTAAACACTTCGGCTACATGAAAAGGCTGAGATAAGAAACGTTGAATCTTACGTGCACGAGCTACGGCCAGCTTATCTTCGGGCGCAAGTTCATCCATGCCCAGAATCGCGATAATGTCACGCAATTCCTTGTAGCGTTGTAACGTCTGCTGTACGCTACGGGCAACGTTATAATGTTCTTCACCTACTACTAAGGGATCAAGCTGGCGTGAGGTTGAGTCCAATGGATCTACAGCGGGGTAGATACCCAATGAAGCGATATCGCGTGACAGCACCACGGTGGAATCCAAGTGAAGGAAGGTAGTCGCAGGGGACGGATCAGTCAAGTCATCTGCCGGTACATACACAGCCTGGATCGAGGTAATCGAGCCGGTTTTAGTTGAGGTAATACGTTCCTGCAAACGCCCCATTTCTTCAGCCAGCGTTGGCTGGTAACCGACCGCTGAAGGCATACGCCCCAGTAAAGCAGAGACTTCAGTACCCGCAAGCGTAAAACGATAAATGTTATCTACAAAGAATAGGACATCGCGGCCTTCATCGCGGAAATACTCCGCCATCGTCAGCCCAGATAACGCCACGCGTAGACGATTGCCTGGGGGCTCGTTCATCTGGCCGAATACCATTGCTACTTTGGACTCAGGCAGATTGTCTAGCTGGATTACACCCGCTTCCGACATTTCATGGTAGAAGTCATTTCCTTCGCGGGTACGCTCGCCCACGCCGGCAAACACGGATAAACCGGAATGTTGTTTGGCAATGTTATTAATGAGTTCCAACATATTCACGGTCTTGCCAACACCTGCGCCACCGAATAGACCCACCTTGCCGCCCTTAGCAAAGGGGCACACCAAGTCAATTACCTTAATCCCAGTTTCCAATAAGTCAACCGATGGAGACAATTCATCGAACTTTGGTGCTTTTTGGTGAATAGAGCGTCGCTCCATGCACTTAATTTCACCCACCTCATCGATAGGACGTCCCAATACATCCATGATACGGCCCAAAGTACCATGGCCAACTGGCACAGTAATCTGGTTACCCGTATTGACCACTCCCATTCCGCGACGTAGGCCGTCGGAGGAACCCATCGCAATGGTGCGCACCACGCCGTCGCCAATCTGCTGCTGCACTTCCAAGGTCAGGCCTTTTTCAGCAACAGAGCTTCCATCGTCCTGTACTACCAGCGCATCGTAGACTTTAGGTATAAGATCACGCGGAAACTCAACGTCCACCACCGCACCAATACACTGAACAATTTTTCCTTGACTCATCTTGAGGTTCCCCACTTTATATTGATTCTGTACTCTTTGTCGCAGACAGTAGAGCACATCTCTAATTCAAAATTCAATCGCGATATGGCATTGCTCAACAAAATTTACATTTACCGTTAAACATATACACAGATATGCAAATGCACTTTTAGCGCCCCGTCTCGATTTCAAATTCTAAATCTATAGAGACGCCAACAAATCGTGTGCACTAACTGACAGCTGCTGCGCCACCGACAATTTCTGATATTTCCTTGGTAATCGCTGCTTGACGCGCTTTATTGTAAATCAGCTTAAGTTCGCCTATTACTTCCTTCGCATTATCGGATGCAGCCTTCATTGCCACCATGCGTGCACTCTGTTCGGACGCCTGATTTTCGGTCACTGCGTTATAAACCAATGATTCAATATAGCGCACTAGCAATTCATCCACTACGATCTTGGCATCAGGTTCATAAATGTAATCCCATGTACTGCCATTCGCAGGTTCCAGACTTTCACTTGAGAGCGGCAGTAATTGCTCCATTCTGGGCTCTTGCTTCATAGTGTTAACGAAGCCGTTATAACTAATGTAAATTGCATCAATTTCGCCGGCATTGTAAGCATCCAGCATAACCTTGACCGCTCCAATCAGTTTCTCGATGTGCGGAATGTCCCCCAGTCCGATCATATGCGATTTAACTTTTGCACCGATACGGGACATAAAGCTAAATCCTTTATTACCAATAGCGCATATGCTGATGCCTTTGTTTTCGTCTTCCAATTCCTTCATCCGAGCCACCACTAGACGCAGGATGTTGGTATTGAGACCACCGCACAATCCTTTGTCAGAGGTGATAATAATCACAGCGACATTCTTGATGGCATCGCGTTTGACTAGAAATGGATGCTTATATTCCGGATTAGCGCGCGATAAATGCGCTGCAACCTGACGAATTTTTTCCGCATAAGGGCGAGCGGCACGCATACGTTCCTGTGCCTTACGCATCTTGGAAGCTGCCACCATTTCCATAGCTCGCGTGATCTTGCGAGTATTTTCAACGCTCTTGATTTTAGTCCGTATTTCTTTGCTGCCAGCCATTATCTTGCCCCCAGCTTAGTAAACTGCAGTGGACTTGAATTTATCAATTGCAGCAATCAAGATTTTTTCGTTGTCGGCAGACAAATCCTTACTGGATTCGATTGCCTCCTCTAATGTCTTGTATTGAGATTTTACGAACGTGTGCAGCCCGATTTCGAATGCCAGTACCTTGTTCATCGGCACATCATCGAAGGAGCCTTTGTTAATCGCGAACAGCGTTATTGCCATTTCAGCTACGGATAATGGAGCATATTGCGGCTGCTTCATCAATTCCATTACCAAGCGGCCACGTTCCAGTTGTTTGCGAGTGGCTTCGTCCAAATCAGAAGCGAATTGCGCGAATGCGGCTAATTCACGGTACTGTGCTAATGCTAAACGAACGCCGCCACCAAGTTTTTTAATGACTTTAGTCTGCGCCGCGCCGCCTACGCGAGACACTGAAATCCCGGCGTTGATCGCAGGACGGATACCCGCATTGAATAAATCCGTTTCCAGGAAAATTTGACCGTCAGTAATGGAAATTACGTTTGTTGGCACAAAAGCGGATACGTCACCTGCAGCAGTTTCAATAACCGGCAGCGCGGTCAGCGAGCCAGTCTTGCCTTTGACCTCGCCATTGGTAAACTTTTCAACATATTCTTCATTCACTCGTGCACCGCGCTCCAGCAAACGGGAGTGCAAGTAGAACACATCTCCAGGATAGGCTTCTCGGCCTGGCGGTCGGCGTAACAGTAATGATATCTGGCGATAAGCCCAAGCTTGTTTGGTTAAGTCGTCATAAACAATCAGCGCATCTTGGCCGCGGTCACGATAGTACTCACCCATTGTGCAACCGGCGTATGGCGCCAGGAATTGCATCGCTGCAGAATCAGAGGCGGTTGCCACAACGACAATGGTGTATTCCATCGCGCCGTGCTCTTCCAACTTGCGCACCACGTTGGCGACAGTAGAAGCCTTTTGGCCGATCGCAACGTAGATACAGGTCATGTTCTGACCCTTCTGGTTGATGATGGCATCTATAGCTACGGCAGTCTTTCCTGTTTGGCGATCACCAATGATCAGTTCGCGCTGTCCGCGACCAACCGGAACCATAGAGTCAATGGCCTTGAGACCGGTCTGAACTGGTTGTGACACCGACTTGCGGTCAATTACACCAGGCGCAACCTTCTCTATCTTATCGGTCATTTTGGCGTTGACCGGGCCCTTGCCGTCGATAGGTTGACCGAGGGCATTCACAACGCGACCGATCAGTTCAGGGCCGACAGGCACTTCCAGAATTCGGCCCGTGCACTTGACGGTGTCCCCCTCGGTAATATGCTCATAGTCACCCAGTACCACTGAGCCAACGGAGTCGCGCTCTAGATTGAGCGCCAGACCAAAGGTGTTGCCAGGAAACTCAAGCATTTCGCCCTGCATCACGTCTGATAGGCCGTGAATACGTACGATACCATCGGTTACACTAACCACTGTACCTTCCGTGCGCGCTTGGGATAACGCCTCGAAATTCTCGATGCGGCTACGAATCAAATTACTAATTTCAGAAGGGTTGAGCTTCATCTACTTTTCCTTAATTTCAATATATCTGTCATCAAGCCAAGGCGTTGGCCAACTCGGAAAGGTGTGTGCGCGCAGAACCATCTATCACCTTGTCACCGGCACGGATAACTACTCCGCCTAATAATTTGCGGTCAGTTTCACAGCTAAGCCTGATCTCACGGCCCATGCGTTTTTGCAGTGCTTCAGCAATTTTTTGCTTTTGCGCTTCGCTTAAATCAAAGGCGGAAGTCACCACAACGTCCACATTTTTTTCTGCCTCAGCCCGCATTATCTCGAACAGCATTACGATTTCAGGCAACAAAATGAGGCGCTGGCCCTCTATCAGTAACTTGATAAAGTTAAGTTGAATTTCGCTAACCTTGCCGCCGGAAAGCGCCAGCATCAACTCTACTAACTGGCTTTTGATTATGCGTGGGCTGGTAATAATTGCGCGAACTTCTGGGTTAATCGCTGCTTGAGCTAGAGATTGCAGTATGTCCGACCAACTCTTTAATTCGCCAAGCTCGCGCGCCTCATCGAATGCCGCTTGAGCATAGGGACGTGCGACAGTAATAGCTTCAGCCATAATATTTAAATTTCCGCGACTAGCTTATCAAGTAAGTCGTTATGAGCCTTGGCGTCAATCTCACGACCAAGAATTTTGCCTGCGCCAGCCAATGCAATAGCGGACACCTGTGTTCGCAATTGCTCTTTGGCGCGGAATACCTCTTGCTCAACTTCAGCTTTAGCCGCCGTAACAATGCGTTCGCCTTCGATCTTGGCTTGTGCTTTGGCTTCTTCGACGATTTCGCTTGCTCGCTTATCACCGAGCGCAATGATTTCAGCTACTTTTTCCTTCGCTTCGCGGAGAAGCTCAGCGGAGTGCTTGGCAGCCAACGCCAAGTCATTCTTACCCCGCTCCGCTGCAGCCAAGCCATCTGCAATCCGCTTATTGCGAGCATCCAGCGCTGCCATGATGGGTGGCCACACAAACTTCATGCAAAACCAAACGAACAATGCAAACATGATCGTTTGGCCGATAAGGGTCGCATTAATGTTCATGCAAAAACCTTTCCTTGATTAAATGCACGCACGCAGGCTTACTGACCTGCCACTGCGAAAAGAACATACATGGCAATACCGACTGCAATCATCGGAACAGCATCGACCAAGCCCATGACCACGAAGAACTGGGTACGCAGCATCGGAATTAGTTCAGGTTGACGAGCGGCGCCCTCAAGGAAGCGGCCACCTAGAATGCCAATACCTACTGCGGCACCTAATGCTCCGAGCCCCATCATGATCGCGCCGGCGATATAAAGCAGTGCTTGTGCCGTATCCATTTGTTTCTTCTCCTGTCAGTAAAAGTTAAGTGTTTAAGAAAATAAATTTATAATTTTTTAATGATGTTCCTGATGCGCCATGTCCAAATAAACGATAGTCAACGTCATGAAAATAAAGGCTTGCAGCGTGACAATCAGAATATGGAATATTGCCCATCCCAAAGATAGAATAACCTGTGAACTGAACAACAGCGTACTGGCAAAAGAAAAACTCATCCACGATGCGCCCATGAGCGCAATTAAGATGAATATCATTTCGCCGGCATACATATTTCCGAATAAACGCAGTGCCAATGAAACCGGCTTGGCAATCAGGTTGACCCCTTCTAGAAACAGATTGACTGGTAAACCAAATTTGCCAAACGGCTGTAGCGTCAATTCACCGACAAAGCCACCCAGACCCTTAACTTTAATACTGTAAAAAAGTACTAACAGAAATACGCCAATGGCCATACCTATCGTAGCGTTCGGATCCGTGGTAGGAACTAGCTTAAAATGACCAATGCCTAGTGGTTGGGTAATCAACGAGATATAGTCGATTGGCACCAGATCCATAAGGTTCATAAGGAAAATCCAGGCAAAAATGGATAGCGCTAGCGGAGCAACCAAGGCGCTGCGCCCGTTAAATGAGCCGCGCACGCTGCTGTCAATAAATTCGACCACCCATTCCACGAAGTTCTGCATGCCACTTGGCACACCGGAGCTTATGCTCTTTGCTACCCTGCTAAAAAGAAATAAGAATATTAATCCTAGCAACAGCGACACCAAAATGGTATCCATGTTGATTGCCCAGAACCCCATTGCTTTAGCTTCTTCGGCTGTATGTGCACAATGGAAATGACCTTCCTGAAAGGAGCAGGTCAGATTTTGAAGATGGTGCTTAATATAAGCGGATGTTGTTAGGCCTTCAGTGCTCATAAACTTTACACAAAAATTAATGCTACCCAGTAAACCATCAACGTTGCAATATAAGCCATAAACAGCGGCAATACATGCACTTCCTTAAATTGCGTGAAGACCAAAGAGAACAATAAAATTGTAAATATTAGCTTGTAAGCTTCAGCGCGATAATGCGCCACAATTATTGTTTTTGGTTCGCTGCCTAGTGGCGCGAACATCTTTTTAGCGTAAACCAAGCTGGTTAGAAAGCCTACCGCACCTCCAGCAAAAGCCGAGGCTGCGGCAACTACATTCAGGTACATTAGCATCAACAATGCCATCGCCACAGTTACAGCTAGCTGAATCAATATAATTCGGCGAACCGCACTGCCCACAAGCGCCCCTAACCTCTTCGAAGCCCGGCATTCTACTCAATCTCGCTTGCTGGCGTCAACGATTTATTTTTAGGGAGTTATTTCCAGCGTGCGATCAGCTCAGCCAAATGGTCATGACTGGTGTAATTTATAACCAATTTGCCTGTGCCTTTCTTACCGACCTTAATTTGTACGTTGGTGCCAAGATGTTGGGCAATATCTTCTTGCAATTGCAGGATATCGCGGCTGGGTTTGACCTTTTTATGTTGCGGTACGGGGCTCAGCAAATCCTGCACCATTTTTTCTGCCTCACGTACCGATAGCCCGTCCGCTACAATTTTGGTTGCGGCAGTGATCTGCTGTGCGCCATCCAGTGCCAGTAGCGCTCGTGCGTGGCCCATATCGAGACCGCCCCCCATCAACATGCCCTGTACTAATTGTGGTAGTTTGAGCAGCCGTAACAGGTTGCTGGTCGCACTACGCGAACGCCCCACTGCATCGGCGGCCGCCATGTGTGTCATCTTGAATTCATCGATCAGGCGCTGAATACCGACGGCCTCTTCTAAGGGATTGAGATCCTCACGTTGAATGTTCTCGATCAACGCCATGGCCAGTGCTGCGTTGTCCGCTACCTTGCGCACCAATACTGGCACTTGGACCAGGCCAGCCAGCTGAGCGGCACGCCAGCGGCGTTCTCCAGCAATAATCTCGTGGTTACCATTGGGTAACAAACGTGCCAGGATCGGCTGCATAACGCCCTGCACTTTGATCGAAGCGGCCAGTTCATTGAGCGAGGCTTCGTCCATATGGCTGCGCGGCTGATATTTGCCGGGTTTGAGATCCTCAACCTTCATTTCACTCAATACGTCACCTTGCTCTTTGCCGTTGCCGGACAGCAAAACGTCCAAGCCGCGCCCCAATCCTTTGTTTGGTTTTGCCAAGTCAATTCCTTCTAGATTAAGCCAGTGTGGATTGTGCTGCCTTATTGAGCAATTCGCCTGCTAGAGCCAGGTAGGCCTGAGCACCTTTTGAAGATTTGTCATGGTGAAGTACCGGCACACCGTAGCTAGGCGCTTCCGCTAACCGCACATTTCGCGGGATGATAGTGCGGTAAACTTTCTCGCCAAAGTGTTGCTGCAATTGTTCCGATACCTGCAAAGCCAATGTATTACGTGGATCGAACATGGTGCGCAGCAGACCCTCGATTTCAAGATCCGGATTAAGGTGTGCTCGCACCTTTCGGATGGTGTTGACCAAGTCGCTAAGCCCTTCCAAGGCATAATACTCGCATTGCACTGGAATCATGACTGACCCTGCGGCACACAGCCCGTTGAGGGTAAGCAGATTTAAAGCTGGGGGGCAGTCAATCAATACATAATCATATTCAGAAGTGACGGTTTGCAGAACTTGCTTAAGTCGGGTTTCACGCTGTGGTAAATCAACCAGTTCAATTTCGGCCCCGGCCAGATCACGGTTCGCCGGCAGTACGTCATATTTTCCGGCTTCCGAATGAAGCCGAACTTCATGCAGGGTTTTGCTGCTCAGCAACACGTGGTAAATGGTTGCCGTCAAATCACGTTTGTTAATACCGCTGCCCATAGTGGCATTACCTTGGGGATCAAGATCAATCAGTAATACGCGCTGCTTCACAGCGGCCAGACTTGCAGCCAGATTAATTGTTGTGGTAGTTTTACCCACCCCCCCTTTTTGATTGGTAATCGCTAGTATCTTGGCCATATTCAAGCGAATTTCAGCATAATCAGGCAACGCGCGGCGGCTAGCCCCGGCACCTGCAATGGAATAACTCGTTCCACTTTGAAAGCGTTAGGCAACCGTTCTTGCACCTGCTGCGCAACGCCCTTCATGGCTACCCAGCGCCCTTCTTGATCCAACAAATGGCGCGTTAGCATAACAAATTTTGCAGTCTCGGCGAAAGCTCGGGAAATAATGCCATTGAACTTCTCCTCCGTCTGCCAAGCTTCCACACGCGTGCAGTAAATGTTTACGTTGTGCAATTCCAGTTCAATTTTAGCTTGACGCACAAAACTGGTTTTTTTGCTGTTGCTATCCAGTAGGACGAATGTCCATTCCGGACGCATCAGCGCCAGTATCAAACCAGGCAGACCTGCACCGCAACCCACATCTAGCCAACGACCAGGCCATAAATGTGGCAACACGGCAAGGCTATCGAGTAAATGACTCATTACCATCTGCTCCGGTTGACGAATTGCCGTGAGGTTATAAACCCGGTTCCATTTTTGCAGTAATTCAAGGTAAATTAACAACTTGTCCTGTACTTCTGGCTTGACATCCAGCCCCAGTTGCATGATGCCAAGCGCCAGATCTTTGGTCTGATTCACGCGCTTTTCTGCACTTTCTCGCCTTCTGGTGGTTCTTTAATTTCTGGAGCTATTGCGACACTCCGAAAACCGCGTTTCAGGTGTACCAATAGCAGAGAGACCGCCGCCGGTGTTATTCCGGAAATACGTGCCGCTTCCCCTACTGTTTCTGGCATATGTTGATTAAGTTTTTGCTGAGCCTCAATTGACAGTCCAAGCACCGTACGATAATCCATTACTTCAGGTAACCGCGTGTTTTCATTGTGCTCATTGCGCGCTATTTCAACGCGCTGTCGCTCAATGTAGCCGTGATATTTGGCTTGAACTTCCACCTGTTCTGCCACTTTTTCATCGGCCACTGGCTCACCTGCTCCAGGTAAAGTCATCAGGCTGGCATAGCTCACATCGGGGCGGCGCAAAAGTTCGTGAAACGCATATTCGCGTTCTATCCCTTTGCCCAACACGCGTTCCGCATCTTCCTGCGGCAACAGCTTTGGATTGACCCAAATGGATTTCAGCCGTTCTTGTTCGCGTGTAATTGCATCACGCTTCAACTCAAACGCCGCCCACTGGATATCATCTACCACACCCAGACGGCGACCGATTTCAGTTAAACGCAGGTCTGCGTTATCTTCGCGCAGTTGCAGGCGATACTCGGCCCGACTGGTAAACATGCGATATGGTTCAGACACGCCACGCGTAATCAAGTCATCTACCAAAACGCCCAGATAGGCTTCTTCGCGACGCGGGCACCAACTTTCCTTGCCAAGCGCACGCAATGCGGCATTAATGCCCGCCAGCAAGCCTTGGGCGGCCGCCTCCTCGTATCCTGTTGTGCCATTTATTTGCCCAGCAAAGAACAAGTCAGTGATAGCTTTGGTTTCCAATGAATGCTTCAAGCCGCGCGGATCAAAATAATCATATTCAATTGCATAGCCAGGGCGTGTGATATGCGCATTCTCCAAGCCTTTTATGGAACGTACTAATGCCAGCTGTACATCGAAAGATAGGCTGGTGGAAATCCCGTTTGGATATATTTCGTGAGTAGTCAACCCTTCCGGTTCCAGAAAAATCTGGTGTGACTCTTTGTCGGCAAAGCGCGTGATCTTGTCTTCGATAGACGGGCAATAGCGTGGCCCCACACCCTCGATTACCCCTGTGAACATTGGTGAACGATCTAAACCGCCGCGGATAATATCGTGTGTCCGTTGATTAGTATGGGTAATCCAGCAAGACAATTGCTGCGGATGTTGTTGTGCCCGTCCCATGAATGAAAATACCGGCACTGGCATATCGCCAGGTTGTTCGGTCATCACGGAATAGTCAATGCTGCGCCCATCAATGCGCGGTGGCGTGCCCGTCTTCAGTCGGCCCATGGGCAAATTAAGTTCGCGCAAACATTGCGCCAAACTGAAAGATGGCGGATCGCCCGCCCGTCCTGCTTGGTAAGAGGTTTGTCCAATGTGAATTAGGCCAGAAAGGAAAGTCCCGGTTGTTAGCACAACGGTTTTTGCAGCGAAACGCAAGCCCAGCTGGGTAGAAACCCCGCATACCTTATTATTTTCTACCAGTAAATCGTCCACCGCCTGCTGAAATAACCATAGGTTGGGGGTGTTTTCTAATCGCTTGCGAATGGCTTGTTTGTATAGCACCCGATCAGACTGAGCGCGTGTAGCGCGTACTGCTGGACCTTTAGAGGAGTTGAGGATTCGAAATTGGATTCCTGATTCATCCGTGGCCGCCGCCATAACACCACCCAAGGCATCTATTTCCTTGACTAAATGTCCCTTGCCGATGCCACCAATAGATGGATTGCACGACATTATTCCAAGCGTTTCAATGTTATGCGTGAGCAACAAAGTGGAGCAACCCATGCGCGCACTGGCAAGTGCCGCCTCTGTCCCGGCGTGACCGCCGCCCACAACAATGACATCGAATTTTTTCGGAAAATCCATCTTTGTGTTTTCGTAGCTATTTATTACAGAAGTGGTAATTTATTTGATGAAGCGAAGGCGCGAATCATACATCAAAATGTTACGAAGGCAGAAAACCCTCTCGATCATTGTTTCACGTGAAACAAATATCACTTAATTTTTAAGCGGTTAAGGCAGTCAGGTAATACGTCGATGCTGGCCGCAGGATTGAAGGGCATGGAAATCTTGAACGTCACGGCGCATAATCTGTTGAGCATCGTGATCAGGAGGGGCAGGCGATGTTTGAAAACTTTCTAAAATTGATCCCGACACAAATTTCGACGGCTTGGCTGGCGCCGGTATTTGCGATTGCTTTTGCGTGCTGGAAATTCTTTCGGGAGCAAAAACGGCTGGAAGAGACCGTGGCAGCCGAAAAAACAAAAGTGGTCAAGTTGGAAGCGGCGCTGGAGCAGCAGAAACGCTC
>JAIOPT010000143.1 GCA_021413765.1 Betaproteobacteria bacterium
TCCACCGTACCTGGAATAACATTGGTTGCCCCGGTGCCGCCGTGTATGTTGGAAATCTGCCAAGTAGTGGCCGGAAAATAGGTGTTTCCGTTATCCCATACCATTGCGGCCAGATCGGCGATGGCCGGAGCGGCAAGATGAATGGGGTTTTTGGCTAGGTGCGGATAAGCGATGTGGCCTTGCACCCCTTTCACGGTAAGCGTGCCTGAAAGCGAACCGCGTCGTCCGTTTTTGATAGTGTCGCCAATTTTGGCAGATGAAGTGGGTTCGCCCACAATACAGTAATCCATTGTTTCGCCGCGCATTTGTAATATTTCTACCACGCGGACTGTGCCATTTACGGCTATGCCTTCCTCATCGGAAGTCAACAACAATGCAATTGAGCCAGCATGGTCCGGGTGCACTGCTATAAAATGTTCAATGGAGGTAACGAAGGCAGCCAGTGAGCCTTTCATGTCTGCAGCTCCTCGTCCATATAGCATTCCATCGCGTATGGTTGGAGTGAATGGATCGCTGTGCCACTGGTCCAGAGGGCCGGGTGGCACGACATCGGTGTGGCCGGCAAAACATACCACGGGGCCGATGCTGCCGCGCCTCGCCCACAAATTGTCTACGTTGTCGTAACGTAACGTTTCCAGCTTGAATCCAAGTGGCTCGAGGCGCGCGCCGATGATAGCCAGACAGCCTTCATCCAGCGGCGTGAGTGAACGACAGGCGATAAGTTGTTTGGCAAGTTCAAAGGTGGTGGACATAAATAGATTAAGACTTGAAGTTGAAAATTTTTTCGTAACTGGCATCGTCGAAGCCGATATGCAGCAGCTTGCCATCCTGTTCCAATAGCGGGCGTTTAATGACGCTGGTTTTTTCCAGCAGCAGCGGTAATGCGCTAGAGTTATCCTTAATAATTTGTTTTTGTTCTGCCGACAAACCGCGCCAAGTCAGACCCTTGCGGTTGATGAGATTTTCCCAGCCTATCTGTTGCAGCCAGCACTGCGCCAGTTCCGTTTCAAGACCCTGTTTTTTAAAATCGTGAAATTGATACTCGGCACAATGCTGTTCCAGCCAAGTACGTGCTTTTTTTACAGTGCTGCAATTTGCAATACCATACAATTTCATCTTGCTGAATCCATATAATGTATAAATATTTTTATTTCGATCGATGTGGCATAGCTGAAATCGCCTGTAGTTTAACGAGGTGGACTATGAGTAAAAGATCAAGGATGATAAATTGCTGGCCGAATCGGCGTTGAGCAAGGCATCTTCCTTGGTGATCTCACCACTTTTGAACAGCTTGTACAACGCTTGCTCAAAGGTCTGTGAACCGGGTGATACACTTTGATCAATAGCATCACGAATTTTGTCGATCTCATCATTCTTAATCAATTCTGAGATAAGTGTTGTATTGAGTAAAACTTCTACAGCAGGCACCAACATGCCTTGAACGTTTGGAACCAAACGTTGAGAAACCACTGCCCGCAAACTCATTGCCAAGTCGGCGAGTACTGCTCGACGAGTATCTTGTGGAAAGAGATTTACGATGCGGTTCAGTGCATGGTAACTATTATTGGCGTGCAGCGTAGACAAGCACAAATGGCCGCTCTGGGCAAAGACCAGCGCATGCTTGAAGGTTTCACGGTCGCGGATTTCACCTATCATTAGCACATCAGGCGCCTCGCGCATGGCGCTTTCCAGGGCATTGCCATAGGAAAGCGTGTCGGTGCCGATCTCACGCTGATTAACAATGGATTGGTTATACTTAAATATGTATTCGACGGGGTCTTCAATGGTCAGGATATGGCCGGAGGCAGTGCTATTGCGATGTTCAATCATGGCCGCCATTGTGGTGGATTTGCCCGATCCAGTTGCACCCACAACCAATACTAAGCCACGCTTTTCCATAATAAGCTGATTTAATACTGGTGGCAGATTCAGTTCTTTGACGTTGAGAACGCTGAACCGTATATAACGAATGACAATGGAAATGCTGCCTCGTTGGCGAAAAATATTGACCCGATAATTTCCGGCATCCTTGACACGATAGGAAAAATTCATTTCCATACTGGACTCGAACGTTGCGATTTGCTCCGGTGTCATTATTTCATAGGCAATGCGCTCCATAGTTTCGCTATCAAGTTTCTCTGCGTTCACTGGTATAACCACGCCATTGATCTTGATGTTGATTGGAGCACCCGCGGAGAGAAAAAGATCAGAAGCCTGTTTATCGGCAGCCATATGTAAAAAAGGTGTAATGATCATAATCTTTTCCCCGGGATAAATCTGGCTTTAAATTCCGCGCAGTAGCTCGTTAATACCGACTTTTGACCGGGTCTTGGCATCCACTTTCTTTACGATCACGGCGCAGTACAGGCTGTAGCTGCCATCCTTGGAAGGTAAGTTGCCGGACACTACAACCGAACCTGCCGGTACGCGACCATAATGCACTTCACCAGTTTCGCGATCGAAAATCTTGGTGCTTTGCCCGATATACACACCCATCGAAATCACTGCACCTTCTTCCACAATTACGCCTTCGACAATTTCCGAGCGCGCACCGATGAAGCAATTGTCCTCGATAATGGTCGGGTTGGCCTGTACCGGTTCCAGTACACCGCCGATTCCGACCCCACCACTTAAGTGCACGTTCTTGCCAATCTGTGCGCACGAGCCGACCGTCGCCCAAGTATCCACCATAGTGCCTTCATCCACATAAGTACCAATGTTGACGTAAGAGGGCATCAAGACCACGTTCTTGGCTATGAATGAACCCTTGCGCGCAGCAGCTGGCGGGACTATGCGGAAGCCGCCCTCACGAAAATCGCGCGAGTTGTAGTCGGCAAATTTGGATGGCACCTTGTCGTAATAATTAGTAAAGCCGCCCTTGATGAAAGCATTGTCTTCCATGCGGAAAGACAAAAGTACTGCTTTTTTCAGCCATTGATGGGTTACCCACTGGCCCTCTATTTTTTCCGCTACTCGCAGAGTGCCGTGGTCGAGGTGTCCGATAACGGTGTCCACCGCATCTTTCAGCTTCGCATCAACGTTGCGTGGTGTAATTTCGGCGCGGCGTTCAAAGGCGGGTTCGATGATCTGTTGCAGTTGTTCCATGATTTTCCTAGTCAAGTTTGCGGGTAAATTCGGTGATGCGATGCGCGGCTTCCAAAGTTTCGCTCAGCTCTGCTACCAAGGCGATGCGGATATAATTTTCGCCTGGATTTACGCCATGTGCATTACGCGCCAGGAAACTGCCGGGCAGCACTGTAACATTATAGTCTCGATGCAGATATTGCGCGAAGCTGGTGTCAGCTATGGGTACCCGCAGCCACAGGTAAAAACTGGCATCCGGCAGAGCCACTGGCAGCACAGGTTTCAGGATGCTGATAACCTGTTCAAATTTCTCTGTATACAGGCGGCGGTTTTCGGCGACATGTTCTTCATCCTGCCAGGCGACGGCGCTGGCGGCTTGCACTGCCGGGTTCATGGCGCAGCCGTGGTAAGTACGATACAGCGTAAACTTCTCTATTACTTTAGCATCGCCTGCCACAAAACCGGAACGCATGCCGGGTAAATTGGAACGCTTGGATAGACTGAAAAAAGAAACCAGATTGCGATAATCACTGCGTCCCAGTTGCTGCGCTGCTTGTAGCGCACCGAGCGGTGGAGTATTGAAATAGATTTCAGAATAGCATTCATCGGCAGCAATGATAAAGCCGTAACGGTCGGCCAGATCGAATAGCATCTTCCATTCAGCAAGTTCAATTACATGCCCGGTCGGGTTGCCAGGCGAGCACACATATATAAGCTGCGTGCGCTGCCAAACATCTTGCGACAATTGATCAAAATTCAACGCGTAATTATTTTCCGGCAAGGTGTTGAGAAAATAAGGCGTGGCACCAGCCAGCAGAGCCGCACCTTCATAAATCTGATAGAACGGATTAGGACAAATCACGGTGGGGTTGTCGCACGTACGGTCAATCACCGCTTGGGCGAAAGCAAATAGCGCCTCACGACTGCCGTTCACTGGCAGGACTTGTGATTTTGCATTCAGTGCA
>JAIOPT010000146.1 GCA_021413765.1 Betaproteobacteria bacterium
TATTTGGAGCATCATTTTGAGCCTAAGCCGAACGATGATTTTAAAATGGAACCCGATTAGGACGCGTCGTTTAGGCGACGCGTATCCGGACTTTCAGTCCGTAATTCAAACCCTCCGGCTTTAGCCGGTGGTTGTTTAGTCGAACATATTGTGCTTTATAATGACAAAAGTGCGCTTGCCGTTAAATAATTTGGCACCCATCAATAGTGATACGACGGTTGGCGAGGGTAAAGTAAGAATAATAGACAAATTTAGCAAGAATCGGGGACAGCGTCATGCAGCTGCATACTGGTAAAAATACTGCATAAAAATGTGATTATATTTTTTTTAAAATGTTTCCTCTGCTGTATAGGGGGATTAAGCGGTTGTTAATAATGAAAGGTGCAATATGGTAGCGCTAACACATCCAGATTTAGCTGAAGTCTTTGAGAAAGGAATGAAGTTCGTCACTAATAAGGATTACACCAGAGCGGCAGAGTTATTTAAGAAAGCCGCAGAGCAAGGGCACACAGAAGCGCAATTCTATTTAGGACTCATGTGCGAAGGGGGCCAAGGCATTACAAAAGATGACCAACAGGCTGTGTCTTGGTGGACTAAGGCCGCAGAACAAGGGCATGTATTAGCACAAAATAATTTAGGACTTATGTATGAACAAGGCCGAGGTGTTACACAGGACTACCAGAAAGCTGCAACTTGGTTCTGCATGGCCGCGGAGCAAGGAGATACGGAAGCACAATATACTATAGGATTTATGTTCGCAAATGGTGAAGGCGTTCCTCGCGACTACCTGCAAGCTATGTTTTGGTTGAGTAAAGCCGCAGAACAGGGAGATGTGGCGTCACAATTTAAGGTGGCACAACTGAGCCTAGGAACAATATATACACCTGACAGCAACGTCAAACAAGATTTTATTGAAGCATATAAATGGTTCAGCATTGCTGGCGTAGATGGTGACGGAAATGCAAAAGATGGGCTAGAAATTGCGGAATCGTACTTGACGCCATCCGCAATTGAAGAGGCGCAGCGACGAGCCGATGAGTGGATAGCGAAGCAAAAAAAATGAATTTCTAAATAAAACGGTCATTATCTGTATGGCAATTATTACATTGAGTATTCTGTTCATGCACGTATGAAGGACTTCCCACTAGTGATGAAACTGTAAGGTGCTGGGATGACGGCAACGGTTAGTTGGGCCAAGCGATAAAAAGAGCAATACTCAGGTGTTTGATCGGCGGCGGTTGAAGCGGAACGTGAATAAATAAAAGTGATGTCGATGCTGTTGTTGAACGCCGCCATTGGAAGGTTCAGAACAGCCACTAGTTGAGCAGACAGACAATCTTTGATTGACGACGAGGTGAGCAAGCTGTTCATGATTGGGCTATTACCCATGTGGTGGAAGTTTTGCGCAGTTATCTGCTCGCAACCTTCATGCTGGTTTTCACCATTGGCATGCATTAATTATTAGTAAACGACATTAATAAAGCACTAGGTAGTGAGGTATCCAGCAAAATGCAGGTGTTCGTATGTGTGAACGACTTTGACCTTACGGCTGGCCAAAGTAATTCTGATTATACTAATCGTCACCCTGTTCGAAGGAATGATTTAGCATAACTTATTTATTCCATTTGACTTTATTTATTTTAGTGGCGCCATAGCCCTAACCTGCGCATCATTTTTTTGTGACTCACAAGGCAGAAGACCATGGAAAGATAGTCATAACTGTAATCAAACCACCAGGAGTCGAGCCATGCCAAATCAAATTGCTGTCATAGAACAAGCGCAAAACACGCTCATCGACCTAGGCATCAAGTTCGGACCGAAGGTCGTTGTTGCAATCCTCATCATGATAGTTGGCTTTTATGCAGGGCGTTGGGTCGGTTCAGTCTTCCATCGCTGGCTTAGTAAGCTCCAACTCGAACCGCCGGTGAGATTACTTCTGGTGCGCACCGTGCGCCTGATGGTGGTAGGTCTTTTTCTGATCATGGCACTGCAAAATCTTGGTGTCGAATTGCTACCCTTAATCGCCGGGCTGGGTGTGGCTGGGGCTGGGATTGCTCTTGCGATGCAGGGTGTGTTGGGTAATCTTGCGGCGGGGCTCACGATTATCTTTACCCAACCATTTCGAGTGGGCGAATATATTTCTATAGTCGGCGTCGAGGGTCAAGTCGAGGAAATCGACCTTTTTTCCACTAAGCTTAGCCATGCAGATTGCTCTGTGGTTGTAGTGCCCAACCGCAAGATTGTCGGAGAGATTTTGCACAATTATGGCCAAATCAGACAACTCGACATGAGTGTGGCCATTGCTCGAGCTGATGACCTTGAGCGAGCTCTCACGGTAATTGCCGAAGTGGTTAATGCCAACTCACGAGTGTTGAGAGAACCTGTGGCATTCATTGGGGTGATGACCCTTGCCGACGCATCAATCGGTATCGCCGTCAAACCCTGGGTTATGGCACCCGATTACGTACCCGTGGGTGCCGAGATTAATCGGGCAATAGTCGAAAAAATTCGTGCTGCTGGCGTGGATTATCCGCCCTCTGAGCGCATGATTCGCATAATCAGCGCGCAGGAGTCCCGCTGAATATTATTGATCCGACTAGGAAATGTTTGAACTTATCTGCCAGGCTGCCCGCGAAACAGCACATTGACGGTAACTTCACTTGGCCGTATTACCTAACAGCGCAGCCACCACTTCGGGTCGACAGCTACTATTTAAGAGTAATATATAATTTTAATCAATAACTTGAATTTATTGTAAATACAACTACTCGCACTTTTTTGCGAGCCTACGGGGTTCTTAGTAAAAATTTCAAGCTGGATTTTATGCTTGGACCGTGAGAGAAACATCGCACTAGTACAGCGGTGCCCATAGCTTCCCAGCCCACGTTCTCGGATAGTTGTGTAATCGTAGTTTCCAAGGTGATACCGTCCAAACTGGGAGTTTCTACTGTTTCTTTATTTCTATCTATTTTCATATTTTACATGCGAGAGCTAATTTTGTGCTCGGGGCACTTGATTAGTGCGCTATATATTTGAAGATGCATAAAATTGGTGCATGAAATTCTTATTCTGTTTTAATAATGCTCATCAATATATTGTTTTTGCTAACTAAATTACAGTGGCACGGAAAGTGCTTTTAATTGATTGGATGTTCCTTAATTCCGCTCCCAATATTAGAAAGAAACGCTATGATCAAAACCAAACTATTCATTACTGCTCTAGGAGCTTTGTTTATGCTTCCCGCCGCAGCTGCCGATGAATCCACTTCTCTATTTAAAGATAATGGTATTGAAGTCGGCGGCTGGATCAATGCGGGAGTAACTTACAACGCAAATAATCCAGCAGATCGATTCAATGGCCCTGTCACTTTCGCTGATCGTTCCAAAGAATTTCAACTGAATCAGCTTAATGTATTTATGCAGCGCGCCGTTGCGACGGAGGGTAAAGCTTGGGATTTCGGGGGGCGGTTTGACTTAATGTTCGGCACCGACGCTATTTTTACCCAAGCGTACGGCATCCCCGCATTCGATGTAAATACCGGGCAACCTTTGAAAAGGAGCAATTGGGATCTGAATTTATGCTGTTCTTCCAGCCGCTTCTACAATATGGCATTACCACAGGCTTATTTAGAAGCCTATGTGCCGATCGGAAACGGCCTGAACCTAAAAATTGGTCATTTTTACTCACCAACTGGTTATGAAACAGTTCCAGCTCCAGACAACTTCTTTTATACACGTGCCTATACCTTTAGTAATGGCGAGCCATTTACCCATACCGGCTTGTTGGGCAACTACACTGTCAACAAGAATTGGTCGTTTATGGGCGGTGCAATTACCGGTAGCGCAACCGGCGGTTGGGATGGTGGCTGGGATAAAGAGATGAGTAATTGGGGCGGCTTAGCCGGAGCTACGTGGACCAGCGACGATAAGCGGAGCTCAGCCAATCTTACCGGCTCCTACAGCAGAACCTCCACTCGAAGCAATGAGCCTTGGGCTTTCTACAGCCTGGTGTTGCAACACAAAATCACCCCAGAAACGCTCCTGGTTTTGCATCAAACTAGTGGTTTCGCAGGTGGGGTCTTCGCGCCTGACGGCCATAAAGATGTTTCATGGCATGGCATCGATATGCAGTTGCATCATGATTTGAGGGAGGATTTATCGGTGGGCATCCGTGGTGAGTGGTTCCGTGATAAAGACGGTTTCCGTGTTTGCTCGCCAGTCCGAGTCGCTCAAGCAACCAATGGTGTACACATCAGCTATGCGGCCGATTTCCTGGCTACCTGTAAACCCGCCGATTATTATGATGTGACCATAGGCATGAATTGGAAACCAGCTAAACAGTTAAAAATGGATTCGAAAGCTATGCAAAAGCTGAATATTCGGCCAAATATCCGTTTCGACAGAGTGGAAGGTATCGGCGAAACATATAGGCCATTTGAAAATAAAAAGAATCAATTGTTAATGTCAGTTGATGCGACACTCCCATTCTGATTCAGAAGTTATTTGGATAGGCTGAAAATGCCTTTCCAAACACAGCACTCATAATGAAATGATGGTTTGCATTTTTGAGAAAGCGTTACTCTTCCATCAACAGTAGGTTCTAAATAATGTTGTTAACGCTCTAACACACATGAGGAGTGATAATTATGAAGATGGTTACTGCAATCATCAAACCGTTCAAACTCGACGAAGTACGTGAGGCTCTGACTGCGATTGGTGTACTAGGCATCACCGTTACGGAAGTGAAAGGCTTTGGCCGGCAAAAGGGTCATACTGAGCTGTATCGCGGCGCAGAATATGTGGTGGACTTTCTGCCCAAGGTGAAGCTGGAAGCTGCTATTAAAAAGGACATGTTAGAGCTGGTGCTTGAAGCTATCGAAAAATCTGCACATACCAGTAATATTGGTGACGGCAAGATATTCGTACACAACATCGAACAAGTAATTCGCATTCGTACCGGCGAAACTGGCATAGAAGCCTTGTAAGGAGGCACGTTAAGCTAAACGCATCAAATTTCTGCACCGCAACATGAATGCTTGCTCGATAAAGGAATGGAGCTATTGGTCTGGCACTATGCTGGGGATAGATTTGTGCTTCTGTTACATAATACTGTGGGTTTCTTTCTTTTAAAGAAGGATGGTAACCATCATGAATTTATTAGATCATGAATTTATTAGACACTGTTCAAGATACGGCCTGACGCAGATAAGCTGGGCTGGCCATCAGGGCCGTACAAGCTATTGACGCTATGTGTGGCATTGTGCAACATAGTCAGTGTCTGCTGGTTATGGCGCATTTTTACTTGAATTAATTCACCATTGGTGCGGTTCATATGCTGTGCATGCGTAGCCATTTGCTGGATTTCGTGCCACGTCGGCAAATTAATTGCAGTGTGAGTTTGCAACCAAGTTTGCATACTGCCGGGTTCAAATTTTATACCCCGAATAAGCATGCCATTCATCCGCGCATTCACCAAGCTGATCAACTCCTGTACCATTTTGGTCTTGTTGTCAGCTAGTGCTTGTATTTGTTCGGTCTGTTCATTGAGTAAGGCTTGTTGTTCAGATTCGAGCAAGCGTATGAATGCATGCAACGCAGTACGCTCTGCATGCATTTGAGAGATAAATTCTGCCGTCGTAGCGGCAGATGTGTCATTAACCATATTGCGTCAGATTTTGTGCGAACTAATCAAATCCTTCACGGTTTGGATCAAGCCATCAGCCACAGCACTTGAATTGACCTGGAAACGGCCTTCACTGATGGCTTGCTTAATATCTGCGACTTTAGCTGCATCCACTAGCGGTGCGTTTGCCATGCTGCTTTCCATTTTTTGAAGTTGTGCGGAAGTTGCACCCAGATGTACGCTGGTGGCAGTGGATTGTGTGCTACCGGTAGGGCTAGCGGTGGGCGCACGCGCTCGCTCTTCACCAGACGTGACCGTAGGCAACGGTTTGCTGTTTTTTTCGATTTTCATGATAACCTCTTTTCCCAACACTAATAAACTTATTATCGGCAGCCAAATTAAAAACTTTAGAACACAGCTTTTATACACCAGTAAATCTTTCTGCACAATATGGCTCACATGATAGACATGCAAACAAGTTTATGAAGCAGCTTGGTCATTGGGTGCGAATGTTACATAATTTGCAAACTATCGACAGCTAGCAGCCTGTCGGACTTCCCGATATATCCATCACCAAATCGAGGTTGGCAAGCAAATTTGATTATCATTTAGCAAGTTGAGGTTTCAGTTATTCAGCAAAGAGTTGTTTAGGCTTTCAATAACGGTCATTGCCGTCGTAGCACACTCTTTGCTTGCTTTTCTATATTAACTGGCTCCATCGAGCATGTGCATTTCATATGGAGCGCCCGACCCACCAGCTATAGTGGCCCCCGATTTTAAGACAATATATTAAGGTGGTGACTCACTGTAATTGAGGAGCGGGTTCTGAGTGAAACGAAGTGCAAGAATAATAGTGGCGAATTTAAGACTAAGGTAACACTTGAAGCGATATGTGGCATTAAGAGTAACGATGTTTTCGTATAGGTGCCCGACGCTATTGATGTAGTAGTTCAGACTTAATCTGACAGTAAGGTCTTGCCAAAGGGTGGGGTTACCCGGTTTGATAGAGGTGCGAATCTTTATCAACCAAAGCGCGTAAGCGCAAAGGAGTAACCCCATGAGTAGTGTTCAACAGAATGTTATCAAACACAAGGTCGGCTTGCTGAATCTGGCCGCCGAACTTGGCAACGTATCCCGCGCCTGCAAGGTGATGGGCTTTTCACGTGATCCCTTCTATCGTTATCAGGCCGCCGTTGAAACCGGCGGAGTCGAGGCGCTGATCGATTCCAATCGCCGCAAACCCAATCCC
>JAIOPT010000153.1 GCA_021413765.1 Betaproteobacteria bacterium
GACGTCAAAGCCGTGCATGGTGACGTAACCGCATTGCTTAACGCCGGGCTGCTGTCAAAAACCGACGATGGCATGATCGTGTTTCCGTTCGATGCCATCCATGTGGACTTCATGCTCAAGGCGGCTTGAGGTAAGGATCAATCGAGTCAGACTTATCGATCTTTGTTTAATTGGGAGTCGAATTGTTTATTACAAGGTAGACATGTTGAAAAAGGAAATCGACTCCGGTACCTTTGGTACAATCCCGAGGAGGACGCAGCGTGGGCACATTTGCAGCCGGGCAAGTAGCTATTCTCAAACCTCAAATACGCAGCGCTATACGAAAGGAAACATGGTGAACAGAATAAACGTTCCCATTGCACAGCTTTCGTTCACCCAGAAACTGGATTTGATGGAAATGCTCTGGGCGGACATGGCTGGCAACGAAGAAAAACTCGAATCTCCGGCATGGCATGGCGAGATACTCAATGAGCGCGAAACTGCCCTGAATGCGGGAAAAGTAACCGTATCAAGCTGGGAAGAAGCTAAAGAAAGAATCAAGATAAACGTCTCATGAGGATAACAATCCTCAGCGCCGCAGAGAGCGATCTCGAACAAGGCCACCGTTTCTATGAAGCACAAGCCGACGGCCTCGGCACCAATTTTTCTGGACACGCTCTACTCCGACACTGATTCACTCGCCTACTTTGCGGGCATACACCGCATAGTGCTGGGCTACCATCGGCTACTCTCCAAACGCTTTCCATTCGCTGTTTATTATCGAGTCTCTAACGACGAAGTTACCGTATTCGCCATACTGGATTGCCGACGCAACCCAAGCTGGATAAGGAAAAAGCCGACCGTGTGATGAATCATGCTATGAATATAGACCTGGCCCCGAGAGCGTTTGCAGGTTGAATGTGGCGGTTAAGGCAAACATGTTTAAAATTATTGCAAGAATAATTGGTAAGAATAATTAGGCTGGTCAAATGAGTGATGGAGAAGATGGTTAAGGTGAGCGGTGAAATGTTGGGCTTCATTTCATTCAACCCAACCTACCGAGCTCATTGACATATAACGCCTGGCGTAATATCCTGAACGTTATGATTAAGTCGTTTAACTGCAAAGATACTCAGGCGCTGTTTGAGGGTGGCAGTCCGCGGCGCTTCCGCACGATTCAGGCAGTAGCCGAACGCAAGCTGACGCAACTCGACGCAGCAGCCACGCTGGATTTTCTCCGCGCGCCACCGGGCAATCGCCTTGAAGCCTTGCGGGGAGATCGCAAAGGGCAATGGAGCATCCGAGTAAACGACCAATGGCGTATATGTTTCAAGTTCAAGAATGGCGACGTGTCCGATGTCGAGATAGTCGATTATCACTAAGGAGATCAATATGGTGAAAAATAAAATGCGCCCGGTACATCCGGGAGAAATATTGCGCGAAGAATACATCGTGCCGATGGGCATGAGTGTTCATGCGCTGTCGCAGGCATTGCGCGTGCCCGCTACGCGGCTGCACGAGATAGTCAAGGAGCGCCGCTCGATCACGCCCGACACCGCATTGCGGTTGGCGCGCTACTTCGGTACGGATGCACAGTCCTGGCTTAATTTGCAACTGAGTTATGATTTGAAGATTGCCGAAGCGGAACTGAAAGATCGCATCGAGCGCGAAGTTGAGGAGATGGCGGTGTAATGGCACGTTATCGCCGATCGAGTCTGACCCTATAGATTTTTCTCCCTATCTATCTTTCTGCGGCGAATCAATTCGAACCTGACATTCATTTCATTTGGAAATTCAATATGAACCCATCATGTCAACCGATTATAGGAGCAACCTAATGATTCGCATTGGCAAAGCGTCGTCCATTCTTGACATCGAAAACGCTCTTACAAAATTAAAGTCCAAGGAAAGCGAGGAAAGGTTACAAATACCTTCCAATATGCGTTTTGGTGGTGCTTTTGGTATTCCATCTGCACTGATTCAGTTGGTTGTAGCATGGGCAAGGTTACAAAAAATGCCAACTTTGCAATTGCACAAAGGACAACTGGAATCGCTTAGCGGTACACCGCACGGCATGGTTGCTCTTTACTGCTCCCAATCAACAATTCAGCCTGAAAGCAGTGCACCCCTCCCGCCAAAGGAATCACTTAAATATGTGGCTGAAAGAGTTAAAGCAATGCAGGAAGGAAGGTATTTAGATACGACTGGCGGAAGGGGCGTTGTTTTATGTTGTTTTTCCGGGGCAAGAAACGAATATATTTCCCCGTTTTATCCATACGAAGACGGAGATAAAGTACGTTCAAGGTCTGAATTCAGAAGTCTCACTCGAAATATGCTCTCGAAATTTGCCCCCGAAGCCTTGCACAGATTCGGCGAGGCTGAAATAGACAACCTGGGATTTTTACTATTTGAATTATTTAGCAACACTCATGATCATGCCCGATTCGATCTCAATAAAAACCTCCTCAAACCCGCTGTAAGAGGAATTATCATGACTTTCATTCCTGATGTGTACAAGAAAATTGATGGGGACTCAGGTGATTTTGTTGGCGGCGATCCATCATTAGGAATTTATTTAAATAGAGAGCTTGTTCGTCAACCAGTTATCAATAAGAACACAGAAACAAATAAACTATCCAAGGCGTATCTTGAGCTGTCTGTTTTTGATACTGGACTTGGCTTGGTTCGCCATTGGTTAGCCATGAATGGGCGTGATGAAAATAAAGGGGCAATGAGTTACGAGGAGGAATTCGAAGTAATTAAAAATTGTTTTGAGAAACGAATTTCAACCAAAGATATACATGGAAGTGGACACGGCTTACCTTCGGTACTGGAGAGTTTAAGGCACCTTAGAGCTTATTTGAGACTTAGGACGGGGCGGTTGTGTTTGGTTCAAGATTTTGCTGTGAGGCAATATTCAGGATTTGCATTAAAACCTTGGCGTGATGACAAAAAGATCCTCGATAATACTGAGGGGGCTGTGTATTCCATTATCGTCCCATTGGGTGGGGTGAGGTAATGATTGATTACTTTTCTTACCAATTTATTCCGCCAGTGCCAGAAGACAGTGACGGTTGGTTTTCGATTGGGTTTTTGTTTAAACCTATTGGAACATTTGATGTTAATAATTTAGCCGAGGCAATAAACGAGACAATTAACGACCAAATTTTCCCAGACTTGATTGTTCTTCAATGCATGAATGACGAATTCAAAAAAATTCGATCTGCTTGCAGTAGTGAGAAGCATATTGTTATCGAGCAATCTTTGGCAAGAATGTCAACAAAGACAGTGCTCGCAATTGCTGCCTATGATGCTAATGGGGTTTGTAGCGAAGTTGAGCTAATATCAAAAAAGAAAACTGCATCGTTGGAACAAAAGAAGGCGGACTTGCTGGCATATTTGAGAGCGAATGGCGAAAAGATAATCCAAGCTGGTCTAAAAGAGCTGTTTAGTGAAAAACATATAAAGCTCGAAGCACCTAGTGGTTTTACATTTATTAAACCGTCAGGCGATAAAGCTACAGTCTTTTTAAAAACCGAAGAGGCATTGACTGAAACGGAACGAGTGCAATATTTAGCATTCTCTCTATTACCTAGATTAGCAAAACGAGATACGGAATTTTCAAAGCCAGTAGAAACAATTTATATTGACTCAATGGCAATTTCTAGTGTTGCATACGCTCTCCGAGACCTCTACAAATCAAAACACAAAAACGTAATGCCACGCATAGTTAGTTTCCATTCTCATGATGGCTTGAACAATAGGAGCGTATCAACTGTGGGCAGGCTACTTGAACACAACTCTTATTGCATCATCTCTGCATCCACGTCACTGCGATTACAAAGAGACTGGATGGAGAAAACATCTTGCTCGCAAGACGAAGTTATTACTCTTCTTACCCTTGAAGATGCAAAAGATGCAAATACTGCACTTTACAGGCTTCCGAAAGACAATCCAGAGCTGGCTGATGGTGAAGAGCAACTTCGAGATATTCGTATTGTCGGCGAGAGATTCCAGCCGGATCAATTACAACCCAAAAAAGTTATCCTTCGTGAGCCATGCCACAAAGTTAAATTAACTTTGCTCGCAAAAAATATTAAAGCAAAAGAGATATTTAAAGTTCAGGTTGCACAAGCTAATGCAACAGGTCGAACTCATCCAATATTTGTATTGACCGAAACTCTGGTTAAGGATGATAGCTTTAGAAAATGGATTGACAAGATTTTGCTGCAATATGTGTCAGCTTCAACTTGCACACTCGTAGTTCAGAATGATTCATCATCAAAAATCTTGTCTGACGTACTTACGAGAAGGGCTAAATCATTAAATATTCCAGTTAAGTGGCAGCGGATTTTTGATGATGAGATTGAAGAAAAATCCTCAAAAATACATAAAGAAAATGCAATGCTCGTTGTGGCTGGAGTAATTGGTAAGGGCTCTAGATTGTTATCAATCAGCCGCGATCTAAGAGATATCCACGCTGGAGCCAGGTTGTATGTCGTTGGTTTCCAAGTTGCCGAAACACACGAACAAATTAAACGTCTTTCCCAGAATCTAATGTTCTCTGCTGTTAAAGCTCATATTTCCATAGAGAGATTCTCTGAGATGGCAATAGGAATTGCTATTGCTGATTCATTCAAGCGTGAATCCAAACTTGTTGATAGCTCAGCCTTAGGGATGCCTAGCATTATTGACAGGACGAGAAAAATTGCAGGGAGCATCGCTGGCATGGGTGAAGATGCTTTTTTCCCGGCAACTTCAGGCTCGCCTCTAGAGCTAAGACCTGATTTTGCCTACTGGACTGGTGTTAACTATAAGCCCGGTGCAAAACATGCGCCATGGATTCTTGCAATGGTAGCGTCAATTCTTCAGCGAGCTAGGGAAGAGAAATCATTAGAAGATGATGACAGGCTGGCTACCGACGCATTCCAGCATGTTGTGTTAGACCCTGAAAACTTTTCTCGGTATAACGATGGAATTATTCAGGCCGCGATATTACGTGCAGCATATTCCAGTGAACTTGACTATAGCTGCTCTGAAGAACTAAGCGATGCTGTGCGCATATTTATCGAGAAAGTATTTGGATCAAGCCACCTGAATCAAGGCGAAGCAGCATTGGAGTTCGCTGTGGCAATAAGAACTGGAAAATTAAGACTTAAGAAGGAACACTTGGTGAAGCTAACTAATTTCGTAAACGAAAAGAAGCTGGACGTCATTAAGAAAATCTTGCAAGGTGAGCTCCCTAATTCCGACATGCCAATATAGAATAATTAAGAAACTAATGGGGTCAGCATCTGAGGTCTCCCCACAAAAACCCGTTGCATTTCAATAAAACTAATGGGGTCAGCATCGAATTACTTTTTGAAGCACATGCAACCCACGTCACCGAATAAGTAATGTGAAGCTGACCCCTTTAAATCGGTTATTTCTTTAACGCCTTTACGGCATCGACCAGCAGCAAGAACTGGTATCGGCGTCAAGTTCAATTTTCATCATGCCAACCTAAGTAATAAACAATTCGACTCCGGCTCTTTTTGTGTTGTTGACGGACATCAGTCGGCAATCAGGCAAATAAATTTTTGACCACCAAGCTGTCAATCTTCATCCCGCTTTGCATGTCTTCGGACAGCAACGTTTTTGCTCCGGACAAAATTGCTGCCGCGCAAATGTGCGCGCCATAAATCGAAAGCTGAAAACGCTTGGCAATTTGCACCGCCCTTTCATGCGATTCGACAGTGAGCGGGGCGACGTCGCACGCGGCCTTAATTGCCAACAACACCGCATCAATTTCTTCCCAGCTCATTTTGAGTTTGCGTAGACAAACGGAAGTCACTTCGTTGAGCACCTGCACGCTGATGATGCCGCCCTTGTTCAGCATGGCTTCGGCGCGGTCGGCCTTGGCGGCATCGCCGGACAGCAAATACAAAACTACATTGCTGTCGATAAAAACCGTGCTCACTTGGCAGGTGTCCGCTCGTTGGCTTCAAGCCGGTCAAAGTGAAAATCGGCAGGCAGCCGACCGCGAAACTGCCGCAAGCGCGCCAGCAATTCCTTTACCTCTTTCTTCTTCGAAACTTCAAAAGTTCTGGAATCGACGGCATGCAAAGAAATCTCCTCGCCCACTTTCAAATCCAGCGCCTGCACCAGCGCGGCGGGCAACCTGACCGCCAATGAGTTTCCCCATTTTGCAACTTGCATGAGTTATTCCTTGTAGATATACGTATTAGATTTAGTATATCATGATGCTTGGGTTGTTGGCATTGCAACATTTGGAGAAGCAAAGAAACCAATAGGGCCAGCATCGCAATGTTTTACCAGATTAAAACACGCCCGACAGAAAATGAATGTGGGCTTGCGTATCCGCTATAATGTGATGACTTTATAGAGCTTTGGGAGGTTAATCATGTTTGCTCATCGTGTCGATGCCACGCTTAATCGGGAAGGGTCTCTGGTGCTGACCAATTTGCCTTTTCACGCCGGAGAGACGGTGGAGGTGATTGTGCTGCCCCGCACCAATACGGTTAAATCCTATACGCTACGCGGTAAGCCTGTTGTCTATACTGACCCTCTTGAACCTGTTGCCCAAAACGATTGGGATGCGCAAAAATGATTCTGCTGGATACCCACATCTGGATTTGGTGGGTGCATGGTGATGAGCGTTTGGATGCGCGGCTTGCGAATCGGTTGAGTCAAGGTGAAAGCCAAGGGTTGGGGGTCAGCGTCATTTCCTGTTGGGAGGTGGCAAAGCTGGTTGAGCATGGTCGGCTTGAGTTGCCTTGTCCGGTTCCTGAATGGTTCGAGCAGGCGTTGAATTATCCTGGTGTTCGTCTGCTTGAACTGACTCCCGCGATTGCATTCGAATCAACCTCTCTGCCGGGAGATTTTCATCGCGACCCAGCCGATCAAATGATTGTCGCTACCGCCCGTATTCACAATATTCCATTGGCGACAGCAGATACAAAAATTCTAGCTTACAGTCACATTGAGACATTGCGCTTGAATTGAGCGGACTCTGGGTGTTGCTACGCTTCACTGGTCAATAGCAATGAGGAGATAGCATAGGTCGGGCTATGCCAACATGTCGGGTTGAATCCGACGTCTATAACAATCGGCGGCAGGCCAAGAATAAAAGCCGACTCTGTTAAAATCCGCTCCTTCAAAATACTTCTTTTCCTGCCGCTCATGACCCAAAAATCGAACCAGAAACCACCCGTCACCATCCATCGAAAAGACTACACTGCCCCGGCTTATTGGGTAAACACCATTGAAATAGGTTTCGATCTCGACCCCGCGGCAACCCGTGTGTCGACGCGCATCATCCTGCAGCGCAATAGCGCATCGCCCAATAAGGATGTGGAACTGCTGGGCGATGGCGCGAAGCTGGTGGCGTTGCGCATGAACGGCAAGACGCTGCGCAAAGGTGTTAAGGGTTACTCAATAGCAGACGGAAAATTGCGCATCGCCAACGCACCGGACGAGATCACGCTGGAGATTGAGACACTGGTTGAGCCGGAGAAAAATACCTCGATGATGGGTCTGTATGTTTCCAACGGAAATTTCTTTACCCAATGCGAGGCCGAGGGTTTTCGCAAGATCACCTGGTTCCCCGATCGCCCGGACGTGATGGCGAAATACACGGTGATGCTGCGCGGCGACAAGAAAAAATATCCGGTGTTGCTGTCCAATGGCAACCTGATCGAACAGGGTGACCTGCCCAAAGGCCGCCACTATGCCAAGTGGGAAGACCCGTTCAAGAAGCCTTCCTATCTGTTTGCGCTGGTGGCAGGCAAGCTGGTGTGTCAGGAAGAAAAATTCAAATTAAATAGTGGACGAAAAGTGCTGCTGCAAGTGTGGGTGGAGCCGGGTAATCTGGACAAGACGCAGCATGCGATGGATTCGCTCAAGCACAGCATCCGCTGGGATCAGGAGCGTTACGGGCTGGAGCTGGATCTGGATCGTTTCATGATCGTTGCGGTGGGCGATTTCAACATGGGTGCGATGGAAAACAAGGGCCTGAATATCTTCAACACCAAGTATGTGTTGGCCAACCCCAGCATCGCCACCGACACCGATTACGCCAATATCGAGGCGGTGGTCGGCCATGAATATTTTCATAACTGGACCGGCAACCGCGTGACCTGCCGCGACTGGTTTCAGTTGTCGTTGAAGGAAGGTCTCACGGTGTTCCGCGACCAGGAATTCTCTGCCGACATGATCGGCACGGACAGCGGTCGTGCGGTGAGTCGCATCGAAAACGTGCGCATGCTGCGCCAGGTGCAGTTTTCCGAAGACGCGGGGCCCATGGCCCATGCGGTGCGGCCGGACAGTTTTGTGGAGATCAGCAATTTTTACACGGTCACGATTTATGAAAAAGGTGCCGAGGTGGTGCGCATGTATCAGACCTTGCTGGGGCGTGACGGCTTCCGCAAGGGCATGGACCTATACTTTGCACGGCATGACGGGCAGGCGGTTAGCTGCGACGATTTCCGCGCGGCGATGGCACACAGCAGCGGGCGCGACCTGCGCCAGTTCGAGCGCTGGTATAGCCAGCCCGGCACGCCGCAGCTCAAGGTGCAAAGCCATTACGACGCCGCCAAACAGACCTATGAATTGACGCTCAGCCAGCGCTGCAAGCCCGCCGCCGGACAAAAGAAGCCGCTGCCTTTCCATATCCCCGTTGCGGTTGGCCTGCTTGATGACCAGGGCCGTGACATGGCGCTGACTCTTGAGGGTGCAGCCTTTTCAAAACCTGCCACCACCTGCGTGCTGGAGCTGACCCAGGCAAAACAGACTTTCATCTTTAACCGCGTCAGCAGCAAACCCACGCCATCATTACTGCGCAACTTCTCTGCGCCGGTGGTGATGGAATA
>JAIOPT010000172.1 GCA_021413765.1 Betaproteobacteria bacterium
AGGAAGACCGACACTGGATGGAAAATTGTTATTCAAGCGATTAGCGCAAACAACTGGGCTGGTCTCGGTCAGGCCATAGCCTTGCAAAATAGGCAAGCCAAATGCAATAAACACACGTGAGATTTCCGGCTGCAAAGCTGCTCCACCACACAAAGTCAAGCGGAGCCGCCCACCTAAGCGCGCCATTACCTTGCTTGCCACCAAGTTCTTAAGTAACGGCCATAGCAGCAAGGATGAATGCCAGCCAGCACGCCCCTGTTCGTGCTCAAAACAACGCCAACCTACATTGACAGCCAAAGCGAATAACTTGCGCCGCAGCGGCGACGCCTCATCCAGCTTGGCGCGAATCGACCCGTAGACGCGCTCAAAAATGCGGGGCACAGAAACCAAAATAGTTGGACGAATGATTTTTAAATCTTCCGACAACAACGGAACGGAACGCGCATAGGCAACCGTGACACCAGCCATCACGCAGATGTAATAACCTACCGTACGCTCGAAGGCGTGAGAAAGTGGCAAAAAAGACAGCATGATGTCCGTTTCGGTAACGGGGCAAGTCAGCAACGCCGCATGGGCATCAAACAAAATATTGCGGTGCGACAGCATTACTCCCTTAGGGCGACCCGTGGTACCCGAGGTGAACATAATCGTGGCCAGCGCATCCCGCTCACGCCCCTGCTCTTCGATCAAAACCGCATGCGCAGGCAGCCACTCCTCCACACATAGCAAGCGCGCTTCATCATGTCCGACTATCCTGTCTAGGCTGATCATGCGCTGCATGCATGGAAGCTGTGCGCACACGCCGCGCAACTCTTGCCATTGTTCTGAATTCTCGAACAGCAACACCTTCACGCCCGCATCCTTGATGATGTAGGCCACGCTGTCCTGTCTATCCTCAGTGTATAGCGGCACCACAACAAGCCCGAGCGATAACGCCGCCTGATCGAACAATACCCATTGCGGGCAGTTGCGCAACATGATGCCGACACGGTCGCCCACTGCTAATCCCTCACGCATCAGTGCAGCCTGCCAGCGCGCCGTTTGATCGCGCGCCTGCGCCCATGTCATCGATAGCCAAGCATTTTCATTCGTATTGAAATAACGGTAAGCAATAGCTTCAGGCGTGCGTTTCACACGCTCGACAAACAACCCATGCAAGGTGACTGCTTGTTCCGGCGTGACAATGTTGTCTTGGTTATCCGGCATGATTACCCCTCACTATCGATCAAATAATACTCGACTATGCCACCAGTTGTTCCGGTGCAAAATCATCCACCATGATGACCTTGCGTTGTAACGCATAGTCGCGCTCCAGCAGCCGGGCTTCTTCGGCATTGATGTATCCTTTGTGCAGTGCTTCTTCAATACACATCAACTCGTTCATGGCTGTGACCTGCCCGGACTTGTGCGCCGCATCCACTTTTGCATGCACAAGTTCGCACTGCAACATGCTGTGTAACGCAGCTTCCAGTGCACCGACCGCATCATCCTCGTCACTGGGCGTATACATGCCCGCAGTCAGGCGGTCACGCGCAGCGCCAGGTTGCTGCAACAGCACTGACACTTGATGCCCCAGCTTATCCGACGGTGGTGTCAGATTTTTCCCCAGGGGAAAAATAAGCGCACGCAAAAGCAACGCGGAAAGACGACTAGGAAAGTTATGCAGCACGCCGTCAAACGCCATCTGAATCCTGTACATAGCGTCCTGAATTGCCCAGTGCAGCAATGGCAGGTCTTCAGCGGGGCAGCCATCATCCTCGAAGCGTTTGAGCGTGGCCGAGCACAGGTACAGCTGGCTCAGCACATCACCCAGCCGAGCAGAAATTTTTTCGCACCGTTTGAGATTCCCACCCAACATCAGCATGGATACATCTGCTGCCAGCGCAAATGCCGCTGAATAGCGCGTCAACTGCTGGTAATAACGCTGTGTTTTTTCGCCCGCCGGCACAGAAAGGCCACGCCCGCCGGTAAAACCAAAGAAGCAAGCCCGTGCCGCATTGCTCAGGCTCAAACTAATGTGGCCAAGCAGGGCGGCATCAAAATTTAGTAGTGCACGTTGCGTATCACTATCTTGCGCCGCCTGTATTTCCTTAAGCACATAGGGATGAGAACGGATCGCGCCTTGCCCAAAAATCAGCAGGCTGCGCGTCAGGATATTTGCGCCTTCCACCGTAATGGCGATGGGATTCTGCTGGTGGGAGCGCCCCAAGTAGTTGCTCGGCCCCAGACAAATCCCCTTACCGCCATGCACGTCCATCGCATCATTGATAACCGTGCGCGCGCGTTCGGTGCAATGATACTTAACGATGGCGGAAATCACGGACGGCTTCTCGCCCATGTCCACCGCAGACGCCGTTAATGTGCGCGCCGCATCAATCATATAGGCATTACCGCCAATTCGCGCCAGCGCCTCTTCAACGCCTTCAAATTTACCAACGGGTAGCTTGAACTGCTTGCGCACTCGGCAATATGCGCCACAAGTCCGCACTGCCAGTTTCACTCCGCCGGTGGCACAGGCCGGCAGCGAGATCGATCGCCCGGCTGCCAAGCATTCCATCAGCATGCGCCAGCCCTGTCCGATATGATCCATTCCTCCAATAATATATTCCATCGGGATGAACACATCCTGGCCTGAAGTGGGACCGTTCTGAAATGCCGAATTGAGTGGGAAATGACGACGTCCGATCTTTACACCGGGTGTATCTGTAGGAATCAACGCAAGGGTAATGCCGCTTTTTGTTTGCTCGCCAAGCAGACC
>JAIOPT010000011.1 GCA_021413765.1 Betaproteobacteria bacterium
GCCGAACAACAGCGCATCCGCCAACTGGAACAGGAAAACCGTCGACTTCGTATGGATGTTGATATTTTAAAAGAAGCGTCAGCCTTCTTTGCCCGGGAACTAAATGAGCTAACCGCTTATTTACCTGTTGCAACAGAAGGCGATCCCTGTTCAGCAGAGTTGCCGCGTCTTGGAAGTGAGCCGTTCCGGTTTTTTTTATTAGGCCAGACGCCGCCTCGCCAACCCAATAATTTACAAAACAAGCACGCATCTGCGAGCTGCATTCATGGCCAGTCATCAAAGCTATGGCAGCCGTCGTCTGTCACCGCATTGGAAGCGCAAGGTATTCAAGTTGGTCGCTATCGGGTGCGCCACCTGATTGATGCGTCAGGCAAGCTTGAAGTCAGTGTGGAAACGTAAATTCATCCACACAACTGATAGCAAACACAATCTGCCAATTGCTGCCAATATTCTGGATCGGCAATTCAATCCGGTCGCACCCAATATTGCTTGGGTGGGTGACATCACCTATATCCGCACCGGGTCAGGCTGGCTCTATTTGGCGATCGTGCTGGATTTATTCTCGCGCAAGGTGGCTGGATGGCGATGGCGCCGGGCATGCCGGCTGAATTGGTCTGCGCCGCACTGCGCATGGCCATACAGCAACGTCAACCAGCGCCGGGGTTGATCGTCCACGCCGACCGTGGCAGTCAATATGCCTGCGGCCAGTATCAGGCTTTGCTAGTGAAGCATGGCTTCGTCTGTAGCATGAGCGGTAAGGGCAACTGTTGGAACAATCCAGTGGCAGAACGCTTCTTCCTGAACCTCAAAATGGAGCGCGTTTGGCAGCGCGAATATGCCAATCAAATGGAGGCTAAAACAGATATCACCGCATACATCGTGGGATTCTATAACGGTAATCGCATACACTCAGTATTAGGCAATCTGTCGCCCTCCGTCTTTAAGCAGAACAAAGCAGCAAAAAAACCTATCGTTGTGTCCGAAATTACTTGACCACTACACTATTCGAATATTAACGAATATACAAAGCAAGCAGTGGTATTAAGATTGCGCCCAAAATGCCGTGCATACCCATGGCCAGACTAGCGTATAAACCGGCTTCCGGGTGAACAGCAAAAGCCCTGGAGGTTCCAATACCATGGAGGTTCCAATACCATGTGCAGCCACACCCATTGCAAATCCTCGTTGCCACCAGGCGTTCATGCCGAGCAGGTTCAAAATAGAACTACCCAATATTGCGCCCAAGATACCAGTGACTACTGCAAATACAGCAGTCAGAGTAGGTGAGGCAGTCAAGCGCTCTGCAATACCCATCGCAATGGGTGTAGTAACTGATTTAGGATATAGAGCACCAATAATCGTTGTATCCGCTCCCATAAATGTTGCAATTCCGACTGCGCTTGCTATAGAAATGACTCCACCACATAACAAAGCAACCGTTAAGGGGATGAGTCGCGTTTTTAAAATAGAAAAGCCCTTATATATAGGTACAGCTAATGCAACAGTTGCAGTACCCAGCAAGAAATGCACGAACTGCGCTCCTTCAAAATATTTTTGATAAGGCATATCCATCAGATATAAAACCAGAGCAATTAAAACCACTGCTATTGCAACTGGATTGGCAAAGGGATTGTTATTCGTTCTTTGATAAAGCAGGTTACCTAATTGATAAGCTGCCAGTGTAATTACCAAAGCAAATAAAGGGCTGCCTGAAAGGTAGACCCAGATGTCTGCAATTTGAGGTTGTTCATGGATCATTAGAATTTGTTCTAGCAAATAATCTCAAAATAACTGCTGTAGTAGTGATTGTTAAAACAACACTTACAACTAAAGCCGTTATAACGGCTAAAGCATGGGCTTTTAATTGTGGTAAAAATAAAATTACGCCTACAGCCGCAGGTATAAATAGAAGTCCTAAATGCTGACTAAAGGCATCAGAAATGACAAGAAGTGAAGAATTAGCATGCCCTTTAAGGATTAAAAATACCAATAATAAAATAAGACCCAATACTGGGCCAGGCAAAATAGGTATAAGGAAGTGAGAAACCAGCTCTCCCAATCCCTGCCATAAAAGAATTTGGACTAATCCGGAAATCATGATTTCAGTCTAATATTTTTGTGAAATTTCTACCACTATCTGATGACGTGGAATCAAGTTAGAAGTGCAACAGCCAGCGGTTGCTTTATGTAGCGTATTTCCACCCCGAAATAAGTTTAGGCTGTAGGAAACATATTTCGAGTGAAAGTGCCTGCTAAGTATGTGCCGCATTTTTAGGAAGGGAAAAACTTAAGGGGTGTGTAAACGAAGCTGACTTGCCAAAAAATAAGGTAATCATTCTAGCATCACAAAAAAACATGAAGCTAGCCAGAATCAACCGCCTGCACCACACATAACCAAGCCCTCTGACACCCAGCTCTTAAGTACCATCGCATTGACCTCAGTTAAGTCAGTGGTAAACCGATGGTTGGAGTCGTTATACATCCATCGATTATTATAAAGACGATAGATAGGTATGGTGTCTAACGGGCAGGTATTATTTACTGGCAATTTCACGTAAAACGCGATTCCCTCATATGTCCAGCCGGGATCATTCTTTACTTGGCTACACTCGCCCGGGTCTGCGGTATAAAAATGTGAATTCGGTCCCTTTCCCGGTGTTCCATAAAACCTGCATACTGGCACTGCACCTTGAGAAGCCTGTCTCCATGCTAGAAAATATCCCTTGGTATCGCGCCAGCCAGCCCCAGCGCCACCTGACAGCACGGATAATGATTCAGGCCTTGATCCGGTACGAAAATAGTGATTTAGGTCAACATTGTAGTATTCATAAATGAGAGAAAAAGGCTTTAAAGTATCCACTACTTGTAATGTTGCATAAGCATCCAGCACGCCCCACCCGCAAAGGGGGTAGTATTTTGTGCATTGAGAGTCAGATGGAAACGCGCGACTGCCATAGATCATGCTAAGTATTAGCAGTTCTGGGGCAATTTGGGGATCCAACGCCAAGGCAAGAGAGGCCACACCAGAAACATGGGGTGCTGCCATGCTGGTTCCTTGTTTGTAATCTACTGCCCCTGATTCAGGAACTGTTTTACCAGAATTCACTGTTGATAGAATTCCTGCCCAGATGCCATAAGATGCTACATCTCCCCCCGGAGCAGATATGTCCACTTTATATTCAGAGCTATAATTGCTATAGCTCGCTCGATACCCATAAGGCCCGACCGCGCCCACTGTCGTTACGCCAGTGCACGATGCCGGCACATAATTGGCTGCTTCGCTATCACTATTGCCAGCGGCAACAATAATCAACGCCCCCTTGGCCTTGATTTGATTGATTGCTTCTGGATATACGGTACCGCTACATCCGCCCGGACTGGATCCCCCAAGGCTCATGTTGATTATCTGCGCCGGGTGAGGGTTGGTCGGCACGCCTGGAACCGCAATTCCCGCTGCCCACAACATGCCATCGATAATATCAGACCTATCTCCGCCACACTTGCCAAGAACACGGACGGGAAGAATACGGGTCATCCAATTAATCCCGGCGATACCGGAGGAATTGTTTCCGGTTGCGGCAATAATCCCAGCAACGTGCGTACCGTGCCACGAACTATCTTCTGCAGATTCTCCTGTTCCACATTCACCCGTATTAGACCAATCTCCCGGATCGTATGCGTTGTTATCCCGACCGTCTCCATCATTGGAGCTTAGGGGGTCTGAAATGAAGTCGTACCCGGGAAGAAGCCTTGGGGCAAACTCAGTGTTGGGCCTCACCCCGGTGTCGACCACAGCTACTACCGTGTCCAATGATCCTACTGTGATGTCCCAAGCTGATACCAGTTGAGCAGACCCTGGAAATGTCGCACTACTTTGAAGATTCCATTGGTCAGCTGCATATGTATCATTAGGGGTCATGGAATGATTTACGCGAGTATCCGGTTCCACGCTCTCAACGTTAACGGATTGCCTGACGCGACTCACAATGATTTCTGCTTCTGCCCAGGCTAGGGGTTTTGAAAAACGGAAAACAAACCGGTCTAACGACATTGCACGGAGAAACTCCAGAGTGACTCCAGACAATCGACATATTTCTTCAATTAACGCTTGAGGTGGCGGTAAATTATTACGTGAAAGAATTTTTGCTTCCATGGAACGGAAGCTCACAATAAGACCGGTAACCTGCACATTATTGAGAACGCTATTGTCAATATTCTTGGCATCAATCGACAATGCTTTTTCAAGCTGAGGAGCAGGAGAGGCTGCCTTCATTCTTTCTGTCAGGGAATTTTCAAATCCAGACTGGTTCAGTATCTTATCGACCCCTCTAATTTCTACATCTACCAAATCAGCAGCTGATAAATTTCCGACAAATGCAACTGCAATTAGTAAACCCAAAATACCTATGGTGGTTTGGAGGAAGTTAATCTTCATATTTTGTCCTTCTCATATTTTTTGAGCCATCCAAACCAGGACAAAAGCTCCTGATTTAGCGGTCTTGCGGTCATGAAATAATAAAACAATCGAATGGTGCCCTTCCGTTGTTGTTATTCGAGTTAATGCCACGCTGGATCATGCGCGATGAATAAAAATAAGACAAGTATGCGTAACAGAAAAGAAGTAGATTAGCTGTCTCATGTGCTTACTAGTGGTGTGTTCCAGCAAAACCATTACCGTTCGCGGTGAGCTGGTCGAACAGCTAGTCCCGAGCCAATACCGGCCTTCAACAAGTTCAGTCCGAACGGATTATTTGTAATTATTTTACGGAACGATCTACTAGTTGAGAGATGATGAAATTGATATGAAATAGGGGTACGTAGAGCGACTATCGCTGCAATGCTCTAAATCTAGCTCGTCGATTCGGACGAATTTTGTACTGGAATATTGTGGTTCGGTTTGGATTTTGGCACTAGCCCGCATGCGCTGTCTGCAAACTTTTAGGAAGCTTTCAGAAAACACTCAAAACTTACGGCTGGCTTTTCTACTAGACCGCTTGATTTTGTTTTGTGTTTATTGGTGCGCCTGAAGTGATCATCTGGCACTAAGAAATCATCATGTTATTACCTTGTCTGTCGACTCCTCTGTTGATGCTGGTAACGATTCTCTGCTCTTCATTTCTGCCTTAATAACGAATTCCTCACCAAATATTTCCGCGTAGGTAGATAAAAATATTTTTTCCTTACGCCAATCACGAAAAAGTGGCCAATCGAAATACTGTCTTTTCGATACAGGCCCATTACTCCCAATACGTTTCATTAATTTCCCTGCTGTTATCCATTCTGACGATAAAACGGCGTTAGCTAGCTTGAAATTATCACCTTTCGCTGACCAGTCGATTGCGCGCATGATATTTTTACACTTCGTTTCATCACCATTACATTTATACGCTAGAGCCCGATTGATAGTCATAACAAGCTGGTTCGCTTCACTCGCGAACTTCTTGAATTCAGTGCACGCAAAATCTAGTAAATTTATTGCAAGGCTGTACTTTCCATTGTCGATGAGATCATAAGTGTGGTCAATAAAGCTAGCGTCTGCATTTTTTCTGTCATCAGGAAATTGTTTTCGCCAGAGTACATGGCCAAGTTTGACATCTAATTCGTGAATACATTCGTGAGATGCCACGAAGTATTTTTGAGAAACTAGTAGGACACTTCCTTCCTTAACACCTTCTTCAAGCTTCGAGTTGTGCGCTTTACATACCAACATGTACTGAGATGAAACGATACCGTCAGTGTGAACGAAGAGATTCCGCCGTTCTGTGATCTCAATGAACACGGGCCAAATATCAAGTCCCTTAGTTAAGAGTAAATTAAATGTTTGCTCCATCCATTTGAACTGTTCAGCATGGCTCGAGCGAAGAATCGATTCAATTTCCTTCTCGAGGATATACTCTCGCGCAGCCTCAATTGAGGGGAATTTGCTAAGACTCTCGAACGAGATCTTTTTTTCAGATCCATTTAAGATCTCAGGCTTTTGCAAAAAAATTATGCGCAATACGCGGCCCAAAAAAGCGTCATACTGCGACACTAGTGATACAAGCAGGCTACGTGGTAGGAGCTTCCGCGACAATAAAAAGTGTTCATGTCTCTTGATCAATCGTTTCCATTGACGATAATCCTCACTTTTGATTGTTACAGTCCGGTCTTCACCTTCCATTGTTACATCGCACTTTTCGTTTTCGAAGTTAGTCAAATTGTTACTTGCACTAGTGCTAACAGTTTGAAGAGCCATCACCATACCCATAAGTACCTCGGCAATGCTATCAACATGTTTGGCGAAAAGATCGATTTCAGCACCAATCAATGGTAGGTTTTTTTCCTCTGGATTAGGTTCTGGCGCTGCAAGCATGTCGTCTTTTATCATGAGTACGTTTAACCGGGAATGGTGATTATGTCAGCCCCCGTTCAAGTAACAAAGGGGGCTACGGATACATAACCAAGAAATGTAAGAGCAAAGTAATTTCCATCTAATAAGTTCCAACGGCTAGCGGCCAGTATTTCAGCAGATGATTTCGAACGCGACACATAATTATGCCTTGCTATAAATATTCGTCCCCTGTTTCACGAATTCCACCGCTTTTTGTTCCATCCCTTTTTGAAGGGCAGTTTGTTCGTCTACGCCTTGAGTGGCGGCATAGTCTCTTACTTCCTGCGAGATTTTCATCGAACAGAAATGAGGCCCGCACATGGAGCAGAAATGCGCGACCTTGGCGGAATCCTTGGGTAGCGTTTCGTCATGGAATTCGCGCGCCTTGTCAGGGTCGAGGCCAAGATTGAACTGATCTTCCCAGCGGAATTCAAATCGTGCCTTGGACAGCGCGTTGTCGCGAATCTGTGCGCCGGGATGGCCTTTGGCGAGGTCGGCAGCATGTGCCGCGAGCTTGTAGGTGATGACGCCTTCTTTGACATCAGCTTTATTCGGCAAGCCGAGGTGTTCCTTTGGTGTCACGTAGCACAGCATTGCAGTGCCGTACCAGCCGATCATCGCTGCTCCGATACCGGAGGTGATGTGGTCGTAGCCCGGCGCAATGTCTGTAGTGAGCGGCCCCAGTGTATAGAACGGCGCTTCATGGCATTGTTCCAGTTGCAGATCCATGTTCTCTTTGATCAGGTGCATGGGCACATGACCGGGGCCTTCGATCATCACTTGTACGTCATGTTTCCATGCAATTTGGGTTAGCTCACCTAGCGTTTTCAATTCGCCCAGTTGCGCTTCGTCATTGGCATCAAAGATCGAGCCGGGACGCAGGCCATCGCCGAGACTGAAGCTGACATCATAAGCTTTCATGATCTCGCAGATATCTTCGAAATGTTCGTACAGGAACGATTCTTTATGATGGGCCAAACACCATTTGGCCATGATTGAACCGCCGCGCGATACGATGCCTGTCATGCGGTTGGCCGTTAGCGGTACGTAACGCAGCAACACTCCGGCATGAATCGTAAAGTAATCGACGCCTTGCTCGGCTTGCTCAATCAGTGTGTCGCGGTAGATTTCCCAAGTCAGGTCTTCGGCTTTGCCGTTGACTTTCTCCAGTGCCTGGTAAATTGGCACCGTGCCGATCGGCACCGGTGAATTGCGGATGATCCATTCACGTGTCTCGTGGATGTGCTTGCCGGTGGAGAGATCCATCACGTTGTCGGCACCCCAGCGAATCGCCCAAGTCAGCTTTTCAACTTCTTCGCCGATGCTGGAAGTGACGGCTGAATTGCCGATATTGGCATTTATTTTTACCAGGAAATTGCGGCCGATGATCATCGGCTCGACTTCGGGATGATTAATATTGGCGGGGATGATGGCGCGACCACGGGCGATTTCATCGCGGACGAACTTGGGCGTAATTTCGGCCGGAATGCTGGCACCGAAAGACTGGCCGGGATGCTGGCGACCCATTAAATTGGCCAATTTATTGCCCAACGGACCGGATGCTTTTAATTCTTCGAGATACTCTTTGCGACGCATATTTTCGCGGATCGCGACAAATTCCATCTCCGGCGTGATGATGCCCAGGCGAGCGTAGTGCATTTGTGTCACGTTCGCGCCCACTTTCGCGCGGCGAGGTGTGCGGCGCAGGTTGAAGCGTAACTCGGCCAGCTCGGGATCATTCAGACGTGCGATGCCATATTGCGACGACGGGCCGGCTAATTCTTCGGTGTCGTTGCGCTCAATAATCCACGGCATGCGTGGTGTAGGCAGACCGGAACGGATGTCTATCTTGGCGGCCGGGTCGGTGTAGGGGCCAGAGCAGTCATACACATAAATTGGCGGATTTTTTTCCGCATTCATACTTGCTGGTGTGTCAGATTGCGAGATTTCGCGCATCGGCACTTGAATGTCGGGGCGTGACCCCGCAACATAAATTTTGCGCGAATTCGGTAAAGGTTGCACTGCCGCTTCGTCAACGTGGGCAGCTTGGCTTAGAAACTTTGGATGGGCATTCATGGTGGGTTGCTCCAAAAAAGCAAGGAGCATCATAGTAACAACTGACGCTTCCCTACGACGGCATTATCCGTACAGGTTCAAAGGGTATCTCTCACCTCGTCGCAATGATGACGAGGACCCCTACGCAATTAAACAAATTACTGTAAATGGAATGGGAAAGCAAGCCTGTGTTATTTCCAATAGGAAAAGGATCGTAAGTGGGGATATCGTTAAGGCTACGCTGAACACGTCCGTTCGCGTTGAGCTTGTCGAAACGCACCTATTGAAAATCAATAGGTTGCAAATGGCTTCGACAGGCTCAGCCCGAACTAAGGGGCTTGTTCAGCATTGCCATAATAGTTCATGCAACAAGCTGGGCGATTAACGTCACGTCGGCAACACCGGTCACCGGCAGGCCGTGAGCAGACTGGTATTCTTTAATGAGTTGCTGTGAGGTTCGACCGAATATTCCGTCAGCTTTAATGTCCACGTTGCGATCCGACAGTCCAAGCTGGAGAAGGCGCACATCCAGCCCGCGTTGCAGAGGCGATTGTAGAGCCAATGAACGGGTTCCAGGCTGCGGGCCATCGTAACAGCCGCGGGGAGTGGCTGAAAGCGTTACGCTAGAAATTTCTTGGCCACGTACAACCAGTGGTAGCTCTACCCCCCAGTAACCCTGATCAATCAGGCGTTGGAAGGTATCCATGCGATAGACAGTAGCGCGTAAGTCGGCGCGAGCATTTTCGGCCAGCCAAGCACGGCGGATGGCTATGTAAGCGGCAATCCATTTCTGCTCGCCTGCGCTGGAAATATCGCCGACTTGTTGTGTGGTGCGGTTGCTCATTAATTTCCATGAGCCGTGTACGAAGCTGTCATATACCACCGCCACCCCAAGCGGACTAGTGATCTTTAAGCGCTCTGCAGTTTGAGCGGCAGGTTGCCAATAGGTCTCGTCGAAAAAGGCATCCTGCGTATCGCGCATAACGTTGTCGTCAGCGCTGGCACGTAGCAAATTATGCAGTTTTAATTCCTTATCCAGCTTAAGGTCGCATGCCGCAAAACGCGGCAGGTATGATGCTAATCGGGTGCCGAAGCGGGCACCTGAGTTTGCACAATAGCGCTGCATTAACTTATTTAGATTACCTGAGCCCAGTGTGGTCTGCGACCTGCCGAAGGTGAGATGTCCAGTGTCACCAGTAATCAGTGTCACTTGGCCGTAATCACCCAGCACTTCGCCAGTCTCGAAGATATTTACGAGGGCCTCGGCGGTTTTCTTTTGAGTTGCTGTCAACATGATTGAAACTCCATAAATTTTGAGTTGGTTTTCAATATCTTTCTACCTGAAATTCATGTGTTCTGACTAGCTGTGCTGAACACTTACACATCAAATGCCACATCCCCTTCATCTACTATGTCTCCCACATTGATATTCTTGAAGTCAAACAGTTTGCTGTCCATCAGGTGTGAGGGTTTAACATTCTGCATGGCGGTGAAGATGGACTGGCTGCGGCCAGGGTATTGGCGCTCCCATGCAGTTAACATTTCCTTGATATTCTGGCGTTGCAGGTTTTCCTGCGCACCGCACAGATTGCAAGGGATGATGGGGAATTTCAGGGTGCGGGCAAAACTGGCAATATCTTTCTCGGCGCAATAAGCCAGTGGGCGAATCACCACGTGGTCGCCCTTATCCGTAACCAGCTTCGGTGGCATAGCCTTGAGTTTGCCGCCAAAGAATATGTTCAGGAACAGCGTCTCTATCATGTCGTCGCGGTGATGGCCCAATGCGATCTTGTTCGCACCCAGTTCTCCGGCTACGCGATAAATGATGCCGCGACGTAAACGCGAGCAGAGTGAGCAGGTGGTTTTGCCTTCTGGAATTTTTTCTTTGACGATGGAGTAGGTGTCCTGGGTTTCAATGCGATACTCGACGCCTATGGATTTGAAATAGTCCGGTAGTACATGCTCCGGAAAACCGGGCTGTTTCTGATCCAGATTCATGGCGATAAGGCGAAAATTAATCGGCGCGCGTTTTTGCAGCGTACGCAAAATTTCCAGCAGAGTGTAAGAATCCTTGCCACCAGACATGCACACCATGATGGTGTCGCCTTCCTCGATCATGTTGAAGTCGCCGATAGCACGGCCAACATGCTGCTCCAGTCGTCCGCGCAGGCGGTTAAAGTTACTGGAGTGATGCTCAAAATGGATGGGGTGTGTAATGGCGTTCATATTGTTTGTTCAAAGGTTAATACTGCGTCCGCCGTCCACCGCAATAATTTGTCCGGTGATGTAGGGTGCATCGCATAATAAAAATTTTACGGTGCGGGCAATGTCGTCGGGCTCACCTTCACGCTTGAGCAAGGTGTGTGCGATGATTTTCCTCCGCCGCGTCTCATCGTCCCATTCCGCACTTTCAGGCCACACAATGACGCCGGGGGCAATAGCGTTGACGCGCACCTGTGGGGCCATTTCCTGCGCCAGCGCGCGCGTGAGCGCCGACAGTCCGCCCTTTGCTATGCTATATAACAGATGGCCGTGCATTGGCCGTTCGGCATGAATGTCGACAATGTTGACGATGGCGCCGTGGTTGTGGCGCAACTCCTTCGCTGCTGCTTGTGCGAGCAGCAGCGGGGCTTTCAGGTTGGTGCCGATGAGGTCGTTCCAGTTTTGATCGTTAACATCGCTCAGTGATGTTGCAAAAAAACTGGAGGCATTGTTAACCAGCGCATCCAGTCGCCCAAAGTGACTGATGGTTTCCTCTACCAGCCGGAATAGAGCTTGCGGGTCCAGTAAGTCGGCCTGTATTTGCAGCACAGAGCCGGGACGCTCGTCGTGCAACTCTGACTGCAAAGCCAATGCATCCTGCTCAGAAGAACGGTAGTGCAGCGCGATGTTCGCCCCCGCTGCGTGCAGCTTGCGGCAGATTGCTGCACCCACGCGTTTTGCGCCACCCGTCACTAATACCACTTTACCTTGCATGGTGCTCTCCACTAAACTTACGGTATGTAATTTAACACATCCCCATCGCTCAATCATGCCCTCACTGCCCTTGCCATCCCCCGAAGCTCAGGCGCACAGCGATCAACTGCGTGATCTGATTCATCACGACATCAAGCGGCAAGGGGGATGGATCCCATTTTCGCGTTTCATGGAGTTGGCGTTATATGCACCGGGAATGGGCTATTACAGTGCCGGGGCGCGCAAGTTCGGCGCAGCTGGGGATTTTGTTACCGCGCCGGAAATTTCTTCTCTATTTGGCCGAACATTGGCGCGACAATTAGTTGAAATAATGGCGCAAAGCACCCCGCATATTATTGAACTTGGCGCGGGTAGCGGCAAGCTGGCTGTTGATATATTGAGCGAGCTGGAACGCCAGAATAGTCTGCCCGAACGTTATGACATCCTGGAAGTCAGCGCTGACTTGCGTGAGCGGCAACAAGCATTGCTGCAAGCGCGCTTGCCCCATTTAATTGACCGCGTGCATTGGCTGGATGCGCCCCCAGACAGCATTTCTGGCGTGCTTGTCGCCAACGAAGTGCTCGATGCGCTGCCAGTGCATCTGGTGCATTGGACTGATGCGAATATTGTTGAACGCGGCGTGGCGAGCGAGGGGAAAAACTTTGTGTGGCAGGAACGTCTGCCGGATAGCGCAATGTTGCTGGAAATTGCCCAACAGATCAAAGTGCCTGATGGCACCCTTAGTGATATGTCGCTTGCCGTACGTGGATTGGTCAGCAGCCTGAGCGAGCGCTTGCATCAAGGCATGCTGCTTTTCATTGACTATGGTTTTGGCGCGCGTGAGTATTACCATCCGCAGCGCACACAAGGCACGCTCATGTGTCACTACCGTCATCATGCACATGATGACCCGTTCTTCTTGCCCGGCTTGCAGGACATTACCGCGCATGTAGATTTCACCGCCGTAGCGGAAGCAGCCATTGATGCAGGATTGCATTTGTATGGTTATACAACGCAAGCCTATTTCCTGATTAATGGCGGAATTACTGGTTTACTAGCAGAAACCGATTCTGAAAATATTCGCGACTACCTTCCACTTTCTGCGCAACTGCAAAAGCTGACTAGCCCTGCCGAGATGGGTGAGTTGTTTAAAGTAATTGCTCTGGGCAAGGGAGTGAATATGCCTCTATGTGGATTTGTGTCAGGTGATAAATCACGTTTATTATAAAAATATTTATATTGGATGGACACGCCAGCGGGATGTCGGGTTATCAGCCAACGGGTGAAGGATTCGTCTTTAATTTTCGGAGCCCGTATGTTTTATCAAACACCCTGATTTTGGATCTATACTGCATCTAAATAATTCTTGTAAGACACAATGATGAAGCCACATAACCTGTTAATCTTTCTGTGTGCTGGTTATATCAGCTGGGCACAGGCGGAAATATATAAATCAGTCGATGCTGATGGGCATGTGACTTATTCCAGCGCACCTACAAAAGGCTCCAAAAAAATTGATCTGGGACCACTGACTATCGTGCCGTCTCCTGCGCGCGTACACAATGACGCTGCACCTTCTGATTCTCTTAAGGTAGATGCGGCTACACAGAAAAACCGCGATAACTTGCGTCGCAAAATACTTGAAGAAGAATTATCAACAGAAAAAAAGCTGGTCGAAGAAGCTCGCCAGAACCTGATGAATGGGAAAGAACATCCGGAATCCCTAAAGGACAAAGATGGTAAAGGCTACCGAAATGCGGCCAAAGATGAAGAAAATATAAAAGTCTTGCAGTGGCAGGTAACATTACATGAGAAGAATGTCGAAGCGCTTAAGACTGAACTGCTCAAACTCAAGTAATTATCGTATATTGTGGGGATAAATTTGCTGAAGATTTCATATTCTGGCTCTGATTTCAAGACCAAGAGTGGTTTTTTGGGTGCTGGTTCAGCATAACGAATATCTTATTTCTTGGTCGCGGATTTTTTCGGAGCGGCTGCCTTTTTCGGAGCGGCTGCCTTTTTCGGAGCGGCTGCCTTTTTCGGAGCGGCTGCCTTTTTCGGAGCGGCTGCCTTTTTCGGAGCAGCTGCCTTTTTCGGAGTAACTGCCTTTTTCGGAGCGGCAGGTTTTTTCTTGGTTGTGGCTTTCTTCAGAGATGGCCCTTTTGCCACACGTTCTGCCAGTAGCGCCAAACCTTCTTGCAATGTAATTTCTTCCGGGGATATGTCTTTAGGCAGAGTGGCGTTAACCTTCCCATGTCTTACGTATGGCCCATAGCGACCATTGCAGACCTCCACCGGCTTTTGGTCTTCCGGATGCGCACCCAGTTCCCGTAACACAGTATTGGAAGTTCTTGCCTCTGCTAATAATGCTACTGCGCGTTCTAATTGCATGGTGAAAACACTGTCGCCCTTGGGAATGGATTTAAATTTTCCATCATGCCCGACATAAGGGCCGAAGCGTCCAATGTTGACGATAATTTTCTTTCCACTTTCCGGGTGGAGTCCCAATTCTTTGGGCAGTTGCAGCAATTGCGTGGCAGCAGCGAGGTCTGCATTGTCTGGAGGTAATTCCTTTGGCCAGGAAATGCGCTTCGGTTTTGTTTTGGAACCTGCCTCTACTTCACCGAGTTGTATGTAATAGCCATAAGGACCGCGCAACAATAATACCGGCAGGCCACTGACTGGATCACTCCCCAGCTCCTTGCGCGCTTCCCCGGTATCAGCTTCAGCTGTGAGGTTGCGCGTGTAGTCGCACTCCGGGTAGGCTGTGCAGCCAATGAAGTTGCCACGTTTTCCCAAGCGGGTAGCTAAAGGCTTGCCACACTTTGGGCAGGCTTCGTCGATTAGTTCTTGTGTTACATCTTTACGCTCGATGTTCTTTTTATCTTGTATAAGCGCAGCGAAGGGATGCCAGAAATCGTTCAATACCGGTATCCAATCGCGCTTGCCATCGGAAATCTCATCCAACTCATCTTCCATTTGCGCAGTAAATCCGTAATCGACATAGCGCGTAAAATGTTCGGTGAGGAAACGTATAACAACACGCCCGACGTCGGTTGGCTTGAATCGTTTTTTGTCCAATATTGCATATTCACGAGCTTGTAGCGTGGAAATGATGCTGGCATAAGTTGAGGGGCGCCCGATGCCATGCTCTTCTAAAGTTTTAACTAAGCTAGCTTCGGAAAATCGCGGTGGCGGCTGGGTAAAATGCTGCTCACCATACAGCTTGTCAAGAGGAATGGTCTCTCCCTCTTCCAAGGGTGGCAATTTTTTGTTTTCTTCTTCTTCGCTATCATCCGTGCTTTCTTGATAGACAGCGATAAAGCCAGGAAATATGAGGGTTTGGCCGCTGGCACGAAACAGGGTGTCATCCCCACCGAGGCGAATATCAAGGCTGACCGTATCGAAACGCGCGGGAGCCATCTGACATGCGAGAGTTCGCTTCCAGATCATTTCATAGAGCCGCGCTTGATCAATGGTGAGAAATTCCCGCATGCTCTCCGGGGTGCGAGCAATCGAGGTTGGCCGTATTGCTTCGTGAGCCTCCTGCGCATTCTTTGCTTTGCTTTTGTAGATAGGTGCAGTTTTAGGCAAATAGTCCGGGGCAAATTGTGCAGCGATGTAATTACGTATTTCCTGCAGAGCTTCCTGTGCCAGCGTGACGGAATCGGTACGCATATAACTGATCAGTCCTACAGTTTGACCGCCGATGTCGATGCCTTCATAAAGCTGTTGGGCGATACGCATCGTGCGGTCAGTGGACATGCCTAGTTTGCGCGCTGCCTCCTGCTGCAGCGTGGAGGTCGTAAATGGAGCTGCGGCATGACGTTGCTTGGCTTTCTTTTCCACACGCACCACGCGCGGCGGCAATTTGGCCGCACTGATGTTGTCAAAAATTTTTTTGTATTCCATCTCGCTGCCTATACCCAGTTGCTCAAGTTTTTTCCCTTGATATTGGAATAGTTTGGCGGTAAATGGTTGGCTATTCTTCTGGCTATCGAGATGCACTGTCCAATATTCCTGCGAGCGAAATGCCTCGATTTCTAATTCTCGTTCCACGATCAGGCGCAGCGCTGGACTCTGCACACGTCCGGCAGAAAGCCCTGGGCGTATTTTGCGCCATAGCAACGGCGAAAGGTTGAACCCCACCAAGTAATCCAGCGCACGTCGCGCCTGCTGCGCATTGACCAAGGGAATGGAAATTTCACGCGGATGCGCTACTGCTTCGCGCACCGCAGACTGGGTGATTTCGTAGAATACTACGCGTTGCATGGATTTATTTTTTAAATTGCGCTTGCTTTTGAGCAGCTCAGCGACATGCCAGGCAATGGCTTCCCCTTCACGATCCGGGTCAGGTGCCAGATAGATGTGGTCTGCCTGAGCGGCGGCTTTGGCGATGGCGTCTACATGTTTGCTGTTTCGCGCAATGATTTCATACTGCATGGCAAAATCATGTTCAGTATCGATAGCCCCCGATTTGGGTATCAGGTCGCGTACATGTCCATAGGTCGCCAGTATCTCAAAATCTTTCCCCAGATATTTTTTCAGGGTGACGGCTTTGGCCGGGGATTCAACGATTAGTAGATTACTCGCCATGATGGTATTTTTGTCTAATTTTAATGTTTAATGTAAGTGACTGGAATCGGCTGGAGTAAGCAGATCTTCGACTATTAAAGGATCCAAGTCTTGACGTTGATTCCACAACACTATGAGAACGATCAGTTTGATTTTGTCCAGTGGCAAATTATCACGGTTCAATGCGACCGCGCGGTCGAGGATCATTTCCCGCTCAACGGGTGTGATTATCTTATTTTGTTCCCAAAACGTTAGAAAACATCGTGCTTCAAAGCTAATGCGGTTTATTTCTAAGTCGGCATAAAAGCGTCCATTACTATCATTAATGGTGGGGGGATAGTTTGCTTTGTTTAACTGTTCCAGGCCGGACAGCCAAGTCAGTGCCAGATGGATGTCCTCATCTTCGAATCCGGCAGCAGATAATTTGCGGGATAGCCTGTCTGAATTGGGATAGCGACCAGCATGAAAATAACTTTCAAATAAAAACATTAAGATGTCAAACATAATGCCCCGATAAAAATTGATTGTAGGTAATTATTAAATTAGGAGTAATTAAACCAAGAGTAAGGGATTATGAGTAGTTATAGTTCTTTTTTTTTCTTCTTTTTTCTATGGGAAATGCTGTTTCACCAGATCTGAACAATTGCAATTTTAATTTATGCGTTGGTAAAGTCCACCTGGTAAAGTTGCGATGTTACCATCCAGCTCAAGTTGCAACAGGATGGCGGATAGCGCCCCAATCGTCAAGCCACTGCGCTGGCTCAAGCTGTCCATATCTACCGGATCGAAACCTAAATGCATTAATAAAGGATGTTCTTCGAGTATGGAAGGTTGCAGGGTCGGACTGGTGGAGAAATGCCCCAGCTCCTCTAGAATGTCTTGCGCGCACTCTACCAGTTTAGCGCCCTGTTTGATCAAATGATGACATCCTTTCGTCTGTGGGGCGTGGATGGAACCGGGAATGGCGAAAACGTCTCGCCCTTGTTCCAAGGCCATACGGGCGGTAATTAATGAACCGCTTTGCAGAGAGGCTTCGACCACCAGACACCCTAAGCTAAGGCCGCTGATGAGGCGATTGCGGCGCGGAAAATTTGCCGCGAGTGGCGGAGTTCCTAATGAAAACTCGGAAATCAATGCGCCTTCCTGCGCCAATCGGTGCGCCAGTTGACGGTTGGCGGCAGGGTAAACTTTATCTAGCCCAGTGCCAACTATGCCTATGCTGGAGCCGTACTCGCGCAACCCTCCGTGATGTGCTGCGGCGTCTATGCCATGCGCCATGCCACTGATAATACACAGTCCGGCAGCACTCGCTGCCTGCGCAAAAGCCTCCGCATTGCTTAACCCTTGTGGGGTGGCATTACGGCTGCCTACAACGGCGAGTGCCGGGTGGTTAAGCAATTCGAGTCGTCCTTTTACATACAGCAGTAATGGTGGGTCGGAAATATTAAGCAGAGACTGCGGATAGTCAGGGTCTGCCAGTGTGACAATATGGTTGTGCGGATCAGCCAGCCAACTGGTAATAGGTGTTAGTGTTGCTTCGTCCCAACCTTGTGTGATGGTTGCCGCAATGACTGGCTGGACTACTTGCTGGAGAGTATGCGCCGGCGTGGCGAAAATTTGAGTGGGAGTACCGAAAGCATGTAACAGACGACGCAAACCTTCATTGCCTAAGCCAGGAATCTGGTTCAGGGCAAGCCATGACGCAAGTTCAGCGTCCATAGGTCGGGGAGTCAGGGCGTGAGCGCGCTATCCAACAATTCCACTGGTAGTTGGGTTCGCATCACCAGAGCGTAGGCTACTTTGTCAAAAGTACGGAATACAAATAACAGACCATAGCGCGTATCTGGCAGAGTAAGTGATTCCCCTTTTTCCTTTGTTACATCTCCCTTGCGATATAGTGCCAGTACATGGCCATTTTCAAGGCCATCACGAAGTCCCTTGTTGAGGGTTACGATGGAATGTTGGCCTGCTTGAGAAACGCCAGCATAAATAGAAATTACGCGTGCTGCAATTTGACTGTCTGGGACGCGGGGAACATAGCTTCCGGCAAGCTCATTGGAAGCTTTGATAAGTCGATCTCCCTTGCTAATTTCCTTAAGTGCCTTGACGATCTTAAGCGTGCTGATATCGGCGAATTTTTCGACCTCTGCATCACCCAAGTAAACCGCCTCGTACCCCAATATTTCCTTGCTATCTGGGTCAAGCAATGTTTTGCCCTGCTGGTAAATTTGCCACTTTTCCCCCTGGTCTTTGGATAGCCCTTTAACATATGCAATATCACCGCTACCCAGAAGGACGCGTTGCTCATGGGTGCCAACTATAGTTGGTGCGTTAGATAGCCCATGTTTTTCAATTATGAGCGGCCTGCTGAGGAAAGGTTCGATGGCACTAGCTGAAATACTGGGGATTGCATTATGTTCACTGCCTTGCACATGTACCCCGGGGGAAAGTTTCACCCTGTCAGATTTGACTGCCTCTTCGGTCTTTTTAATTTTACCTATATGCAGTGTACCGCTTGCACGATCCAAATAGACTACGTCACCGGGATAAATCCAGTGCGGATTTTTAATGGTGTCTTTGTTTAAGCCCCAAATTTTGGGCCATAGCCATGGATCTTTGAAAAACTTAGTGGAGATGTCCCACAGCGTATCCCCTTTCACTACAATGTGACTATCTGGTGCATTGTCATGAATTTTAACCGTATCAGCGAAGGCGAAGGTGGGCAATAAGCAGCAAATCAGCGATATAATAATCTTTTGCATGGAAACTCCATTTTGCGTGGGAACCCAGTTTTTTAGAAGCCAGGCTGAGAGCGACAAGTATTGCACGACGTTCGTACAATATGTTCTAAATTCTGCCCCTAGTTATTTAAATTAGCAAGCATATATGGCAATTTTACAAATATTACAATATCCAGATATACGGCTACATACCGTCGCCGTGCCAGTGCCTGTAGTAACGGCTGCCACCCGCAACCTTATCTCTGATATGGCCGAAACAATGTATTCTGCGCCGGGAGTAGGTCTGGCTGCGACTCAGATAAATGTACATCAACAGATTATTGTGATGGATATTTCTGAGACCCAGGATCAGTTGTTGGTATTCGTTAATCCGGAAATAATTGCCAATAGTGGAGAGAGCATGTACGAAGAGGGCTGTTTGTCGGTTCCCGGGGTATATGAAAAAATTCGCCGCGCAGAACATGTCACCGTGCGCGCACTAAATAAGCATGGTGAATCTTTCACGCTTGAAGCGGACGGGTTGCTGGCGATCTGTATTCAACATGAGATGGATCATCTTAAGGGAAAGGTGTTTGTTGAATATCTTTCGCAGCTCAAACAATCTCGTCTCCGAGCCAAGCTTAAAAAGCACCGCCGTGAAACGATGTAGACAACTTGAAAATGTGTTCTTCAAATTACTGCGTTGAGTCATTAATCTTGAATGAAAGCCATGATTAATTTAAAGGGATCCCGATAATCAACTCTTCTCTAAAGATCATTTTTGCCGGCACGCCAGACTTCGCCGCCACCGCACTAAAGGTGTTGCTGGCGCAACAATTTTCTGTGGTCGCGGTGTTAACACAGCCCGACAGGCCCGCTGGCCGAGGTATGCGACTCACAGCCAGCCCTGTCAAGCAACTTGCCTTGGCGAGTAACCTGCCCCTGCTTCAGCCTGCTTCATTAAAATCTGTCGATGTGCAACAAGAGCTTGCTAATTATGCGGCGGATGTAATGGTGGTTGCGGCTTATGGGCTAATACTGCCATCAGCGCTACTGCAGTTGCCACGTTATGGCTGTCTGAATATTCACGCTTCATTATTACCGCGTTGGCGCGGTGCGGCACCTATTCAGCGCGCTATTCTGGCGGGTGACGACAAAACCGGTATCACCATTATGCAAATGGACGCAGGACTTGATACTGGCGATATTTTACTTAAAAAGGACTGCCCGATCACTGCGCATGACAGCACGCAAACATTGCATGCCAAATTGGCGAAGCTGGGCGCTGAAGCTATCGTCGAGGCACTGTGCTTGCTTGAGCAAGGGAAATTAAAGTCTGTGCCGCAGAATGCGGTCGAAGCAACTTATGCTGCCAAACTTAGCAAACCAGAAGCGTTAATTGACTGGTCAGAAAGTGCCACACAAATAATGCGTGCGGTGCATGCTTACAACCCTTTCCCTATAGCATCTACAATTCTTAACGGGGTGCCAGTCAAAATCTGGCAGGCCAACGTGCGAGACGGGGCTGAAGGTGTAGCGGGAACTGTACTGGCTATAGAAAAGAACGGCATTATTGTGGCATGCGGTCAAGGAGCGTTATGCCTTGAAGTATTGCAACGCCAGAATGCCAAAGCATTACCTGCGGTGCAGTTTATGCAGGGGTTTGCAGTGCACCCAGGCGACCGTTGCACTTCATTCCTTTGACATGCATATAGCACAACGGGGTGCCAGCCAAGTTGTCTGCCAAGTGTTGGCCGGACGCAACCTGAGCCAGGCATTGAGTTTGGCTTTACAGTCTACGCCTGGGCAAATTAGGCCCGAATTAACACCACAACAACGTGGTGCGCTACAGGATTTGAGTTATGGTACGCTGCGCTTTTACGGTCAGTTAGTACGAGTGCTAGATCAATTGCTGCACAAACCTGTGCAGGATACGCAACTACGTTGTCTGTTATTAGTGGCTTTGTATCAACTGCTGTATACAAAATCTGCGCCCCATGCCGTGGTAGATCATGCCGTGCGCGCTGTGCGAAAGTGCAATGCAGCAGCTGGAGGACTGGCGAATGCGGTACTGCGCAATTTTTTGCGCAACCGCGAGGCGTTACTAGCAGTCGCGGCCTCTAGTGAGGAAGGCCGCTATGCCTATCCGCAATGGTGGATAGCTGCAGTCCAGGCGCAATATGGAAAGCATTCAGAGGCTATCTTGCTAGCGGGTAACCAGCACCCGCCCATGACATTGCGTGTAAATTGTCGATGCATCAGTACAGCAAATTATCTGGCACTGCTTGCGCAGCATGATATTCCGGCCAGTATGGTCGAGCCAGATGCAGTGCTGCTGGAACACCCTATTCCGGTAAATAAGTTACCAGGATTTTTCGACGGCCTGGTTTCAGTGCAGGATGCGGGTGCGCAATACGCAGCGCGCTTGTTGGACGTACAAGACGGTATGCGGGTGCTTGATGCGTGCGCTGCACCGGGCGGAAAAAGTACTCACCTACTTGAGCTAGCGCAACTTGATTTGCTCGCTTTGGACAAAAATGTGCAACGTTTGGAACTAGTACGTGAAAACCTGCAACGCTTGCAATTGCATGCGCAGTTGCAAAGCGGTGATGCGGCACAGCCCGATAGCTGGTGGGATGGCAAGCCATACCATCGAATCTTGGCCGATGTACCCTGCTCCGCCTCCGGCGTGGTTCGGCGCCATCCCGACATAAAGTGGCTGCGTCGTCCGGGTGATATCAATGGGTTCGCGCAACAGCAGTTGCACATTCTTTGCGCGTTGTGGCGGTTGCTGGTAAGAGATGGAAAGTTACTATATGTAACTTGTTCCATTTTTGCGCGAGAAAACCAGCAGGTTATCGATGAGTTTTTAAAACAGCATAATGATGGCAAACAATTGCCGCTGTCCATACCCAATTTAAATGAAGGTCAAATATTTCCCGATGACCAGCGCGATGGATTTTTTTATGCATTACTGCAAAAGCATGCATAACCTGGCGCGATTGCTGGCTCTGCTGCTGGCATTATGGCTAGGTATTTCGGTTGCCTGTGCCGAGGGTATCAGCGTGCGTAAAACGGAGGCGCGGTTTTCTGACGGCAGTTATCAGTTTTCGGCTGATTTCGACATTAGTTTAAATTTTGTGGTAGATCAAGCATTGACGCGCGGGGTGCCTCTGTATTTTATTAGCGAGTTCAGTCTGATTCGTCCGCGTTGGTACTGGATGGATGAGGTTATCGTAAAAAATGAACAAACTACCAAATTATCTTATAACAAACTGACGCGCCAGTACCGCATCACACGAGGATCGCTGTTTCAAAACTTTTCTAGCCTGGGCGATGCACTGCGTATTATCAGCCATCAGTCTGCTGCACCAATTGATGCTGCGCTGTTACAGAAAAATGATGGTTATATTTCATCGCTGTTACCCCAAAAGGGGGACTATATTGCTGCCACGCGAATGCGTCTGGATGTAACGCAATTACCGAAACCTTTGCAAGTCAATGCCTTGGCTACCCAAGATTGGAACTTTGATTCCAATTGGTACCGCTGGGTAGTGCGCCCCATCATATCTGCCGCAGACCGCGAAAGTGAATAGGCAGTGAAGTATTTAATTTTCATCAGCGCACTGCTTGGCACTTTCCTGCTTTATCTGCTGTCAAGCGCCAGTGCCAATACTGAGCTGTTTTCTCGCAACTATTATGTACTGCTGGCTTTGGCCGGGGTTCTGGCATCGTACCTAACCGTGCTGGTTGGCTATCAATTATGGCAGTTACGCGGCAAGCTTAAGGCACAAGTATTTGGTGCGAAACTTACCCTGCGTCTGACGCTATTTTTTATTTTGATTGCGATTCTGCCTGGTTTGCTGGTATACGCTGTTTCGGTACAGTTTCTTGATAAGAGCATCGAGTCGTGGTTTGACCTTCGGGTAGAAAAAGCGCTGGAGAGCGGTTTGAACCTGGGCCGAAATGCGCTGGAAACTGGTCTTAATGAATTCAGCAAAAAAGGCCAGTCAACTGCCCTTTTACTTGCAAAGCAATCTCCAGGTCAATACAAGAAAACGTTGGACCAGCTAATAAGCAAAGGCTCAGTTCAGGATGTTGCATTGTTTGATAATAGCGGAAAGCTGCTTGCGTTTGCCAGTAGCAGCCGCAAGCTGCTTCCTGATATGCCGAGTGCAGAAATGTTGCGTGAGGCAAGCCAGCAGGGGTTAAATAGCATTATTGATACACTGCCTGATAACAGCCTGATATTGCGAGTGCTGGTGCTGGTTAAGCCACTGCAACTGTCAGCCGAGGCGCGCATCCTGCAGCTAACGCAACCAGTGCCCAAACAGCTTGCCGCTGACGCAGAAATGGTACGGACGGTTTATCGCGATTACCAAGAGTTGTCACTGTCTCGTTTGGGATTGAAACGCTTGTACGGCATCACACTAACACTGTCACTATTGATTGTCTTGTTGAGCGCGGTGTCAGCCGCTTTTTTTATTAGTGATCGCCTAAGCGCACCGCTTGCAGCGCTGGCCGAAGGAACGCGGGCGGTAGCGCAAGGCGATTTTTCGCGTCAGCATCCAATTAAAAGTAGTGATGAGCTGGGTGCGTTGACTGGGCTCTTCAATCAGATGACATTACAACTGGCCGATGCGAAGACCACGAGCGAGCAGCAACAACGTCAAGCGGAAGATGCTAAAGCCTACCTGGAAAGCATGCTGGCACACTTATCGTCTGGCGTTTTAGTAGTGAATGAGCAATTCAGGCTGCGTTCTGTTAATAGTAGTGCGGCTCAGATACTTGGGGTATCGCTCCTGGATATGCAGAATGTGCCCTTAGCGGACATCGCCGTGCGGCATCCCCTGTTGCGTCCCTTTTCCGAAGCGGTCATGCAGGCCTTTAATGAAGTGACAAGCGGCGAATGGCAACGTCAGATTGAGCGGCTCAGCAAGAATGGTGATCAGATATTATTAATGCGTGGCACCCGGTTATCCACAGCGACAGACAATAGCTACGTAGTGGTGTTCGACGATATTACCTATTTGCTGCAAGCGGAACGTCAGGCCGCATGGGGAGAAGTGGCACGTCGTTTGGCGCACGAAATCAAGAATCCGTTGACACCTATTCAGCTGTCTGCGGAGCGCCTTCAACACAAATTGAGTGCCAAGCTGGACAGTGGCGACGCACAGCTATTACAGCGAGCCACGCAGACTATCGTGAGTCAAGTGGCGGCAATGAAAAACATGGTAACTGAATTCGCCGATTATGCCCGGGCGCCCGCACCTAAGTTGATGGTGCTGGATATGCACCTGCTACTGCGTGAAGTGCTCGGATTGTATGAAGCTAACAGCAGTCCGATTACCTTGCGCTTGAATGCGGCCCAAGCTTGGGTGAAAGGTGATGCGACACGCTTGCGTCAAGTGATTCATAATTTGTTGCAGAATTCGTATGATGCGTTACAAAACGTGACCCAACGGGAAATCATCCTGAGCACGACAGAGGAAGACGGCGCATTGAAGTTGTGTGTGCAAGACAATGGCTGCGGTTTTCCGGAGCATTTGCTGGCGCGAGCCTTTGAACCATACAGGACGACTAAGCCCAAGGGTACTGGACTAGGTTTGGCAATTGTGAAAAAAATTGTAGAAGAACACGGTGGCAGTATTGTTATTGAAAATGTAGCAGCTGGTGGAACGAGAGTAAGTGTTACCTTGCCCTTATTAATAGAGGTCGTGTGAAAATGGCAACCAAAGAAATTTTAGTGGTAGATGATGAAATCGGGATACGTGAGTTGCTCTCGGAAATTTTGTTTGACGAAGGTTATCATGTTCATCTGGCTGAAAATGCTATTCAGGCTCGTGATTTTCGCAGCCGGCAGGTGCCCGATTTGGTATTGCTCGACATTTGGATGCCGAATACCGATGGCGTCAGTCTGCTTAAAGAGTGGGCGGGGCAGAGCTTGTTGACTATGCCAGTGATCATGATGTCAGGACATGGCACCATAGAAACAGCACTTGAGGCTACGCGCATCGGTGCAGTGGATTTTCTTGAAAAACCAATTGCGTTACAGAAATTGCTTGATGCTGTTGCCAAGGCAATCAAGCTGGGTGCAGTACCAAATATTCGGCAGGAAGTTATACCAGCAGATTTAACTGAAGGGGGAAGCGTGGCGACTATTTGTGAGACTGCAGCGCAATTCCCGTTGCCGCTCGACTTGCCATTACGCGAAGCGCGTGATCATTTTGACAGCTTTTACTTTAATTATCACATGCATAAAGAGAACGGTAATATGACACGTGTGGCGAAGAATGTTGGGTTGGAGCGCACCCATTTGTATCGCAAATTAAAACAGCTCGATGTGAAGTTCACAAAGAAGGGCTTGGACGAAAATTAACAATTCCAAACGGAAATACAAGGTTGATATAGAGTGAGAAATATAAAAAATATCGCTTGAGATACGCAAGTTGTCGAGCGTCCTGTCTGTCATTGCTTATGCTATTTAATCAATTGACTAACCGCCTCATTTTCTATTGGCATCCATTAGAAAATGAGTGCAGAATTGGCCCGCCTGCGTTTTGAAACATAGTTGATTTTGTGCCAATGGACAGTCTGGGTTTATTCTAATATCTGGTTCTTGAATTAATTGTTGCGTTGTTCGGACACCGCGCAAATGCGTTGTATAACGGCGGGACCAGGCTCTTGAAACTCACCTTGTTGATAGGCAATTATTGTCAGGTGCGGGGAAAAAACCTCCAATAACTCATTAGAGCGCAGCAAAAAATCCAGATTTTTTGGTCGCCCAAAACGCTCATTGCCATCCATGAAGGTCTCGTAAATCAGCACCCCACCAGCATGCAGCGATTCGATCAGTCGCGGCAATAGTGGCCGATGCAGATAACGGCTGACAACTATGCCATGAAAGTGATGGCCAGAATATGGCCAAATATCATTCTCCAAGTCGGCGACTAGGGTTGATATATTAGGTAGCTGTTGCAGTCCGGCAAGAGCTACCGCATCACGATCCACGGCATTGACTCGCCAATTGTTGGCCGCAAGCCAGCGCGCATGGCGTCCGCCGCCACAAGCTAAATCAAGCACCTGACCGCCGCTATGAATCAATTGAGCATAGCGGCAAATCCATGGCGATGGAATACCCTCGTGCTGTAATGGAACGGTATTTCCGCTATGGTTTGTCATCTAAAAAATGGCGCTAGCTCCACGAAGCTTGGCAAATGCACGGTCAAGAAAATGTACAGCTAATGTTAATTTTGCTTCGGTAAATGCATAGTTACAGTAAATAGGGTCATCATTTTGCGGGTGACAGCTAGCTTAGCAAGGACACACTATAATTCTTAAAGATATCATAATATAGACGATGCCAAGTGTTTCTATAATTGTTAATTCCTGCAATAATCCGGGGCGAGAAACAATATTTGTTAAATTGAGGCAGCGTAACTATGACGCAAGATGAATTAAAGCTGGCGGTGGCACAAGCCGCAATAGCATATGTCCCGGCGAATTGCATCGTGGGAGTGGGTACAGGCTCGACCGCAAATTTCTTTATAGACGAGCTGGGAAAGATCAAGAAAAAAATATGCGGTGCGGTGGCCAGCTCCGAGGCTTCAGCCCAGCGCTTAAAAGAGCATGGCATCCAGGTGGTTGCGCTGAATGATGTAGGTAGCTTATCTGTTTATGTGGATGGAGCAGACGAGATTACGCGTCATTTGCATATGATTAAGGGTGGTGGCGGGGCATTGACGCGCGAAAAAATAGTAGCCGCCGCGAGCAAAAAATTTATTTGTTTATGCGATTCCAGCAAGCTAGTAGATGTTCTTGGGCGCTTCCCATTGCCGCTGGAGGTGATCCCCATGGCTAGCAGCTATGTGGCTCGCCAGATGGTGCTGTTGGGTGGTCAGCCCAAATTACGTGAGGGTTTCGTAACTGACAACGGCAACCTTATTCTAGATGTATCTGGCCTGAAAATACTTAATCCGGTGGAGCTGGAAACTACGTTGAATAATATTACTGGTGTGGTCACCAATGGCCTGTTTGCGCGCCGGGGGGCGGACGTGCTGTTGCTGGGAACTGCAAGCGGGGTGCAGACCTTTACTGTTTAATATGTAACAAAATTGTCACAGTACGTGAGTAATCTTACCCAACTTTTATCCCTAAAAGGATTTGATTATGGTCTCCACTGAACATACCTCTAAGCAATTTGATGCTGAGCTGGAAGCAGTGCGCGCAAGAGTATTACAAATGGGTGGGCTGGTTGAGAGTCAAATTCGGCTCTCTGTTGAGGCGCTGGTTAGTGGCGATGTGCCGCTGATGAACCGTATTATTAATGACGATCATCGCGTTAACGCGATGGAGGTAGAAATAGACGAGTGCTGTAACCAGATTATTGCTCGCCGCCAGCCTGCCGCAGGAGACTTGCGTATGGTGATGACGGTAATCAAGACTATTACTGATCTCGAACGTATCGGCGACGAGGCGGAAAAAATAGCGCGCATGGGTAAACTGCTGTCGCAGAGGAAAAGCCTCATTCTGCCACGTTATACGGAGATCAAACATGCCGCTGAAATGGCTCTGGACATGCTACGCAAATCGTTGGATGCTTTTGCTCGTCTTGATCTTGCCTATGCAGCTCAAGTGGTTCGTCAGGATGAGTTGGTTGATGAGGAATTCCGCTCCATCATGCGCTACCTTATCACCTTTATGATGGAAGACCCGCGCACCATTTCCACTGCGCTGGAAATTCTGTTCGTCGCCAAGGCCATTGAGCGCATTGGTGATCATGCCAAGAACATGTCCGAATATGTGATTTATATGGTCAAGGGCAAGGACGTGCGCCATGTCACCGTGGAAGAAATTGAGCGCGAAGTTTTGGAGTAATTTACCAGGGTGCGCTTACGCACGATCATCATTGGTGCATAAGCAGCCGCCAGTACTGTTTCAGTTATGAGTTAAAATTAAATTACAGGGGAAATCGTCCCTCGTTCGCGAATCCATACTCACAGCGATTGACTTCGATTTTATAGCTTTCACTGGTAAAGACGGTCAAGCGGTTTTCATCTACCACAATCTTAATGAGCTGAAATCTCTGCGTACCCAGGCAGGTCAAGTCATCTGCAAGTGATCCAGCCCCGCCATTATGTCAAGATCCTTGGAATTTTGACTTTCCAACTTTAAACGCAGTCGTAGATCGTTGACCGAGTCGGCATTTTTTAGCGCTTCTTCATAGCTGATCAGGTTGGCTTCATGCAGATCAAACAGCGCTTGATCGAAGGTCTGCATCCCAAGCTCGCGCGATTTTGACATCACTCCCTTTATGGCAAGCACCTCGCCCTTGAAAATCAAGTCAGAGATGAGCGGTGAGTTAAGCATGATTTCCATGGCCGCTGAGCGGCCTATCCCATCCGTCCGCGGGATTAGGCGCTGAGAAATAAGTGCCTTGATATTAAGAGACAAATCCATCAGCAATTGTTCGCGGCGCTCTTCCGGGAAGAAGTTGATGATGCGATCCAGCGCCTGATTCGCACTGTTGGCATGTAGGGTAGCCATACACAGATGGCCGGTCTCGGCGAACGTCACAGCATATTCCATGGTTTCGCGGTCACGGATCTCACCAATGAAAATGACATCCGGCGCTTGGCGCAACGTGTTTTTCAATGCGACTTGCCAAGAATCTGTATCTACTCCAACCTCTCGATGAGTGATGAGGCAGTTGATGTGCTCATGCACAAATTCAACTGGATCTTCGATGGTGATGATGTGGCCATAAGTATTCTGGTTACGGTAGCCAATCATGGCTGCTAATGTTGTGGATTTGCCGCTGCCAGTGGCACCAACCAAAAGGACCAGTCCACGTTTGGTCATGGCCACATCCTTTAGTACCTCTGGCATCCCCATTTGGGTAAGATCGGGGATCTTGGTAGTGATGGTGCGCAACACCATGCCTATACGCTGTTGCTGCATAAACACATTAACGCGGAAGCGGCCAATGCCGGCCGGACTAATAGCAAAATTACATTCGTGTGAGGCTTCGAATTCGGCGGCCTGGCGGTCGTTCATGATGCTGTTCGCTAAGTCCATAGTGTGCTGCGGAGTAAGTATCTGTTGTGAAACCGGTGTCATCTTGCCGTCCACCTTGAATGCGGGTGGGAATCCGGCAGTGATAAACAGGTCAGATGCTTTCTGGGTAATCATCCCTCGCAACAGATTATGTATTAGCTCGGTAGCCTGATCTCGTTCCATGATGAACTCCAAATAAACTGCTGATTAACCGACAAACGCGTCCTTGTTAGCTGCCTTGGTGCGCGCTTCTGCAGACGATACAACGTTGCGTTTGACCAGATCTTGTAGGCATTGGTCTAGAGTCTGCATGCCAAGAGCATTGCCGGTTTGGATGGAGGAATACATCTGTGGCACCTTGGCTTCGCGAATTAAATTGCGGATGGCAGGGGTGCAAATCATAATTTCATGGGCAGCCACACGCCCGGTACCGTCTTTGGTTTTAAGCAAGGTTTGTGAAATGACTGCACGCAGTGATTCTGACAGCATGGCGCGCACCATTTCCTTTTCGTCAGCGGGGAAAACGTCAATGATACGGTCGATGGTCTTAGCCGCAGAACTGGTATGTAATGTTCCGAACACCAAATGACCGGTTTCAGCCGCAGACATGGCAAGGCGTATGGTTTCCAAGTCGCGCATTTCACCTACCAAGATAATGTCTGGGTCTTCCCGCAGTGCGCTACGTAAAGCGTTTTGGAATGAAAGAGTATGTGCGCCGACCTCACGTTGGTTGACCAAACACTTTTTACTTTCGTGCACAAATTCAATTGGATCCTCCACGGTCAGGATGTGCCCCATTTCATGTTCGTTGCGATGATTAACCATCGCTGCCAACGTGGTGGACTTGCCCGAGCCGGTCGGGCCAGTCACTAACACCAAGCCGCGCGGATAATCGGCAATAGATTCAAAAATTTTGGGAGCATTGAGGTCTGCCAGGGACAGTATTTTGGATGGAATGGTACGCATCACCGCACCCGCACCGCGCTGGTGGATAAAGGCATTTACGCGGAAACGTGCGAGCCCCGGGATCTCAAAAGAGAAATCGATTTCTTTGTTTTCTTCATAAATTTTGCGCTGCTCGTCGTTCATGATGTCATATACCATGGCGTGCACCTCTGTGTGTAGCATTGCCGGCAGGTTGATCTTGCGTATGTCGCCATGCACACGAATCATCGGCGGCAAGCCAGCAGAAAGGTGCAAATCGGAAGCCTTGTTTTTGACACCAAAAGCAAGCAGTTCGGTAATGTCCATATATAATCCTAGTAAATTCGCAGAATTGAACTATCGCATGAAAACATGAAAACAAGTTAGGTGCACGACAAATGGTGCCTCTACCAACACACCTTCACATTGATGCCTGCCAGACAAGATACCTTGCAATCACCCATGTACACGAATTAATGAAACATTTGGTTTGACGACTAATTAATTATGACCGCGATCACTTCCAACTTGCAAGCTGTCAATCATGCTATTGCACAGGCTGCGTGCATGGCTCATCGGTGCAAGGAAAGTATTAAGCTACTGGCGGTGAGCAAGGGTTTTTCTGCTGTTGCTGTATGCGAAGCATACCAGGCAGGGCAACGCGATTTCGGTGAAAGTTATGTTCAGGAAGCCTTGGATAAAATTGAGTTGCTCCGTGACTTGCCGATACAGTGGCATTTCATCGGGCCGGTGCAGAGCAATAAAACGCGGGGCATTGCAACGCATTTCGCATGGGTACACAGCATTGACAGGCTAAAAATCGCTGAGCGCCTGTCAGCACAGCGGCCAGCCAGGTTGCCGCCACTAAATGTATGTATACAGGTTAATGTAAGCGGAGAAGCCAGTAAGAGCGGCGTAGCGCCTAGCGGATTGCTGGAGCTGGCAAAGGCTGTGGCAAGTTTGCCACAACTTAAGTTGCGCGGGCTGATGGCTATTCCAGCGCCTGCTGAAGGATTGGAGGCCCAACGCGTACCCTTCGCCAAAATGCGCGAGCTTATGCACCAGATCAATATGCAAGGATTGGCACTGGATACATTATCGATGGGAATGTCGCATGATTTCAGTGCGGCAATACTGGAAGGGGCGACTATCGTGCGAGTTGGAACGGCAATCTTTGGTGAAAGAAATTACGGAGGAAATCAATGAAAGTTTGTTTTATCGGAGGAGGTAACATGGCGGCCGCACTCATGGGCGGCTTGCTAAAACAGAATTTTGTTGCCGCGCAGATATGCGTAGTAGAAGTCAATGTCAGCCAGCATGCCAAGTTACACGATGAATTTGGGGTGCATGTGGTAGCCGAATTGGAGGTGGGGGTGGCGGGCAGTGATGTGATTGTATTGGCGGTCAAGCCGCAGCAGTTGCACGGGGTCGCAACCTGTCTGGCGCCATTGTTGGCTGGGCAATTACTTATCTCGATAGCGGCCGGTATTCGCGCCGCTGATCTGGCGCATTGGCTGGGTTCGCAAAACATTGTGCGCGTCATGCCCAATACGCCCGCCTTAATTCAGAGCGGAATTTCTGGCTTGTATGCGCTGCCTGCAGTGAGCAAGGTGCAGCGCGACACAGCACAAACCATACTCGCTGCAGTGGGCAGCACGATATGGCTACAAGACGAAGTAATGATGGACGCGGTTACTGCGGTATCTGGCAGTGGTCCAGCCTATGTGTTTTATTTTATCGAGGCGCTACAACAGGCGGCCAGCGAACTTGGCTTCGATGCAGAAACGGCTCGCCATTTGGCAATCAACACTTTCAGCGGTGCAGTTAAACTTGCCGATGCCAGTAGCGATGATGTGAGCGTGTTGCGCGCACGCGTTACTTCCAAAAATGGTACTACCGAGAGCGCTGTGCTCAGCATGGAAGCCAATGCGGTCAAGCAACATATTGTGACGGCGGTGCAGGCTGCAGCAACGCGCGCCAGGGAAATGGGAGACGAACTGGGAGGTGCGCCATGCTGAGAGAAGCACTACAATTTCTGTTTGACACTTTGTTGCAGCCGTTCGCTGTCATATTGCTACTGCGCTTCCACTTACAATGGCTACGCGCGCCAATGCGCAATCCATTGGGTGCATTCATTATGACGCTTACCAATTTTCTGGTACTGCGAGCGCGCCGGTTTATTCCTTCTGCCAGGGGCTTCGATATCGCCACCTTGCTTCTGGCTTTCGTGGTAGAGGTGATTTATCTCGCCGCTACGCTCTGGTTACAAGGTTTGCCTATTGATTTTTCCGTGCTCGGACTGCTTATGTGGACAGTGGTCAAGTTACTCAAGCTCAGCCTATACTTACTTATGGCGGCGCTGTTTATTCAGGCACTATTATCGTGGTTTAATCCGCATTCACCGATGGCAAGTTTGATGGCCGCGGTGACGCAGCCCTTCCTTCTGCCCCTGCAACGGCGTATCCCGCCCTTCGGTAATATAGATTTCACCTTGCTACTGCTACTTATCGTGTGCCAACTTATCCTCATCGTACCGCTGCATTGGTTGGAAAGTTTAGTCTTAAGTCCGTTTTGAACGTGTGGTATCGCCGCGAAGGAGATGTCATTACGCTGGTGTTGCATGTTCAGCCGGGTGCCAAACGCACAGAGGTGATCGGCTTGCATGGTGATGCACTGAAGATTCGCTTAGCCGCTCCACCCATTGAGGGACGTGCCAATGAAGCGCTGCTGCGCTTTATTGCTGGTAGCTTTAATGTTCCACTACGCAACGTCGAGTTAAAGCAAGGGGTATTGTCACGCCATAAAGTAGTGCTGGTAAGTAGCAGCACATTGGCACCTGAGAGCTTACTTAATTCTAAAAGTTTGTTCAAAATATAATAAAAAAATTGGTTAAACTGAAAATGGTTTAGAGGCATAAAATATTTTAACCGCTCATACTGATATTTTAACCATTGGTCAGTATCTGGCCGATGGATTTTGAGGGATGGCTGATTTCTGGTAAAGTCGCAGATAATTCGAAAAATAGTTCTCATAACATTTATGAGAATGCGGTAGCCAGGAGACGTAAATGTTAAGCCCAAACAACCTGACACAAGAAAAAAAATTAAAGCTACGTTGGCTCGTTGCTTTATCCAGCCTACCCTTGCTTGGCGTGGTCACTGCATTTGGAATTGTACCGCAGCCTGACAATACCTATACACCCCTTACAATGGTCGCAGAAGAAATCGTCCTGCCCCATGACACTCTAACTCTTACTAGTGCTACCAATTCCAAGGCCACCACATTCTGGCGCAATGAACGCGTACAACGTGGGGATACAGTAACTGAGCTCCTGCGCCGTATGCAAGTAGAAGACTCCTCTGCAAGCGAATATCTGCGTCGCGATCAAGCCGCAGCATCCTTCCGCCAACTTGCCGTAGGTAAATTTGTGCAAGCTGAAACCAATGCGGATGGTAGTCTTATAGCGTTGCGTTACCTTGATAATAAAGGCAGCCAGATTGTTATTGAGAAAGGGGTCAGCGGCCTCAAAACCAGCATACAGCCCCCCCTGCTTGAACAACGTCTGCTCATGCGTTCTGGCGAGATTAGCAGCACTTTGTTTGCTGCGACCGATGCAATTGGTCTGCCGGAATCGACCGCCAACCAATTGGCTGAAATTTTTGGTAGCGATATTGACTTCCATCGTGACCTACGCAAAGGAGATAAATTCAGCGTGGTTTACGAAATGGATTACAACAACGGCGAGCCGGTTCGTGCTGGACGTATTCGGGCTGCCGAATTCATCAATCAAGGCGTGAGCTACCGCGTGGTGTACTTCAAGGCTGACAGCAGCCATGGTGATTATTACACACCAGATGGTAAGAGCATACGGAAGGCATTTTTGCGCTCACCACTTGAATTTTCACGCGTTAGTTCTGGTTTCAGTCTGTCGCGCTTTCACCCGGTGCTGAACACTTGGCGTGCGCATAAAGGCGTGGATTACGCCGCAGCGCTAGGTACTAAGGTTAAGGTAACTGCCGATGGGACTGTATCCTTTGTCGGCAAACAAGGCGGTTATGGTAATGTTGTGATGGTGGAGCATCAGAGCCGACACACCACCGTGTATGGACATTTATCTCGTTTTGCAAGTGGCTTGCGCCGCGGCCAGCGTGTGGGGCAGGGGGATATTATTGGTTTTGTCGGTATGACTGGCTTGGCCACGGGGCCGCACTTGCATTATGAATTCATGGTTAATGCTCAACATCGCGACCCCTTGCGTGTTGCGTTGCCGAATGCCGCCCCACTAGACAATATGCAGAAGCTTGCCTTCCAAGAAGCTACCCGCAGCCTGACCGCACGCTTAGGCTTGTTGCGCGACACTAATTTGGCTAAACTTGACTGAACAAAGTCGCGTTAAGCAGATTCAAATAGCTCAGAATCGTTCTGAGTTATATATAGGCATCATGTCTGGCACCAGCCTAGACGGTATTGATGTTGTCTTAGTTGATTTCTCCACCAGCTCCCCCAGGTTGCTCGCCACCCACTTCCAAGCTTACGGAAGGAAGCTCAAAGACGCGCTACTAGTCCTACACCACCCTGCAAATGATGAGCTACATCAGATGCAGTTAATCAGTAATGAGTTGGCGAGCTTGTATGCGGCAGCAACGGCAATCTTACTGCGAACAGCAAATATCACGCTTGATCATGTACGAGCTATTGGCTGCCACGGACAGACTATACGCCATTGCCCGAGCCAAGGTTATACTCTGCAACTGGGCAATGCGGCCTTGCTGGCCGAATTGAGCGGCATTACTGTAGTTAGTGATTTCCGCAGCCGTGACATTGCCGCAGGAGGACAGGGCGCCCCGCTCGTTCCCGCTTTCCACGACAGGTTATTGCGTCACCCAAGCATTCATCGTGTGATTGTGAATATCGGTGGCATCAGTAACCTTACTGACCTTCCACCTAAGCGTCATACTACAGGCTTCGATTGTGGCCCAGGCAACATGTTGATGGATGCATGGATTGCTCTACAGTGTGGGGAGCTTTATGATCAGGATGGTGCGTGGGCTGCCAGCGGACAGATCATTCCAGCGCTGCTACAGACGCTGCTGGACGAACCTTTTTTGCATGCCGTGCCGCCAAAAAGCAGTGGGCGTGATTTGTTTAACTTGGCTTGGCTGAACAGCAAACTACGAGGTGACGAAGCGCCTGTCGATGTACAGGCTACTCTGCTCGCATTCAGCAGTCGCGTTATTTCAGACGCAATCCATCTTTTTTGTGGCGGCGCGCAAGAGGTTTATTTGTGTGGTGGTGGTGCACATAATCAAGCTTTAGTGCGAAACATGCGCATCTCCTTGCCGGATTGCCTCATTCAAGCGACTGACACACTAGGCATGGGTGTTGATTGGCTGGAAGCTATCGCTTTTGCCTGGCTGGCACAGCAGCGTTTACAAGGTGATGCCGTCAATTTGACCGCCGTTACTGGTGCACGCCATCCCTGCATACTAGGCGCGATTTATTCGGTTTAATTTCTTTTCATTTGTGATGGCAGTCGTAGCTTCTTTGCTGGGAATCTCATGCCAGCTGCGTGTTTGCTCTTATCTATTGGAAGTGTAAGGCAGTTTTAACAGGCAATTGCGACATAACCCACTTAATTCGACTCCAGTTTGTTCGCTTTAGGCTCATACCACATTAGACAATGCTATTTAGCGATGTGCTTGCTTTCGATAGGTACAATATAGCCATCTGTGTACCACAGATAAAGCAATTCAAGTGCTTCCCCCGATAGGCCCGCAGTGAAGTCGAGCTGGCGCGCATCGGCGAGAGAACGTAATTCTCGATAAGCGTATTTGCCGACGATGTGTGCCGTACCGTTAATGAATACCACACCGTTATGACATAACATCTGCGTTTTCAGAGCCATCGCCACGCCGCGGGTTTGTACCGCTTGTTTGAAGCGAGCACGACTAAGTGGCTTCACAGGCGGATCAAAAAATATATGCGGCTTAGGGTCGCTGAGATAGCTACCGATGAAATTGGCAATGTCGCGCTTAGTCCATTGTACCCGCCGGATGATCTGCTCCACTTGACGAAGCATATCTGTGCCAATTTCTGAGGGATGGCGTTGAACTTTTAGATCTGGATCGGCATACATGCCGTCCAAGCAAACCCGATCCTGCAAGTACACCAGAAACTGTTCCGCCAATTCCTGATAGGTCGGGGTGCGGAAACCAATGGAATACGTCATGCAATCACTCTCGGCGATGCCATTATGAGCATAATGCGGCGGCAGATAGAGCATGTCGCCTGGTGCTAGCACCCATTCCTCTTCCACTTGGAAGTGTTGCAGAATCCTCAATGGGGCGCCTTCTACCAAAGTATGATCCTGCTGCGCAGAAATTTGCCAGCGACGATGCCCCGAGCCTTGTAAAAGAAACACATCATAAGAATCGAAATGCGGGCCAACGCCTCCCCCTTTGGGGGCATAACTCACCATCAGGTCATCCAAACGCGCATGCGGTATGAAGCTGAAATTTTGCAATAGCGCGGCAGCTGTTGGCAGGTGCTGATTAACTCCTTGCACCAGCACAGTCCACTTACTCTTTCCCAAGCTATCGAACTTTGTCGCTTTAAATGGACCATCTTGCACTTGCCACTGACCGTGCCGTTGGGTTACGAGGCGTGACTGCACATCTTCAGTACAAGCCAAGGCGAATAACTGCAACTGATCAAGCAACCCATTGAATTGCGAGAATGCCTGGCGAATGAGTAAGGGTTTTTTTTGCCAGTAATCGCGCAAAAACTCCTTTGTCGTTAACCCGCCAAGCATGGAGGAATCGGTTTTCATAAAATATATTATACCGATACCAATGCACACAAAAATACTTTCGTTCAAATGAAGCCAGATTTAATTTGCATTAAAAGTGCAACCTTTAGTGCGGGAATCATTTTGTAGGATAATTAATAAATGTATCATATGGCGATTTGGTAATTTCGCAATAAATATGGACTATCTGAACTATTATTTTCAGATGCAGAATCTAAAGTCTGCATAAAATAGAGTATGCTTTATGAAAAAATGGACGAAGATAAAGAGGAAGATGAACATAAAAAATTTCAAACAGCCCCCCACTTTTGTGATCGACAAGCAAAGCAAGTTACGCCATGCCTTGCATAGTGTTCACGCACACGACCATGCCGATGAAATTCTAAATTTGATAAAGGAGTTGAAATGAAAATTGCAAAAGACACTGTTGTATCGTTGCGCTATGAGTTATTTGATGCAAACGGCAGCCTGTTGGAAAAAACAGAAGACCCCATCAGCTATCTGCACGGTGGCTATGACGGCATATTTCCGACTGTGGAAGAAGCGCTACATGGCAAGGATGTAGGTGCTGAACTTAAAATTACGATGGAGCCAGACGATGCTTTTGGAGAGTATGAGCATGACCTAGTACGCGTTGAGCCGCGTAATTTGTTCCCGGATGAAATTACCATCGGCATGCAGTTCGAGGGGGGCGTGGAAGAGGGCGACGATGACGATTATTCGCTCTACACTGTTGTGGATGTAACTGATACCGAAGTGACCGTAGATGGTAATCACCCGCTAGCTGGCAAAACACTAAACTTTGTGGGTATCGTTACCAATGTGCGTGCTGCTACTGCCGAAGAGCTGGAGCATGGCCATACGCATGGCGAGGGCGGGCATCATCACTGATACCACTTATTTATTTAATTACGATTGGTTGGTCAAATAGAACTGAACATAGTACAGAAGCACAAAGGAAATTAACCAGAATGTAGCGCGATTAGGATAAAATGCTGCTGTCTAACAGCATCGATAATTCATGTCCTCTACCAACCTTGTCGTAACACCTGAAAGCTTGCTCCGTCAAGAAGTACTCGATCTGCAAGTTTACCCTGTGTCCGATAGCACTGGCATGGTCAAATTGGATGCGATGGAGAATCCTTATCCATTGCCACAGTCATTGCGTGAGGAGATCGCCAGTCTGGTTGCGGATGCCCCCATTAACCGATACCCTGACGCCGATGCTCAGCGGCTAAAGGCCAGCATCCGCGCCGTGACCGGCTTGCCTCAGAGCTTGGATATGTTATTTGGAAACGGGTCGGATGAGATCATTCAATTGTTAGCGATGGCGGTCGCTAAACCGGGTGCTACATTATTGAGCGTCGAGCCGTCATTCGTGATGTATAAAATGATTGCGGCATTCACTGGGATGCAGTATGTCGGCGTGCCGCTGACAGAAGAGTTTGCGCTGGACTTGCCTGCCATGCTGGCTGCCATGCAACATCATCAGCCTGCGCTAATATTTTTGTCTTATCCAAATAATCCCACTGGAAATCTGTTTGATGCGGAAGCTATTGCTCAAATTATTGAGGCTGCCCCCGGCTTGGTGGTGGTGGATGAAGCCTATTATGCTTTTGCCAATGCTAGTTTGATTCCTATGTGGACGCGTTACCCAAATCTGCTGGTGATGCGCACATTCTCCAAGCTTGGCATGGCTGGTTTACGTCTGGGCTTTTTGGTGGGTAGCAAGGTGTGGCTAACACAGTTAGAAAAGCTCCGTTTGCCGTATAATATTAATATGCTGACGCAACGGGTGGCGGAAAAATTGTTGCAGTATCATGATGTGCTGCTGCGGCAGGCCGAGCAGATCAAACAGGATCGTGCTTGGTTATATGAGCGACTGGTTGGGGTGCCGGATGTGCGACCTTATATGAGTGACGCCAATTTCATCTTGTTCCGTGTGATGCATGCTGATAAGATTTTTCAGGGACTGAAAAAGCGGGGCGTGCTAATTAAAAACTTGAATAAATCCCACCAGCTATTGGTTGATTGTCTGCGCGTTACGGTGGGCACTCCGCAGGAGAATGAGCAGTTCATCAGGGCATTGCAGGAAAGTATTCATCAATTTGTTTAGGCTATCCGTTAGGGAAAATTATGCGTAGTGCGCAGGTTGCTCGTAACACCCTGGAAACTCAGATCACCATCAAGCTGGATTTAGATGGTAGCGGCAAGGTCAAATTCGATACCGGATTGCCTTTTCTCGAGCATATGCTTGATCAAGTTGCACGTCATGGCATGATTGATTTGGACATCGTTGCCAAGGGTGATCTTCACATTGATGCGCATCACACAGTCGAGGATATCGGCATCACTCTTGGTCAAGCATTTAACCAAGCGGTAGAAGACAAAAAGGGATTGCGTCGTTACGGCCATGCTTATGTGCCACTAGATGAAGCGTTGTCGCGCGTAGTGCTGGATATTTCCGGTCGCCCCGGTTTGGTATTTAATGTGAATTTTGTGCGTTCCAACATAGGTGAATTTGATGTGGACTTGGTCCATGAATTTTTCCAAGGCTTCGTCAATCATGCGCTGGTAACATTGCATATCGACAATCTGGTTGGTAAAAATGCTCACCACCAGGCGGAAACTGTGTTCAAGGCATTCGGTCGTGCTTTGCGCATGGCGCTGGAAGTCGACCCTCGTATGGCAGGCATGATGCCCTCCACGAAGGGTACACTGTAGAGACTCTTAAGACGCTTCAATAAACAAAGCAATAAATAAGATAATGTGCTCAATAAAATTGAGTGTTGCATGCCATGGATCTAGGTTTTTAAAAAGTCACTTGCAGCTATGGTAGATATCGCGATAATTGATTACGGCATGGGCAATCTACGCTCGGTGCACCAAGCATTGCGTACTGTTGCACCAGCTGCGTCTATCGTGGTGACCGACGATCCGCAAGAAGTCGTACAGGCGGGGCGTGTGGTTTTCCCTGGTCAAGGTGCAATGCCAGACTGTATTCGCGAACTGGAGGCGCGTGGGTTGCGTGCGGCAGTACTGCATGCAGCACGGACCAAGCCTTTTCTCGGCATCTGTATCGGCCTGCAAATGCTGTTTGAACACAGCGAAGAAGGTGATATTTCGGGATTAGCCATCCTGCCTGGCAAGGTAGTGCGCTTCGCCAGCAATTTGTGCGATGTACAGAATAATAAGCTGAAGGTGCCGCATATGGGGTGGAATCAAGTGCAGCATGGCAACCATCCGTTATGGGAAGGCATAGATCAAAACGCGCGCTTTTATTTTGTGCACAGTTACTATGTATGTCCACAGGATGCGCAGTTTGTGCAGGCTACTAGTTGCTACCCACAACCGTTTGTATGTGCCGTGGCGCGCGATAATTTATTTGCCGTGCAGTTTCATCCAGAGAAGAGCCAAGGTGCCGGACTGATGTTGCTGAAAAATTTTGTGAATTGGGTACCGGTTTAATTTATTTTATTTTTTCATCTTGTATAGTGCTGCCATGCTGATTATTCCCGCGATTGATTTAAAAGATGGACATTGCGTACGCCTGCGCCAAGGGGTGATGGAAGGCGCCACGGTGTTTTCCGAAGACCCTGCAGCGATGGCGCTACATTGGTTAACACAGGGCGCGCGCCGCCTACATCTTGTTGATCTGAATGGCGCTTTTGCTGGCAAGCCGAAGAATGAGGCGGCTGTCCGCAGTATCGTGGAAGCGGTTGGGCTGGATGTGCCAATTCAGTTAGGTGGTGGTATTCGCGATCTGGAAACCATAGAACGCTACCTCGATATTGGAGTAGCTTATGTCATTATAGGCACTGCAGCGGTGAAGACTCCGGGCTTTCTGCATGAAGCTTGCGATGCTTTTCCAGGTCACATCATGGTAGGACTCGATGCCAATGCTGGCAAGGTGGCAGTGGACGGCTGGTCAAAAGTGACTGGACATGATGTTCTTGACCTGGCTAAGCGTTTTGAAGGTTATGGCATTGAAGCCATCATTTATACTGACATCGGGCGTGATGGCATGTTATCCGGTGTAAATATTCCTGCCACTGTGGAACTGGCGCGTGAACTTACTGTACCAGTGATTGCCAGCGGCGGTATAACCAATCTCGACGATGTGTATGCGCTGTGCGCGGTACAGGACAATGGTATTGCTGGCGCGATAACTGGTCGGGCCATCTATGAAGAGACTTTGAACTTTGCCGAGGCACAAAAATTGGCGGATAAATTAACAACAAATAGAATTTGAAGAGCTAAGCGTCGAGGTTTCTATTCTCTCTTCACTCACTTAAATAATATGCTGGCTAAACGTATCATTCCTTGTTTAGACGTAACCGCTGGCCGCGTGGTCAAGGGCGTCAACTTTGTTGAGTTGCGCGATGCAGGCGACCCAGTAGAAATCGCACGCCGATATGACGAGCAGGGCGCAGACGAGTTAACTTTTCTAGACATCACCGCCAGTTCCGATGACCGTGGAATTCTGTTTCGCATCATTGAGCAGGTGGCCGAGCAGGTTTTTATTCCCCTCACTGTGGGTGGCGGTGTCCGCCAAGTGGAAGATGTCCGCAACCTGCTTAACGCGGGTGCTGACAAGGTAAGCATCAACACATCTGCCGTGCTCAACCCGCAACTGGTGGCAGACGCGGCAGGGCGATATGGCTCGCAATGTATCGTGGTGGCAATAGATGCCAAACAGGTTCAGCCTGGTCGTTGGGAAGTGTTCACCCATGGCGGACGCCAGGCGACCGGCCTGGATGTGGTGGAATGGGCTAAGAAGTTGCAGGCACTGGGCGCGGGAGAAATCCTGCTTACGAGTATGGATCGCGACGGCAGCAAAATTGGTTACGATTTACAGCTTACTCGCGCGGTAACTGATGCGCTGGAAATTCCCCTCATCGCCAGCGGCGGAGCAGGAACGTTACAGCACTTGGTGGACGGTGTGAAGCTGGGTGGCGCGGATGCGGTGTTGGCGGCCAGTATTTTTCACTATGGCGAATTCACGATACAACAAGCCAAGCAATATATGGCGCAACAAGGTATTGAGGTGCGGTTATGAGCGATACCTGGTTGAATAAAATAAGCTGGGCGGCAGATGGTTTGGTGCCAGTCATCGCACAGGATGCAAGTACAGGATGCGTGTTGATGATGGCGTGGATGAACCGCGAGGCGTTTAAGCGCACCGTCCAGTCGGGCGAGGCGACATATTGGTCGCGCTCGCGTAAAAAGCTGTGGCATAAGGGTGAAGAATCCGGCCATATTCAGCGGGTGCAGGAAATCCGCCTTGATTGCGATGGCGATGTAATTTTATTGAAAGTGGAGCAGGCTGGCGGAATTGCCTGTCATACCGGGCGAGCCAGTTGTTTTTTTAGTCGCCTGGAAAAAGATAGGTGGGTGGAAGTCGACCCGGTGCTTAAAGAGCCCGACGAAATTTACCAGAAAAAATCATAAGCAATGACTAACGATATTCTGCAAAAACTGATGGAAACAATAGTGGCGCGCAAAGGCGCAGCAGTTGAAAGCTCATATGTAGCTAAGCTGTTTAGTAAAGGTGAAGATGCTATCTTGAAAAAAGTCGGCGAAGAAGCCACCGAAGTGCTGCTGGCCGCTAAAAGCGGCGATAAACAACATTTGGTATATGAAACCGCTGATCTGTGGTTTCATTGTATGGTAATGCTGGCGCAGCATGGCTTATGCGTAAATGATGTGTTGAATGAGTTAGCGCAACGAGTAGGGGTTTCTGGACTTGATGAGAAGGCTAGTCGTAAGGGTAACGCCTCCTAGATTTTATTTATTCATTGCCAGGTGTGAGTTTGCCGGTATGGCACATGTCTACTGGTTCACGTCATCAGATTATCAGGAGTTGGAGTGAGGTCTAGGAGGAAAGAGTGGATGACTGTATTTTTTGCAAGATAGTTCGCGGTGAAATCCCTTCCCGAAAGGTGTATGATGACGGTGAATTGCTTGCCTTCCACGACATCAACCCAATCGCGCAGGTGCATATCATGTTGATCCCCAAGCTGCACTTGGCATCACTGATGGAAGCAAATGATAGTCATATGGCGCTACTTGGAAAAATGTTGTTGTTGACGCCTAAATTGGCAAAAGAGCAGGGGTTGAACAACGGCTTTCGCACCGTCATAAACACTGGCAGCGGTGGAGGGCAAGAAGTGTTTCACCTGCATATTCATATCATCGGCGGAAATATTCCACCCATGGTGCGGCGGGATTAACGCCACTTAAACTTTTAGGAGAAATAAAAATGGGTTCATTCAGCATTTGGCACTGGTTGATTGTATTATTAGTTGTTATTCTTATATTTGGTACCAAGAAACTGCGCAATATGGGCAGCGATCTGGGAGGCGCGATGAAGGGCTTTAAAGAAGGTATGCGCTCAGAGCCAGAAGTGTCTAAAGATGACACCCAAAAGCAAGTGGAGCAGGGTGGTCAGACCATCGAAGGTGAAGTTAAAAACAAGAGTCACACCAACGCATAAACCGACTTAACAGCCATGTTTGATGTTAATTTTTCCGAGATGATGGTGATTGCGGTGGTCGCCTTCATCGTCATCGGCCCGGAACGTCTGCCCAAGGTGGCGCGTACTCTCGGTCATTTGCTGGGCCGTGGGCAACGTTACATTAGCAGCGTCAAGGCTGACATCGCGCGGGACATAGGGATTGAGGAGTTGCGTCAGTTGCAGGAAAAGGTGCAAAAGGAATATAAGACTGCCGAAGAAGCAGTGAATCAGGTCACACAAACCCTTAACCTGCATGCGCAAGAGGTCACTCAGTCTCTCAATCAGCAAGTGGAGCAGGCTAGGGAGGGCATCAATCAACAATCGCAATTGAATTCTGATGTGCAACCCACCGTGCAGCAGAGCACTTCAGAGCAGAAAAATTTCCCCAAGGCTAGCGAAAGAGATATGGGCGCGCCACCATTGAGTAAACAAGGTGGCGACAATATCGAAGGTTCAGTGCATGCGAGTGGTGTAAGCTCGGCAGATGAGCTTGAATTTAAAACGCTTTCATCAGCATATCAAGAGGCGACACGTAATTTATATGCTCAGCAAGAGGCGGCTCGTAAATTGCATGTTGAGGAGGAGAAATTGCGTCAGTTGAGGCAAAAAGCAGATCAGCAAGTCAGTATTAACGATCAGACAGTGGCGCAGGATCAGTTAGTGCAGCAATCTCTTAGTGCCGTAACTCAATCTAAACAAGCCAGCGTGCAGCAGGTACAGCCCGAGTTGCAGATTACTCCCGAGCAAAAAAGATTCCCCATTGATTAATGAGTACTAGCGAAAGCTTCATTTCCCACCTGCTCGAATTACGCACCCGCCTTCTATATGCTTTTGGAGGGCTGTTGTTGGTATTTATTTGCCTTGTTCCATGGGCAAGTGATCTGTATGCGTTACTTGCAGAACCGATGCTCGCCAAGTTGCCAAAAGGCGGGCAGATGATCGCTATTGATGTTATTACTCCATTTTTTGTGCCACTTAAAGTGGCGATGATGGCTGCATTCCTGATCGCATTGCCTTATATATTGTACCAAGCTTGGCTTTTCGTCGCGCCCGGAATGCACGCACATGAAAAGCGTCTGATGTTGCCACTCGTGCTGGCCAGCGTAGTGTTGTTTTTTTTCGGCATGGCCTTTGCGTATTTCCTGGTGTTTCCAGTGGTATTTGGTTTCTTCAGTGGTGCAGCACCACAGGGCGTTGCTGTGATGACCGACATTGACAAATATCTGAGCTTCGTAATGGGGATGTTCCTTGCTTTTGGTACTACTTTCGAAGTGCCGGTGGCAGTGGTGGTGTTGGTTAAAATGGATATGGTAAGTGTCGACAAGCTTAAGGAAATCCGACCTTACGTTATTGTCGGAGCGTTTATTCTCGGAGCTCTCCTTACTCCACCAGACGTGGTATCGCAATTTATGCTTGCCATACCATTGTGGCTATTGTATGAGGTGGGTATCGTGGTGTCGGGGTGGATGGTAAAAGACACGAATGAGGCCGAAGCGAAAAACGGATAACCATCTCTCTTATTTCAGTTGTAGGAAATAAGTTATGTGCATTCGGATAGTTTATACACTGGAGTTTTACTCCAGCTTTTTCGGTCTAGGTCGCTTACCAACTTGGACTTGCACCACTACCTCACGCTGATTGCGCAAAAGCTTGAATACGACAACCTTGCCGGGCGATAAACTGGAAATGGTTTCCAGCATAGAGCTGGTATCTGTTAGCAATTGTTTATTATCAACCATGGTGAGAATATCGCCAGCATGTACCCCGGCCTTGTCCGCTGGACTGCCACGCACAACTTCCGAAATTAACACGCCCTGTATGTTGCCGAGCTTAAATGATTCCGCTAGTTCTGGCGTGAGCTCCTGAACTGCTACGCCGACCCAGCCGCGTGTCACCGACCCGCTTTGGATAATCTGTTCCATAATCTTTTTTGCTGTGCTGACAGGAATAGCGAAACCGATGCCGAGTGATCCACCATTGGGCGAGTAAATCGCGCTGTTAATGCCGATCAGGTTGCCGTTTACATCAACCAGTGCGCCACCTGAGTTGCCAGGGTTAATAGCCGCGTCGGTCTGGATGAAGTTTTCGAAAGTGTTTAGTCCAAGGTGATTGCGTTTCACTGCACTGACAATGCCCATTGTCACCGTTTGCCCCACGCCGAACGGGTTGCCAATGGCCAACACGATATCACCTACTTGCGCTTGGTCTGGGCGGCTAAAGGTGATGGCCGGGATGGTGCCAGGCAAGTCGATTTTGATGACGGCAAGATCAGATTCTGGATCGGAACCAATAATTCGTCCTTTGGCCTTGCGCCCATCGGCCAGAGCCACTTCGATCTGGTCGGCAGCTTCAACCACATGATGGTTGGTAAGGATATAACCATCGTGGCTGATAATGACGCCAGAACCTAAGTTAGAACCACGCTGTGGAGAACTATCGAACTCTTCGCCAAAAAAGAAACGGAAGCGCGGGTCATCCATGAATGGATTCATGGGTTTCTTTATTTCGGTGCTGGTAAAAATATTAACCACGGTGGGCATGACTTTGCGTGCTGCGGCGCTGAAGCCCGTTGTAGGAATTTGGCTGGTGCTGGTGTTTACGCTTTCATGCAGTGTGACGATGCCGCTACGCGTAGCTGAGGACAGTAGTCCGGGCTTCAGAGTGTTAATAATAAATAATACCGCTAGCCCGATAGTGGTGGCTTGAGCGAATAAGAGCCAAAATTTACGCATGATATGTCTGGTTTACGTTGTTCAGAGGTCTATTTATCTAACCCGAATGCTTTATAAATTCGTGTGGTGGACTGCTAAGATTTATGAGTCTAGAAAGATATGTCGCATCCTGCGAGCAGTAATTATATGAATGATCGGTGTGCTTATTCAGGTATCCGATGGAACTAAATTTTGCATAGCAAACAAAAAAGTGATATGAATTTAACCTCATAGAAAGTATAAAATATATTTTATATAAAGGTTGAAATAGTTGTATCACTGCTCTCAATTTAAAAAATCAGAGGGAGATTAAGTTTTAGTGTGGCTGATTTAAAGTATTATCGAAATAATTAATTTTAAAGATAACGACATGTTGTTGAACGATTTGCGCGATTATATCGCAAGCCTGCTGGAACCCGACCGTTTTCGTGACTTCTGTCCAAATGGCGTGCAAGTGGAAGGTAGAGCAGAAGTTCGCCGCATCGCCAGTGGTGTAACGGCCTCGCAGCGTTTATTGAAAGCAGCCACTGCATGGAATGCAGACGCCATTCTGGTTCACCATGGTTATTTCTGGCGCAATGAAGATGCTGCTGTGACTGGAATCAAGAAACAGCGTATTGCACATTTGCTTCAGCACGATATTAGCCTGCTGGCTTATCACTTGCCACTGGATGCGCATGCCGAATTTGGCAACAACGCGCAACTTGGTAGGCGTTTGGGTTTTATGGAGCATGGGCGTTTTGGCGAGCAAGACGTAGCTTGTTATGGGGAGTTGGTACAAGCACAAACATTGGCACAATTGACCCAGAAGATTGCGCACAGCTTACAGCGTACGCCGCTAGTGATAGGTGAAGGCGACCCCATTATCCGCCGGATCGCTTGGTGTACCGGTGCGGCGCAGGGTTATTTCGAAGCGGCGATAGCGTTGGGTGTGGATGCCTTTCTCACCGGCGAAATTTCCGAGCAGAATGTGCATGTGGCGCAAGAAACGGGTGTGGTATTCATTGCGGCTGGTCACCACGCCACAGAGCGCTATGGTGTACAGGCTCTGGGTACGCACCTCGCCGAGAATTGCGGTATAGAGCATCAATTTTTCGATCTGGAAAATCCAGTTTAAAAAATTACTTTAACGCTCGACGAGGTTTACGCGCAACTTGTCGAGTGATACCACTGAAATTGCAGCGCTTCGCGAAAACTCACGCAGCGCTGCATTGGCAGTGTGCAAGGCATCGCGATGTGTCACCAACAGATTTTGTATTAGACCGGTAGCTTCATTTAGCAACTCATCCGCAGTGGTGGAAAAACGCAGAAGGAAATCCATGCTGCGCGGGTAATAAGAGGTCCATTGCCAAGCCAGAAAACTCTCATTGCTTTTAAAGCCTGCCTCCTGAAAATTATCATGCAGTGCGTTAATGGCACTTAACTGTTTTTGTTCGAGCGTAGGCGCAGCACTCCACATCAGCCCATAGTAAATACGCAGAGTGTCGCCCAAATATTGCTGTTCCAGCATGGGGCGCAGGTAGATTTTTTGTTCTGCTTCAGGTAGCAGATACAGTCCAACCAAGTTTTCAGTTGCGTTGCGATCTTCGGTGGTTGATACGCGCCAGTCTGGCGTACTCGCTACGATATGTTCGCTTAATGCTAGCCAGAAGTCGTTGTTCAATTTCTGGCGTGTACCATCCACCTGATTTGCCACACTAAGTGCCAAGGGCAGGTTTTCCTTTTGTGCGAAAAAATGCAGTACAGCTTGTTCCTCGTTCATCTACCTATCCTTAAAATTAGAAAGGAAATTATATGGATTAGTCTTTATCCTAAATAGCTATAATTAGTCTTGTCATATATTTTGTAAAGTTCAAGTTACTGATCAAAAAATACATGGTTTATAAATTGAATGTCCGCTCTATACAGTTTTCTAAATCAAGTACACAGTTAAGATGAATACTTTAGCAGACAATCTGCACAGCAGATGCTTGCAAATTTAAATTTTGGAGGTGCATGTATGTCCGATGCCGAAATGCTTTTACAGGAGGTTTCCGCCTACCTGAAGCCCAAGGATGTCGAACATATCCGGGAGGCACTTAAATTTAGTGGTGAAGCACATGAGGGTCAACTACGTAAGTCCGGTGAGCCCTATATTTCGCATCCCATCGCCGTCGCTCGAATTCTCACCCCACTGCATCTCGATGCGCAAGCCATCATGGCGGCCGTACTGCATGACGTGGTGGAAGACACCCATATTAGCAATGAAGAAGTAGCCAAGATATTCGGCAAGTCGGTGGCCGAACTGGTTGATGGTTTGAGTAAGCTTGACAAGATTGAATTTCAAACCAAAGAGGACGCACAGGCAGAAAATTTCCGCAAAATGCTGCTGGCGATGGCACGTGACGTGCGCGTCATCCTGATTAAATTGGCCGACCGGCTGCACAACATGCGCACGCTAAAATCAATGTCTCGCGAAAAATGCGAGCGCATCGCGCGCGAGACCATGGAAATTTATGCACCCATTGCCAACCGCTTGGGCCTCAATGCCATCTATCAGGAATTGGAAGATTTAGGTTTCAAGTATCTCTACCCAAAACGCTATGAAGTTCTGTCCAAGGCTCTCAAAGTCGCACGCGGTAATCGTCGTGAGGTTGTAGGAAAAATCCAGGAAGCCATTAGCCAGCGTCTGGAAGAGCATCACGTCACTGCCCAAGTACAAGGGCGCGAAAAACATCTATATGGCATCTACCAGAAAATGCAGGCGAAATCGCTGGCCTTCGCCCAAGTACAGGACATTTATGGTTTCCGTGTGATGGTGGATGATGTGCCCTCCTGTTACTTGGCGCTGGGATTGCTACATGGTCTATACAAACCGATTCCGGGTAAATTTAAAGATTATATCGCCATCCCCAAGGCGAACGGTTATCAGTCGCTGCATACCACCCTGTTTGGGCCATATGGCACCCCCATCGAAGTGCAGATTCGCACTCAGGAAATGCACAAAATCGCAGAGGCAGGTGTCGCCTCGCACTGGTTATACAAGGCCGCGCAGACATCATTCAATGATCTGCACAAGAAGACCCACCAGTGGCTGCAAAGCTTATTGGAAAGCTTAAGCCAAAGCGGCGATTCGGTGGAGTTCCTTGAACACCTGAAGGTGGATCTATTCCCGGATGAAGTTTACGTGTTCACTCCTAAAGGCAAAATTCTCGCGCTGCCACGTGGCGCAACGGCGGTGGATTTTGCTTATAGCGTGCATACCGATATCGGCAATCGCTGTGTAGCTGTCAAAGTGAATTTTGAGCTAGCACCATTACGTGTTGAGATGAAAAATGGTGACCGCGTGGAAATAATCACTGCGACGCATGCTCACCCCAATCCCGCATGGCTCGGCTATGTGGTCACCAGCAAGGCACGCAGCCAGATTCGTCATGCACTCAAAACGATGCACTTTGACGAATCCTCCGCGCTGGGGGAGCGCCTGCTGAACCAAGCTCTATCTTCGCTTGGAATTAAGAAACAGGACATTGACAGCAGCCGGTGGGATAAGTTGCTTAAGGATGCCGGAGCAAAATCGCGCGAAGAAATCTTCGCTGACATTGCTCTGGGACGTCGCCTCAACATGGTTATTGCACGTCAGCTTGCACGTATCGGAGAGGCTGGTACACCAGAGCATCCCGCACTCAACGGCGTAATCACTATCCTTGGCACGGAAGGTATGGCGGTACAGTTCGCTAAATGCTGTCGCCCCATTCCAGGAGACCCTATCATCGGTATTATCAAGAAAGGTCAAGGATTGGTAGTTCATACACATGATTGTCCAGTGCTATGCAAGGGACGTGGCGGCATGGACAAATGGCTGGACGTGGTGTGGGACAAGCACATCAACAAACCTTTTGAGGTGAGCATTAAATTAGTCGTAGCTAATCAGCGCGGCGTCCTCGCCAAGGCAGCAGCAGCGATTGCTGACGCCGAATCCAACATCGAAAACGTCCACTTCACCAACGAAGGTAACTACACTACACTGTACTTTACTTTGCAGGTGAGTAACCGCAAACACTTGGCCGACGTGATGCGCGGTCTGCGCGGAATACCCGAGGTAATACGCATTACCAGGATCAAGAGCGTACCTACCTAAGGGCACTTCTAATTTTTTTGCCAGTACGCCATCTGCTGCGATTAAATTACTTGGCAGCTACATACTTGGGTGAACCTGGGATTGTTCCTGCTGTATGTGCTCTACACTTGGATTCTCTTTCATCATGGATAATAGCAAGCACCTCTGGTATATGCTGCCGCCGGAAATCGCTGCAGCAACGCTGGAAGTTGATCCAGGGCGCGGGTTGGAAGAAGGCGAGGCAGTTGCTCGCCTTGCCCGCTTCGGTAAAAACAGGCTGATCGAGGCCACGCCTCGTCCTGTCTGGCTGAAATTCCTCGACCAATTCAGAAATTTGCTGGTTATTGTGCTGTTGTTCGCTGCCACTCTTGCTTGGGTAGTCGGTGATCTCAAAGATGCAGTGGTGATTCTCGTTGTGGTGCTGTTCAACGCCAGCCTGGGGTTTTATCAGGAGCTGCGGGCGGAACAAACGCTGACGGCGCTGAAGGGTATGCTGGCAGCGCGCGCCCGGGTGCGCCGCAACGCGCGCATGGAGGAAATCGACGCGGCGCTGCTCGTTCCCGGCGATATCGTGCTACTAGAAGCGGGCGACCGCATTCCTGCCGATGGCCGCCTGTTGGCCGCGCACAGTCTCGAAATCGAGGAAGCGGCACTGACCGGCGAATCCCATGCCGTAGGTAAGTCGGTGGCGGCGCTGGACCAAGCCGAACTACCTTTGGGCGACCGCGTCAACTTGCTCTATATGAATACGGTGGTAACGCGCGGTCGCGCCGAAATGCTGGTGACCACCACCGGCATGGCCACTGAAATGGGCAAGCTCGCTGGCATGATCGCCAGCGTCGGGGAATCGGAAACCCCGCTGCAAAAACAGCTCGACACGCTGGGGAAAAAGCTGGCGGCGATTGCAGGTGTAGTGGTAACGGTCATCTTTGCGCTTGATTTTGCACGCGGGCTACCTTGGTCGGAGGCCGCGATGACTGCGGTAGCGTTGGCCGTCGCTGCCATTCCCGAGGGGCTGCCGGCAGTGGTGACGGTGACGCTGGCCATCGGCATGTGGCGCATGGCGCAGAACCGGGCCATCCTCAAGAAACTTTCCGCCGTGGAAACGTTGGGCTCCACTACGGTAATCTGCTCGGACAAGACCGGCACCCTCACCCTGAACCAGATGACCGCGCGCGCCGGCTGGTTCGCCGGGCGGCGTTTTTCAGTCAACGGCGAAGGCTATGCGCCTGACGGCAGGATTACCTTTGAGAGTGATAGCGATCTTCATGCCTTCTTGCTGCCGATGACACTCTGCACCGATTCGCGCGTGCGCGCTGAGCAATTAATCGGCGATCCCACCGAGGGCGCGTTGTGGGTGCTGGCGCAGAAAGGCGGTCTCGATCCGGAGGCGGAGCAGGAAGAACGGCCGCGCATCGACGAGATTCCTTTCGATTCCGCCCACAAATTTATGGCCACTTTCCACCATGCAGGCGAAAAGGTGGAGATGTTCATCAAGGGTGCGCCCGATGTGCTGCTGGCGCGTTCAACCCATAGTCTGGCGGAGGATGGAGAGCAGCTTCTGGACGCGGCGGCTCGCGCCGCCATCGAGGCCGAGAACGAGCATCTCGCTGCACAGGCGCTACGTGTGCTGGCGGTAGCGCGCAAGATTATCCCGACCGCCGACTTCGACCCGGCGGGCGACCTGTGGGCATGGGCAGGGGGCTGGACTTTCCTGGGATTGGCCGGACTCATGGATCCGCCACGGCCCGAGGCGAAAGCCGCCATTGCTCACTGCACCCTGGCCGGCATCCAAGTCAAGATGATCACAGGCGACCACAAAGTGACCGCCGCCGCCATCGGTCGCGAATTGGGGCTTACGGGCGAGGTGATCGAAGGCTGGGAACTCGACGCCATGAGCGAGACGGAATTATCCCGCCGCATTGACGGCATTTCCGTGTTTGCCCGCGTTGCCCCCGAGCATAAGGTGAAAATTGTCAGGGCGCTCAAAAACGACGGCCACGTCGTCGCGATGACCGGCGACGGCGTGAACGACGCGCCCGCCCTGAAAGCCGCCGACATCGGCGTGGCGATGGGCATCACCGGCACGGCGGTTACCAAAGAGGCGGCCGTCATGGTGCTGACCGACGACAACTTCGCGACCATCGTAAAAACCGTGGAAGAAGGCCGAGTGATCTACGATAACATTATCAAATTCGTGCGCTTCCAGCTCTCCACCAACATCGGTGCCATCTTCACCGTGCTCGCCGCCACCCTGCTGGGATTGCCCGCGCCTTTTACCGCGATTCAGCTGCTGTGGATCAACATTATCATGGACGGCCCTCCCGCGATGACGCTGGGGGTGGAACCGGCGCGCGCCGGCATCATGAGCGAGCGTCCGCGCCGCCAGGCAGCGCAGATACTCACCGGCCCGCGTCTCGCCAGGCTGGCGCTGTACGGGTCGATCATGATGGTTGGAACGCTTTACCTGTTCCGGCACGGCCTGGAAATGCATGGGCAAACTTATGCCATGACCCTGGCCTTTACCACTTTCGTGTTGTTCCAGTTCTTCAACGTGTTCAATGCGCGCGCCGAAACCGGCAGCGCCTTCAATACGCACTTCTTCCGCAATGGCAAGCTGTGGTTGGCGCTCGTGGGCGTTCTGATGCTGCAAATCCTGGTGGTAAATTGGCCGCCGGCACAAGGCGTGTTCGGCACGACGGCCCTGGAGCTAGACGATTGGTTCAAAGCCGTTGCCGTGGCTTCCAGCGTGCTGCTGCTGGACGAATTGAAAAAATATATGGTTTCGTTGGCACGAAAATTTTGCGCTTGGTAGTCGCTTCCATATAGGCATCTGTCGAAAGTCGAAGTTGAGTTTTTTTGATGATGGCTCGTTGCTCAAAATCAATAATAAAATAATGTGAAGGAGAATGCATGCTCAACGTTCTGCTGCCAGTAGACGGCTCCGAAAACTCAAATCGCGCAGATATAGTCAACTCATGGATCAATTTCGGACATGCACAGTAACGATAATAATTGGCACACGCTGACCACCGATGAAGTCGCGCAACGTTTGGAGACCAACCCGCAATCCGGTTTGAGTTCGGCCGATGCGGCCAAACGGCTGGCTCAATACGGCGCCAATGAATTAAAGGAAAAGCGCGCTCGTTCTCACTGGCGCATGCTGCTCGACCAGTTCGCCGATTTCATGATTATCGTGCTGATCGGCGCGGCGGTCGTTTCCGGCATCGTGGGTGATGTCGAAGACACCTTTGCCATCATCGTCATCGTGATTCTTAATGCGGTGATCGGATTCGTTCAGGAATACCGTGCAGAGCAGGCGATGGCCGCGCTCAAGCGCATGGCCGAGGCAGGTGCGCATGTGTTGCGCGATGGCCAGGCGGAAATCGTCAACTCATCGGGGCTGGTGCCGGGCGATGTGGTACTGCTGGAGGCAGGCAACGTGGTGCCCGCTGATTTACGCATCATCGAAACGGCGCGGCTCAAGATCGATGAGTCCGCACTCTCCGGCGAATCGGTCGCGGTGGAAAAGCAAACCCAGGCGCTGACCATCGCTGCCGCGCCGCTGGGCGACAAAATTTGTCTGGCTTACAAAGGCACCATCGTTACTTACGGGCGCGCGCGCGGCCTGGTAGTGGCGACAGGCATGAACAGTGAATTAGGCAAGATCGCCGCCCTGCTCAGCGATGACAGCGAAACAAAAACGCCGTTGCAAAAGCGGTTGGCGCGCTTCGGCAAACTGCTGGCGCTGGCTGCGTTGGTAATCTGCGCGTTGGTGTTTATTGTCGGCGTGCTGCGCGGTGAGCCGGTGTTGCTGATGTTCATGACCGCAGTCAGTCTGGCGGTGGCGGCCATTCCCGAAGCCCTGCCCGCAGTGGTGACGGTCTCACTGGCTTTGGGCGCGCGCAAGATGGTCAAACAGCACGCCCTGATCCGCCGCCTGCCCGCCGTAGAAACGCTGGGCTCGGTCACGTTTATCTGCTCCGATAAAACCGGCACGCTCACCCAGAACAAAATGCGCGTGACAGCGATTTACGCCGACGGCGCGTTACGCGACACATGGCAGAACGAAAACAAGGCAGAACCGTGGTCGACACTGTTCCATGCTTTGGCGTTAAGCAACGATGCGCATCTGGATCGCCACAACAAGGCGCATGGCGAACCGACCGAGGCGGCCCTGCTGCACGCCGCGCAAGCAGCAGGCTGGAACAAGACGACACTGGAGAGTGGGGCACCGCGCCTCAAAGAGCTACCGTTCGATTCCGAACGCAAGCGCATGACCACCTTTCATGGCACGTCTGAAAATGTCATCGCCTACACCAAGGGTTCGCCGGAAGCGGTGCTGCCTTGCTGCGAGCGGGTGCTGATGGCTGACGGCGAACAAACCATCGACCGGGCAGCCTTGTTACAGCAAACCGAATCCATGGCTGCCGACGGCTTGCGCGTATTGGCGATAGCCTATCGACATTGGCCGGCGTTACCGGCAAGCGAGCGACCTGACGAACTGGAGAGCGAACTAATATTTCTCGGTTTCGTCGGCTTGATCGATCCGCCGCGCAGCGAAGCCAGAGGGGCTGTTTCCTTGTGCAAGTCGGCCGGCATCACGCCCGTGATGATCACCGGCGACCATCCCGCTACCGCGCGCGCGATTGCCCGCGAGCTCGGCATTCTTGTTAACGACGATTGCAGAGTGATGACGGGTGTCGAGTTGGAGCGGCTGGATCAAGCAGCTTTCGAAGCGGAAGTTGAACAAGTGCGAGTTTATGCGCGTGTCGATCCCGCCCAGAAAATAAAAATCGTCCAAGCGCTGCAAGACAAAGGCGAGGTTGTCGCGATGACCGGCGATGGGGTCAACGACGCGCCCGCGCTCAAAGCTGCGGACATCGGCATCGCTATGGGCAAGGGTGGCACCGACGTGGCGCGCGAGGCGGCACACATGGTGCTGCTCGACGATAACTTCGCCACCATCGTGCATGCGGTGCGCGAGGGACGACGCATTTTCGACAACATCCGCAAATTTATCAAATACACCATGACCAGCAATGCTGGAGAGATATGGACGATCTTCCTCGCACCATTTCTCGGCCTGCCGATTCCGTTGCTGCCGATCCACATCCTGTGGATCAATCTGGTTACCGACGGACTGCCCGGCTTGGCCCTGACAGCGGAACGCGCCGAACGCGGCATCATGCGCCGTCCGCCGCGCTCGCTCCAGGAAAGCATATTCGCACACGGCATGTGGCAACACATGATCTGGGTCGGCTTACTGATGGGCGGGATATGCCTACTGACACAGGCCTGGGCATTACATAGCGGATCAGCGCACTGGCAGACCATGGTGTTCACTGTCCTAACCCTCTCCCAAATGGGACACGTACTCGCCATTCGTACCGAAAAAGAATCATTGTTCAGCGTCGGCATTTTTTCCAATCCGTTGCTGGTTTTTGCTGTACTGCTGACGTTCGCGCTACAAATGGCAACGATCTATGTGCCTGCGCTCAACCCGATTTTCAAAACACAAGCCCTGAGCATGGGCGAACTTGTGCTTTGCCTCGCTTTATCCAGCGTGGTGTTCTTTGCCGTAGAAATCGAGAAATGGCTAGTGCGGCGGGGATTGATCTATCGCACGAGCTAAGTGTTATTACACGTGAGCTGCAATCAGCCCAAGGCGTGTTAGCAAAACGGCCAGCTATTTCCCACATATTCTGCCGTCATACCGATATCTTGTTTGCATGCAGGCGAGCCAACTGCGCTTCAGCTTGAAATAGATGCCGCTACGCTCTAGTCATTTACATAATTTTATTGTGGAAACGTGCATTGCGTGACGCGGCTATAATGCCGCCTATCCATTTTTCTCACACCATAATGCGCCCTCGTCCTGCTTCCTCTACCCCTGCGCCTCATGGCGATTGGAATATCATTCGCACCCTTCTGCCTTACCTGATGGAATTCAAGGGTCGTGTTGTGCTGGCGTTGTTGCTGCTGGTGCTGGCCAAACTGGCTAATGTGACGGTACCACTGTTGCTCAAGGAAATCGTGGATACTCTGGGTAAGCCACAGGCAATGTTGTTGGTGCCAGTGTCACTCGTGGTTGGCTATGGCTTGTTACGGCTCTTCAGCACACTGTTTGGCGAGTTGCGCGACGCAGTATTTGCCAAAGTAACCCAACGTGCCATACGGCGCGTAGCACTCAAACTATTCGTTCATCTGCATAGCTTAAGTCTGCGCTTCCATCTGGAGCGACAGACTGGTGGCGTATCACGTGATATTGAGCGTGGTACCAAAGGTATCAGCTTCTTACTCAATTTTATGCTGTTCAGCATTCTGCCGACGCTGCTGGAAATTGGCCTGGTTGCAGGAATTTTGCTTTACAAATACAACGCGTGGTTTGCGGTTATTACTTTCATCACGCTGATTGTGTATATCGTCTTTACCTTATTCATTACCGAGTGGCGCATGATATTTCGCCGTACCATGAATGACATGGATTCAAAGGCAAACACGCGCGCCATAGACAGCCTGCTTAACTATGAAACGGTAAAATATTTTGGTAACGAGGACTATGAAGCGCGACGCTACGATGAACACATGAGCAAGTGGGAAACATCGGCGGTGCAGAATCAAACTTCGCTGGCAGCGTTGAATTCCGGGCAGAGCGCTATTATTGCCATCGGCATGACCGCGTTGATGCTGCTGGCATCGAACGGCGTGGTAAAAGGTGAGTTGACCATAGGCGACTTGGTTCTAATCAATGTCTTCATGTTGCAGCTTTATATGCCACTGCATTTTCTTGGCTTTGTCTATCGCGAGATCAAGCACTCTCTGGTGGATATGGAAAAAATGTTCCGCCTTCTTGATGAAAACCGCGAGATACAAGATGCGCCAGATGCGGTTGCGCTGAAGGTTGATCAAGCAGCAGTACATTTTGAGCAAGTGTGTTTTTCTTACGAACCAAAGCGGCAGATTTTATTCGATATCAGTTTTGATATTCCCTCGGGACATACGGTCGCTGTGGTGGGTTCAAGCGGAGCGGGCAAATCCACCTTGTCACGGTTACTGTTCCGTTTTTATGATGTAAATTCAGGACGCATCCTGATAGACAATCAGGATATTCGCAAAGTGACACAGGCCAGTTTGCGCGCTGCGATTGGTATCGTGCCGCAAGACACCGTGCTGTTTAACGATAGCATTTACTACAACATAGCTTATGGCCGTCCCGAAGCCTCGCGTGAAGAAATATTGCATGCAGCGCAATCGGCCCATATTCACGATTTTATAACATCGTTACCGGATGGCTACGACACCATGGTGGGCGAGCGTGGATTGAAGTTGTCCGGTGGAGAGAAACAGCGTGTGGCAATTGCGCGCGCTATCCTCAAAAACCCTGCCATCCTGATTTTTGACGAGGCAACTTCGGCGCTGGATTCAAAATCCGAGAAGGTGATTCAGCATGAATTGCGCAACGTTGCACATAATCGAACCACACTGGTTATCGCTCATCGCCTGTCCACCATTGTGGACGCACACCAGATATTGGTAATGGATGGTGGGCGCATTATTGAGCGTGGTACGCACCGCGAGTTGCTGGCGAAACAGGGGATGTATGCGCAAATGTGGGCTCTGCAGCAGCAAGAAGAAGAGTGACCCAAAGCTTATTGCTCTTTGATTCATTTTTTGCCCAGTATTCTTCAATATCAATGGTAGCCCCCTGAGTGGTGCTCAATACCCCGTCCTGCGTTTGGTAAGAGGCCTATTTTCCTTGCTAATTCCCTGATGCGCTTGCCTCACGTGACCTAGACCAGTGTCATTGGAGTAAAAATACCCCTTGTTCCGCCAGTGGAGGATGCTCGGCCACTTCTTCGGCTCAACTCTGAGCGACTCCATATGAATGAGTGCACGGGAGTGTTCTGGAGCATTTTTTTTGTCCACAACGGCGAACTTTGTAACGCCGTTAGAAGACTCTGTCTCTATAGCGTAGTGAATTCTATGACGAGCTGGAGGTTTAAGCCCTTCATTCCTTGTATGTAGCCCCAAGACGCGGTCACTATCTGCATGTTCACTAAAGTATATGTTGGCTACACAGTTCAAATACTGCAGGTCGTTGATGGCGTCAACATCAGCTGGATAGCGGACGTCGACCCAATTGCCAACGTTGGGGATGCTGTAGATGTGCCCGTCGTAGCAAATGCAGCAGACCCGCGGAGACAGCGGAAGAATGCAGAGGACTCCCGCTGCACGAGGGCCGTAACCAGGCCCAATTGTCGCCATGCTGTTGATTAACCATCGATTAGTGAGAACGGATGGATCATCTGACGTAATGAACGGGATGTCAGTCTTGTTGTATGCGAGTACTATTTTTAGATCGTCGAGGGCATCGAGGTTCTCTGCATAAGATCGCAACGCGATCTGCACTGCTTCTTTAATCCCAAGTTTGAAGGATTCTGTCGGATGCTCAATCAACTCGTCTGCCTCTTCAGACATTGCGACTGTTCTTTGAGATGCAGCTTCGGTTCTTATGTGTTGGAGAAACCAGAAGCGCGGAATAACAACTCTGCTCTTGGGCGTTAGCGGCTTCCTATAGGACAGAAGATCGGGCAGAGCAGACGCGTAACTTTTCTCTACAAACTGGATCGCGTTCTCAAGTCGATCATCGGTACCGTAGAAGTAGTCTCGTGAGCACTGGCTTTTTATCGGGGCATCCAGGATTACCTTCGCGCGGTCGATGTTGAACAAGTTAATTATCTTGCGATCTTCATCGGTCGTGAACGGGCGCAGATAGCATCGCGGAACAAAGTGTTGATTCTTGTTGGACGCCATCGATGATAGTCCTTGAGATCTAACGTAATATAGAAAACATTTTCATAAGCCAGCAATGTCGCCTATATCGGCAAGCATTGTCAAGCATCACTATTTCAATAGGGTCACCCATTGATTCGTGGAAGATGGCACAGATTGTGAGGGGCATCATCGCGCTATCCGTTGCGCCATCCAAGGCAATGGACGCTTGCCGATCCATCAAGGCTTGACGAAGCGAAATGCAAATTTGTCTGTCGGTATTTCCATATCGAAATAAGTTTGATTGCGAGGATCGGACGGATTGCGAAGAAAGTTGCTTTCTTGTTCAAGTCGAAAACCTGCTTTTTGAAGCTCATCCAAAACGATAGCCTGGTCAATGCGATGGAGCGTCTTTGCCGTTGTGATATCAGTGCCCGTTTTGGTGGAGTGGTCGATTACGATGAGATGTCCGCCAGACTTCAACGCTTTGAATAATCGCAGGTTCAACCTGGCACGACGGGCAACCGACATGTAGGTGCTATTGTGATAATTCATGATGTTGGTGATCAAATCCAGTTTGGACGCATCATCGGGTATGGGGTCTTCGAAAGGGCGTATCACCGGCACAATGTTCGGCTGGGGGTGGTCGGCCAATCGTTTGACGAGTGCTGGCCGTTGACTGTCTCCTTGCGCCCATACCGTTCCGGTGCTTCCAACAACCAGCGCAAGCAGTTGTGTCGTGTATCCATTGCCAGTTGCGAGATCCAGTACCCGCATACCTGGCCATACTTGGGCGAACTGCAGGAACTCAACCGGTTTGCGTGTAGCATCAGCACGCTTATCTTCAATGGTACGTATTGGGCTGCTAGCAGCCTGTTGGTAAATGTCGGATAGTGTTCGCGAGTTGCTTAATTCAGGCGCGGCGTATCCGTTTATCCCCCATGCCAATTCTCCGCATACAAAGCCAAAGATAGCGATCAGCATCAGTACCCATCGGCCAGCCAAGCAGTATTGTGCAATCAATAATAACTTTTCAAAAATATCAAGGCGTAGGATATTTTTTGGCAGGGCAGTCATCCCATTTATCTGGAGCTTGCCTACAGGCACAAGGGAACGCTAAGGTCCAAAATGTGTGTAGGCAAGCGTCCACGGCAATGGATGCCGCTATCCATCAAGGCTTGACGAAGCGCAAGGCGAATTTGTCTGACGGAATTTTCATATTGAAGAAAGCTTGATCACGAGGGTCGGACGAATTGTGTAGAAATTTACTTTCTTCTTCAAGCTGGAAACCTGCTTTCAGAAATTCTTCACCAACGACCTTTTCGTCAATACGGTGAAGTGACTTTGCTGCTGAAACGCCACTACCCGGTTTTGCTGAGTGATCGATTACAACGAGATGTCCGCCAGATTTCAATGCATCAAACAATCGTTGATTTAGTTTGGTACGGTCAACGGGTTTATTGGCGATATCATGGTAGTTCAGGATGATCGTAATCAAGTCTAACTTGGGTATGTCACTGGGTATAGGGTCTTCGAAAGAGCTTGTTACCGGAATGATGTTCGACTGGGGATGATCAGCCAATCGTTTGATGAGTGCTGGCCGTAGTTGCTCCCCTTGTGCCCATATGGTTCCCTTGCTTCCAACAGCCAGCGCGAGTAGCTGCGAGGTATTTCCCCCGCCTGCTGAAATATCCATTACCAGCATATCCGGCCGCACTCGGGCGAATTGCAAGAACTCTAATGGTTTGCGCGTTGCATCAGCACGTCTGTCTTCAACGGTCCGTATTGGGCTGTTAACCGCCTGTTGGTAACTCTCGTTTACAGTTGGCGCGCTATCCAATTGAGGCGAAGCATACCCGTTAACTCCCCATGCCAAACCAAAGCTGGCGATCAATGTCGGAAGCCATCGTCCAGTTACGCAGTATTTTTTTGTCAACATGAAGATTCCTTTCAAAAGTATTGTTAAGTTGTGACGATACCGTACTTATGTTCCATCTAATCTTGCATTTAATCTGCAAACCCAAACTTGATAAATGTGTAGTTTATTATACGGCGACACTGGCTAACCGTTTCAAGTTAAAATGTGCTGCTATAAGTCAGTTTCGAATTATTACCTATATTCCTATTTCGTTTGCATGCGTTTAATAATAATCCTATTAGTTAATTTGTTGCTTGTCACGCTCCATACCGCTTGGGCGGATGACGTCGTCAAGAGCGATGCGCCTATCCTTTCCACAGCCGAAGATGGCCCGCGTGCTGAATTGCTGCTCTACGCTATGAGTTTGATTGGTACGAGTTATAAATTAGGCGGGCAGTCTTTCGATACCGGCATGGATTGCAGCGGCTTCGTACGCCACGTCTACAGCATAGCTACTGGAATTCTGCTCCCTCATAATGCACTAGCCATTAGTCGGGCTAGTATGAAAATTCACCGGGCTGAACTCCAGCTTGGCGATCTTGTTTTCTTTAATACCATGAAGCGCACATTTTCCCATGTTGGCATTTATCTGGGCGACAATCGTTTTGTCCACGCATCCAGCAGCAAATCCGAGAGTGTGATGGTCTCCGACATGGGCGAGCGATATTGGGCAAAACGCTTTAATGGCGCACGGCGCATCCTTCAGTCGGCAGCCGGGGATGATAGCTGAGGTTTTTCAAGAACAACAAGTTGCGGGGGTGTTTTTATCGCGTTTGATAATTATTATCATTTGTGGTTAACTAGCATTTACTCGGTTTTCTTTTCGTTTAATTCGTCTAACTGACACTTCGGAGTTTATAAAAATGGACAAACGCCTGTCGTTTTTGCATCGCCTTTCCGGCATTCTTGCCGCCACTTCCATGCTAACGGTGGCAATGACTGCTTACGCCGCCAATGAAATTGTGGTTTATTCGGAGCGTAACGAACAGCTCATCAAGCCGCTATTCGACGCCTATACCAAGGAAACCGGCACCACCATCAAGTTTCTCACTGACAAGGCAGGGCCATTGCTACAAAAGCTAAAAGCGGAGGGAGCCAATACTCCCGCCGACATGCTGATTACGGTAGACGCTGGAAATCTGTGGCAAGCAACCAATCTGGGGCTGTTGCAGCCAGTGCAATCCAAGACGCTGTCAGATAATGTTCCCGCCCATTTGCGTGACCCGGCTAACCAGTGGTTCGGTTTGTCGGCGCGTGCCCGCACTATCATTTACAACAAGGACAAAGTGAAACCAGTTGCTCTTTCTACCTACGAAGATTTGGGTAATCCAAAGTGGAAAGGGCGCTTATGCTTGCGCACCTCGAAGTCGGTGTATAACCAATCGTTAGTGGCGATGATGATCCAGGAATATGGTGAGCCTAAAACTGAGCAGATCGTAAAATCTTGGGTGGCTAACCTCGCCACTCCTCCTGTATCCGACGATACTCGAGCGATGGATGCAGTGGCCGCCGGGCAGTGCGATATAACGGTGGTCAATACTTATTATTTCGGCGGCCTGATGAAGAAAAAACCTAACCTCCCGCTTGCGATTTTCTGGCCAAATCAGGATACGAAAGGCAGCGGCGTGCATGTGAATATTTCCGGCGCAGGCATCACCCGCTATGCCAAACATCAAGCGGAGGCGGTTAAGTTCCTTGAGTGGCTGTCCTCAGAAAAAGCTCAGAATATGTTTGCTGATGTAAACATGGAATATCCGGTCAATCCCAAGGTGAAGTCTGATGCCACGGTTGCGGCCTGGGGCGAATTCAAGCAAAACCCCCTTAATGTGGTTAAAGCAGGCGAATTGCAAGCCGCTGCAGTTAAATTAATGGATCGTGCCAATTATAAATAAATAGCTAAATGCAGCGATTGCCTATGTCCATTGCAAAAGCGCCCACAGTGGGCGCTTTTATTTTTAAAGTTCGCTTGCCCAGCGGTTGGGTCTTGGCGGCTCTGCTGATTGCTATGCTCACCTTGGTTCCAGTCGCTGTAGTGCTTAGTTCATTGCTAACGCCGGAACGGGAAATCTGGACGCATCTGGTGGAATACCAGCTGCCGCAATTGCTAACCAATACCTTTTGGCTAGTATTGGGGGTGGGATTGGGAGTGGCGATAATTGGGGTTTCCCTGGCGTGGCTCACGGCTGTATGTGAGTTTCCAGGACGTAGGCAGTTTTCTTGGGCACTATTATTGCCACTCGCGATTCCCGCCTATGTGACGGCATTTGTCGCTATCGGTTTGCTTGATTTTACCGGGCCGGTACAAACTCTAGCGCGAGAATGGTGGGGGCCGATTGAGTTTCCGCCGATTCGATCGAGCGGTGGCGTCATCGCGGTGATGACATTGGCGCTCTACCCCTATGTTTATCTGATTGCTAGAAATGCCTTTCTCACCCAAGGCAAGCACGCACTGGAGGTGGCGCAGTCCCTTGGACTGTCGCCTGAAGTCGGGTTTTTTCGGGTGGCCCTGCCGATGGCGCGGCCTTGGATCGTGGGCGGTGTGATGTTGGCCCTGATGGAAACCTTGGCGGACTTTGGCACCGTGGCGGTATTCAACTACGATACGTTCACCACTGCTATCTATAAGGCATGGTTCTCGTTGTTTTCACTTCAAGCTGCTTCGCAACTAGCTTCACTGCTGATTGTGTTCGTGTTGGTGGTGTTGCTGGCAGAGCAGCAGACTCGCACGCGCATGCACTATACCCAGACTGGCAAACACAGCGTCCAGGCTAGAATCCTGCTCAAGGGTGCTCGGGCTTGGCTGGCTGCCGGTTTTTGCCTGGCAGTGCTGGCACTCGGATTTATCATACCGGTCACACAGTTATTGCTTTGGGCGTCAGAAGTAGTGGAGCAAGATTTAGATGCACGTTACCTGGATTTTTTCTGGCATTCGTTGGCGTTAGCCGCTTTTGCTGCGCTATTAGCAGGAGCCGTTGCCTTATTATTGAGCTATAGCGCGCGCCAGCGTCCTGGTTTTCTGTTACGCATAACTGCACGTATCGCCACTATTGGTTACGCGCTACCGGGGGCAGTGCTGGCGGTGGGAGTATTCATTCCGGTGGCGTGGATGGATAATCATTTAGTAGCTGCGGGCTGGGTACAGTCGCCGCTGTTGCAAGGTTCTTTGATGGTAATGCTCCTAGCATATCTAGTTCGCTTCCTGGCGGTGGCCCACAGTCCGATAGAAAGTCAAATGCAACGCATTACTCGTAGCGTGGATGAGGCTGCGCGCAGCTTGGGTGTGTCTGGTGTCAAATTAATCTCCCGGGTGCATTTGCCTATGTTGCGTGGCGGCCTTTTAACGGCGGCAGCGCTGGTATTTGTGGACGTGATGAAGGAAATGCCGATTACACTGATGACTCGACCGTTTGGATGGGATACTTTGGCTGTGAGGGTTTTCGAGATGACCTCGGGAGGCGAGTGGAACAGAGCTGCATTACCCGCCGTGGCGCTGGTACTGGCTGGGCTGGCACCAGTGATTGTGCTGACCAGATATCGCTCAAAATAGCGTCGGAGTGTTAGGGTCAGGTTTGCACGAAAGCAGGGTAGGGCATCGTATATTTCATAAACCCTATGTTTCAAAAAAAGTCAGAGGAAGTTTTTAACATTCGGGATCCGTGGGGAACATTTCTGAGTTTACAGCTATGTGGTTGAATAAATAATACGAGAAAATAGATGCCTGCTAATCATGCTACTTGAACTTAAACACGTCAGTCAGTCTTACGCTGCACGCAGAGTATTGCGCGACCTCTCTTTTGTGCTTAATGCGGGCGACATCGGCTGCCTGCTTGGTCCATCAGGGTGCGGCAAGACTACTGTGCTCCGCACTATCGCCGGATTCGAGCCCATTACGGGTGGTGAAATTGTGCTTAACGGCGAGCGGGTGAGTGCACCCGGTTTTATTGTTCCTGCCGAGAGGCGTCGCATCGGCATGGTGTTTCAGGACTATGCTCTGTTTCCGCATTTAAATGTAGCCGCCAACGTGGGCTTCGGCTTGCATGGGCAATCCCGCACCGAACGCAATAAACGTGTGGAAGAGTTGTTGCAAACAGTAGGCTTGGAAGGGAGTGGTAAAGCTTATCCGCATGAGCTTTCCGGTGGCCAGCAGCAACGCGTGGCATTGGCTCGTGCGTTAGCGCCTTGCCCGAACCTATTGCTGATGGATGAGCCATTTTCAAATCTGGATGTTGAGCTACGCGAACGGCTTTCGCTTGAGGTGCGCGATATAATTAAGCAGCAGGGCGCTACCGCTATTATTGTCACTCATGATCAGCATGAAGCATTCGCCATGGGCGATATGATAGGGGTCATGCATGATGGTGAGATCCAGCAGTGGGACAAAGCCTACAATTTGTACCATCTGCCCGAGAACCGCTTCGTCGCGGATTTCGTTGGCCAGGGTGTCTTGCTGCCGGGGAAGGTGCTTAACTCTAGCCAGGTTGAAATTGAGCTGGGTACGCTATATAGCAAAACTCCTGGCGCTTGCTCTAAAGTAGGCTGTAATGAGGGCAGCAATAAGGGGTGCGAGGTGGAGGTGTTGCTGCGGCCAGATGATATTATCCATGATGACGCGAGCCCCCTGCTTGCCCAAGTTGAGCACAAGGCATTTCGCGGTGCGGATATTCTTTATACTTTACGCTTACCTAGCGGCAGCCGAGTGCTTTCCTTGGTGCCGAGCCACCATAACCATGCCATCGGTGAATGGATCGGGATCCGTTTGGAAGTGGATCATGTGGTCGTTTTTCCCATCATTCAAAATGCCGCATCGTGAAGCAGGCCTGTTTTTGAATTTAGAGGGGTACTGGATTTGAGCCACTTTTGAGTTGCGCTTATGTTTTGTGCGGACAATTGACTTTTGTGCAGTCAGCATAAAGGTAAAGCGCGTGGTCACGGATCGTGAAGCCCAGTTCATCGGCAATTTTTATTTGGCGTTTTTCGATTGCGGAGTCGTGGAATTCTTCAACCCGACCACATTGCATACATATTAAATGATCATGGTGACCACCTTTGTTAAGCTCGAACACCGCTTTGCCAGTTTCAAAGTGGTGGCGGACAAGCAGTCCTGCTTGCTCAAATTGTGTGAGTACGCGGTATACCGTTGCCAAGCCGACATCGAGCCCTTCTCCGATAAGCATTTTATAAACATCTTCGGCACTTAAGTGCCGTACTTCGGCATTTTCAAAAAGGTTGAGGATTTTTAGGCGTGGCAGCGTAGTCTTGAGGCCGACAGTCTTGAGGTTGTTTGGCGTAATCATTAGGTTATCCTTTAAAATTTTTTGGTGGAGCTTCGTTCTTTAAAACCGCATGTATAAATATTTTGCCATTGATAGCCGCATCATGCCAGAAATGGCTACCTACCGGGCTTTGCACGAACCACCTCCCCGGTATCGAGCTTATCTCACACAAAGAATACTTGTTTAGCGCTCGATACTTTTTCGGATTTGTACTGAGCAAGGAAGCTCAGTCTTGATGCGGTTAAATGCGATGAGAAGCTGTTATTGGCGCAGTGCGTCCATTCCTGTAAGGATTGTTATCGCCCTGCTATTTGTTTTTCGGATCAGTTATGAATCCGATTTTACTTAAACCGCCGGACTGTGCGGCAGCCATGACCTCTACAATTTTTTCGTATTGAGTCGTTCGTTCAGCACGGATATGCAATTCAGGTTGCGGTGTCTTTTTCGAAGCCTCAGCGATACGGGCATTCATTTGCGTCGCGTCAATGATTTCGGTATTCCAATACATAAGGCCTTGTGCATCAATTGACAGGTTGATGTTCTCGGGTTTGATTTCATCGCGCTGGTTGGTTGCGCGTGGCAAATCAATTTTTACGCTATGGTTCATCACCGGGATTGTGATGATAAAAATGATTAACAACACCAGCATTACATCGACTAACGGTGTGGTGTTAATCTCAGGGTTAAAGTCGTCGTCCGTCTCGGACAGGGAGCCCATTGCCATTATGCACTCCTGACGGCGGCAATTTTAGCGCCATTATCGCCGACAATGTCGGTACCGCTGGAACGGGCACCGGTGATGAACAGCGCGTGTAAATCGAACCCGAATTTATTCAGTTTTGCAATAGTGGATTTATTGCTTCGAACTAAAGCGTTATAGCCAAATGTAGCCGGAATCGCTACCGCCAAGCCAAGCGCTGTCATGATCAATGCTTCGCCTACTGGCCCAGCGACCTTGTCGATACTAGCTTGTCCCGAAGTGCCGATTGACACCAGCGCGTGATAAATACCCCACACCGTACCGAGCAGCCCGACAAATGGCGCGGTCGAACCGACCGATGCCAGTACAGCCATACCGGTTTGCAGCTTGCCGGAAGTGTCATCTATCGCTTGCCGCAAGGACAGCGTAACCCAGTCGCTGACTAAAAGTTGATCGTGTAAATGACCTTTGTGCGCAGCATGATGGCGCATGGCCGTTACACCTGCCTGTGCAATATCGGAAAATGGATTATTGGTGCCAAGCGTGACAACGCCTGCAGCCAAATTGGTGGTATCCCAGAATTCGTGACCTGCAGCATGCGATGCACGACGATAGCTCAATAGTTGCAGTGCTTTAGTGACAATCACGTACCACGATGCGATTGACATAATGACAAGTAGCACGGTAACGCCCTTGGTGATCAAATCACCTTGAATCCATAAACTTTCTAGTCCGTAAGGATTTGCTTGCATGATGATTCCTTCTCTAATTATCCAAATGAAAGGTAATAGGCACGATGGCATAAACGGTGGTTGCTCTGCCATCTTCCATATGCGGCTTGAATATTGCACGCAGGACTGCTTGTCGCGCTGCTTCGTCGAGTCGCGGTGAGCCCGATGTTTTCTGTACGTCGACCCGGGTCGGGCGGCCATTTTCATTTACCAATACGCGTAGCGTAACACGCCCTTCTTCACCCATGCGTCTGGCGAGGGGCGGGTATTCCGGTTCAGGTGCGTGGAGATACTGCACACCGGTTGTAACAGTTTTTGGTTGAGAGGGCGGGGGCGGGGGGGCAGGCGGCGCCGGTTCAGGGGCCGGAGCCACTTCAGCCGGTTTGGGTGGAACAGGCGGCTGCGGAGGAACGGGCGGCGTTGTGATGGCCTGTTCTGACGGCGCTTTGTTAATAACCGGAATTACCGGTGGCGGAGTAACGGTTTTCTTTACGACCGGCACTGGTTTCGGTGGTGTTGGTTGAGGTTCTGGCGGCGGTGGTTCGGGTGTATTGTCGACGGTGATTAAGCTGACAAATATTTCTTTGGGCAATTCTGGTTCGGCTTTTGGTAATGCTTGCCCGGCTTGGTAGAACCAGCCGTTTAGCAATGCGTAGAAAAAGCCGAAGTGCAGCAGAATGATAAAAGCCAACGGTACAAAGCGTTTGACCTGCGGCCAGGTCATCACAGGAAGATGAGGTGCCGAAAATAATGATATTGCGCCCATGTGCCGTTCTTATAGTGCAATTGCTATTGTACGGGGTGGGAAAGCCATTGCTTGTATTGAATATAAGTTCATATTAAATGAGAGTTAACAAGCTAAGAGGCTAGTTTAGCGGCATTCGTTTTCCGATCAGAAAAGTATGCATAGATTAACCAGCCTAACGGTAAAATGCCAAAGCTGTATGAAAACCATTGGCTATACTCACCTTCCGGCGACCAAGGCTCGGTGGCTACATGCCAATAATCGTTATCGACCAAAGGTAACGCACCCGCTTCGGTAAATTCATGGAACGCATAGAATATTAATTGCAATGCGAAGATGGTCATGAAGACAGCGGTAAACTGAAAAAATTTCTGCAAGTTTATTCGTCGGCCAAATTTGATCCAAGCCCATGCGAGTAAACCTGCCAGTAACACACCAAGCACTGCCCCAATTGCCATGCGCGACGTTTCTGCTTGTGCTGCGAGTGACGCAATCATGGTTGCTGTTTCGACTCCCTCGCGTCCCACCATAAATGCGGAAAAAAAGAAGGCGATCATCCAGGCGCGACCGGAAGATTGTTCCGATGCTTTATTGAAGCCATCGGTAATTTCTCTCTTCATGAACTTACCCATCTTGCTCATATGCACTGTGCAATAAATGACTGATATGGCGGCGACAAGTGCCATCATCCCCATCCAAAATGAAGAAATAGCGCCGATGCGAGCCAGTATCACCCCCAGCAATGCAGATAGCAGTAGCGCCAGGCCTACGCCACTATGTACCGCAGGGATTAATTCGCGACGGTTAGTTTGTGTTAAATAAATTAATGAAATTGCAATGATCAAAAAAGCTTCCAAGCCTTCTCGAAAAGTAATCATCAGTGTCTGAAACATGGCGTCTCCTTTATGGTGCGCAAGCCGATGTGTGTTGGCATTCTGGAGTTATTTAATCTAAGTATTAGAGCTTGAAACCGATGTGAACGCAGTGCCACCAGAAGCTTTCATCGCTCTTTGTTAGAAAAATTATCAAAATCCATTAAATGCAAATGCGAATAATTCGCGCTTATTATCGTCTTTCTGAAAAGAAATTGCAACTTTTTGAATTTCAGTGTAATGGCAATGAAATGCCCGATTCAAGAATGGGCAAAGATACTAAACAACCACCGGCTAAAGCCGGAGGGTTTGAATTACGGACTGAAAGTCCGGATACGCGTCGCCTAAACGACGCGTCCTAATCGGGTTCCATTTTAAAATCATCGTTCGGCTTAGGCTCAAAATGATGCTCCAA
>JAIOPT010000149.1 GCA_021413765.1 Betaproteobacteria bacterium
GTGAATGATGCCACTGCCATCCGCAATTTTGCGGTAGCTTATCTGCGCAGCGAACAGGATCTCGACTTGCGCGCCTTCGGAGTAAATTTCGATGTGTATTCGCTGGAATCTTCACTCTACACCGAAGGTAAAGTGGAGGAAACTGTCAGCAAGCTTATTGCCAGCGGCCATACGTATGAGCAGGGCAATGCACTATGGCTACGCACTACAGATTTTGGTGATGACAAAGACCGCGTAATGCGCAAGAGCGATGGCAGCTATACCTATTTTGTGCCGGATGTGGCTTACCATCTGGATAAATGGCGGCGTGGCTTTACCCGCGTCATTAATGAACAGGGGGCTGATCATCACAGCACCATTACACGCGTGCGCGCGGGGCTGCAAGCCTTGGATGTTGGTATTCCGCAAGGTTGGCCGGATTATGTGCTGCACCAGATGGTGACGGTGCTGCGCAATGGCGAAGAAGTAAAAATATCCAAGCGTGCGGGCAGCTACGTTACTTTGCGTGATTTGATTGATGAAGTGGGCTGCGATGCTACGCGCTTCTTTCTAGCGGCGCGCCATCCCGATTCTCAATTGGTGTTTGACATTGATCTGGCGAAATCGCAAAGCAATGAAAATCCTGTGTATTATATTCAGTATGCCCATGCGCGCATTTGTAGCGTATTGGGGCAGTGGGGCGGCGATGCTGCGACGCTACGCCAAGCCGATGTCAGTGTACTTGAGAGTGACTACGAGCGAGCATTGTTGCAGCGCCTGATTGACTACCCACAGGTAATCGAAAGCGCTGCGGAAGATTTGGCACCGCACCTGATCGCGTTCTACTTGAAAGATTTGGCCGCTGATTTTCACAGTTATTATAATGCTTCACGCTTCCTGGTTGAGGAGGAAGGCATTAAGCAGGCGCGGTTGGCGTTGATTGCTGCGGTGGCACAGGTAATGCGCAACGGCTTAGTATTGTTGGGTGTTTCCGCACCGGAAAAAATGTAGGCTAGGTTTTGTCCCACCGTGAGAAAAAATTCGCGAGACCGAAACCAAACGTGGAGTTACTGCTTCTATTGGATTGTGCTACGAACTTCACGGAAATGAAAAAGATTTTTGAAGGGTTGATTACATGAACAAAAACAATAATTCTCGATCCGCAGCGCCGCGTCAAGGTAGTTCGCTACTGACTGGCATTTTAGTCGGTATAGTAGTGGGGCTGGTTATTGCGGGCGGGATAGCATGGTACATTTTAAAGACGCCCAGTTCGTTCGTAAATAATGTACCACATGAAGCAGCGAAGCTTGCTGCGGACTCTGAGAAGCAGCACCCCGGATCTACAGCAACTACTGATCATGCATTAACTACTCCGGCAGCTGCGTCAGGTGTGGAAGAAGGCAAACCGCGCTTTGAATTTTACAAGGTGCTAACCGACAAACAAGATGCAACGGCACTGATACAAAAAAGTAGCGACAATACGGCAACGACTGAGAATAAGTCTGTATCTGTCCAGTCGGCGGGCAATGCCACTGCGAAAGACTCTTATTTTTTACAGGCGGGTTCGTTTTCCAATGCGGATGATGCGGATAAATTAAAAGCCAAGTTGGCTATGCTCGGCATAGAAGCCAGAGTGCAAATCGCGACCATTCCTGATAAAGGGGTTTGGCATCGTGTGCACGTCGGCCCCTATAAGGGCAGAGAAGAAATGAATAACGCATTAGCCGTGTTGAAACAAAATGGCGTGAGCGCTACTCCAATGCTTGCGAAATAGGTGATGGCATATACTTACTGGATAGAGAAGTATAAGTTTATTTATGCATTGAGCGATTGAAGTGTTTAATTTTACTTTTTGTTCGAACGTTCCATTAATTGCATGAAACTGTATTGGATCTTATTTGTTAGGGGACATTGAAACGCATAGCAAATAAGGAATAGAGAGTCGCATAATTATTTTTCTTTGGGCAGTCCTAACTTTGCATGGAGGTAGATATGAAGTTCATCAAACAGATTTTTGTGGTCCTAGCTTTGTTATGCGTTAACCAAGTTTTTGCCGAGCCTGAACTGGGCAAGGATTACAAAGTGCTCAGTACGGTGCAGCCGACGCGTGCAGGCAGTAAAATCGAGGTGTTGGAATTTTTCTTCTATGGTTGTTCACACTGTTTCAAGATGCACCCAGCGCTGACCGCGTGGGAGAAAAAAATCGCCAAGGATGTCGAGTTGGTTTATGTCCCGACCATTTTCAATAATGCTTGGGAGCCGATGGCACATACTTATTACACGTTGGAATTGCTGGGACAGCAAAAGCGGCTGCACGACGACCTGTTCAATGCTTGGAACGTGAACAATATTGACCTGAGCGACGAGGCCAGGATCACTGAATTTGTTGGCACGCATGGCGTAGATCGTAAGAAATTCGGCGATGCCTATAATTCCTTCGCCATACAAAGCAAGGTAACACGCAGCAAACAATTGGCCCAGATCTATGGCATTCGCGGCACACCGTCGCTGATCGTGGACGGCAAATATCTGATTAGCGGCCTGGGACCGGATGAAAGCATTAAAGTCTTGAACTATTTGATCGACAAGGCACGCAAGGAGCGCGCGGGCAAGCATTAGTGGCCACACAACGCGTCGTTATCAGCGGCGCATCCAGCGGCTTGGGTTTGGCGCTGACGCACCATTATCTTGAGCAAGGCGCGATGGTTGGCGTGATTGCCCGTCGCGCTGATTGTCTGCAAGACCTCTCTAAGCAGTTCCCCCAGCAAGTTTATTGCTACCCACTGGATGTGCGTGACTCGGCTGCCGTACAAGCTGTGGCGCAGAGCTTCATCGCGCGTGCAGGCGTGCCGGATATCGTGATTGCTAATGCAGGCATTAGTGTCGGAACGCTTACTGAATATGCCGACGACATTGATGTTTTTCAGCAAGTGATGGATATCAATATGTTGGGCGTAATGAAAACTTTTCAGCCGTTTCTTGTGCCTATGCGTGAGGCTGGACAGGGCTTATTGGTTGGCATCGCCAGCGTGGCAGGATTTCGAGGGTTGCCGGGCGCGGGTGCCTATTCCGCATCCAAGGCGGCGTTAATCTCTTATATGGAAAGTTTACGTGTCGAGTTGCGTGGAAGCGGGGTGCGCGTAGTTACCATCTGTCCCGGCTACATTAAAACGCCGATGACCGCCATCAATCCGTACCCCATGCCTTTTATTTTGCCAGCCGACGAAGCAGCGCGCCGTATTGCACGAGCGATTGCTTCCGGCAAGTCATTTGCGGTAGTACCGTGGCAGATGGGATTCGTCGGGCGAGTGCTTAAACTGCTGCCTAACTGGCTATATGATCTTGTATTTTCACGGGCTCCGCACAAGCCGCGCAAGTTGCTTTAGCTTCCCGCTTTCAATTCGGATTTTGATTGAAATTCCATGAGAGTTAATCAAGGACTCACTACCTGTTCTGAAAGATTCATATCTTCGCGTACTCTCATGAAGCGGGCGAACCGGGGGATACCGGTTTTTTCATTCAGCCCGTTATAGCGGTAGGTTACCCATCTTCCCAGCTGGGGTGGATGGCGCCGGTCTGCGTCAGATAGACCCGTACCCAGACGAAAGCGCAATCCGTCAGCCGACTCCACCTCCAGTGCGCCCAATGTGTTCGCATACTTACCTTTGCCCGGCAGGTGAGCTACTACCTTGGCTTCAGCATCATCGTAGGGTTTTAGTTTTAATAGGTCGTCGCTGCGGATTGCCCGGTAAAGTGAAGCGCCGCGATGCAGCATCAAGCCCTCACCGCCGTGCTTGACCACCCGTTTAAGCGTTGCTCTCAATGCGGCTTGATCGGCCACTTTAATCTGCTCAACGTGGCGCACCCATGGCTGCCCGATCTGCGCGATGATAGGTCGTAGTGCCGCATTGCGTTCGGAGTAGCTACCTGGATGCGCTGGTAGATCGAAGACCATGAAGTGCAGCGTGCGCCACTGGGTTTCGTCAGGGATTTTTTTCCTGACGGTGGAAACTGCATTGGAAAACTGGCCGCGGCCAACCCATAATTCCCCGTCGAGAGGAATTTTGGGCCAGCCGGCGGTGAACCATACTGGGGCTTCGACACTCTCGCCGCCCCGTGTCAATAGTTTTTCGCCATCCCAGTAACCGCGCATGCCATCATATTTTTCACTCACCCAATAATCTGCCAGCGTGATATCGCCTCGAAGGACATTTGCCAGCATAACCGGAGGCGGTGCCAGCTCCTCTGCTCGTATGGGCAGGCAACACAAAAACAGTGCTAGCGATAAAGCGCAAAGTCGCACCCAACAGGGCAGGTTGGTTCCTTACCATTATCGTACTTGCACTTGAACAGGTGAGAAATGTGTCATGTACTCATACGAAAATGTATTGTTCGTGGTAGATATTCAGGTCTTGTGTTCGAGACGTTTTGACGGTGATGGTTTGTCTGATGCTCCAGAGAAAAGTGCGATTCCCAAGGCTGTT
>JAIOPT010000160.1 GCA_021413765.1 Betaproteobacteria bacterium
AACGTTCGGATAATCCTGCCGTGCGATCGATTCCAGCGCCTCGCGAAGCTCCGGCCGCCCCATGCTGCGCACAATGACGGAGACAAGCGGTAGAGCCGGCGGATTGCCAGGACATACTGCAAGTGTCTTCTGTGAAGAATGGGTGGGAAAAATGTTGGGGGACATGAGCTTAAGTTTGTCGGGATAGTTATGAAAGAAATTTTAACGACGCAAGAGAATTCAATTATTGTATTATCGAGCCTCTGCCTTTCGTTGCCAACCTTGTGGGCGATACTCCAACTGGTATTCCACCATCATCTCCAGCCGATGAATATTCCGTATTGTTACAGCATTCTCTGAACTACAACAGATTAGATTCGTGATTTTCATCTGCGAAAAAATTGTCTTCGTTCCGATTACCGCGCTGGGTCAAGACTTCGCTCTTGAAGTCGGGCCACGAATTCGTAAACGTGGAATTCAGTGGATCAAAAATAGGGCTGCGAGCCCAAGGAAAATGAAGAAGCCGCCGCTGTCGGTAATGGCGGTAAGCATTACACTGGAACCGATGGCTGGGTCGCGCCCCATACGCTGCATGGACAGCGGTATCAGCAAACCAGCCAATGCGCCAAGCACTAAATTGAGCACCATGGCAGCAGTCAAAATCACGCCTAGCAGTACACTTTTATACAGGAAGTAAGCGAACAGTCCGGCTACACCGCCCCAAATTAAGCCATTCAGTCCGGCGATGGTAAGCTCTTTACCAATTAGCCGCCGCGCATTTGATTGGTTAAGCTGCCCCAGCGCCAGCGAGCGAATGATAATGGTGGCGGTCTGGTTCGCCGAGTTGCCAGCGATACCTGCCACGATAGGCATTAGTGCTGCAAGTGCGACGAGTTTTTCGATGGTATTTTCGAATTCGCCTATTACGCTTGAGGCAAAGAATGCGGTACACAGATTGAGCGCCAGCCACATCCAGCGATTTTTTACGCTCTTCCATACCGAAGCAAAGATATCTTCTTCTCCGCGTAAGCCGGCCGTATTCAATATGTCGCTTTCCGATTCTGAACGGATATAGTCCATTACCGTGTTTACGGTAACGCGACCAACCAGCTTGCCGTCTTCTTCTACCACGGGTGCAGAAACTAAATCATAACGCTCAAATGCCTGTGCTGCTTGCTCCGCCTTGTCATCCGAATGCAATTTGATGGTATCGGTCAGCATCAGCTTGCTTACCGGCACTTCCGGTTCGTTCACCAGCAAGCGATTTAGTGGCAATACACCCTTAAAAATATCGTCTCTATCCACTACGAATAGCTGGTCAGTATGATCTGGCATCTCGTCGAAACGGCGCAGATAACGCGACACTACTTCCAGCGTGACATCCTCGCGGATGGTCACCATATCGAAATCCATCAGTGCGCCTACCGCATCTTTCGGATAGGACATCGCCGCGCGTAATTGTTCGCGCTCCTCAATGGTGAGAGACTTAAACACATCGCGCATCACCGCCTGTGGCAAATCATGCGCCAGATCGGCAATCTCGTCTGTATCAAGCTGCTCCGCCGCCTCGCGCAGCTCCTCGCGACTCATGGTGGCAATCAATGATTCACGCACTGAATCGGAAACTTCGATCAAGATTTCGCCGTCACGATCGGCCTTGACCAGATCCCATACCAGTAAACGTTGATCGATGGGCAGAGCCTCCAAGATAAAGGCGATATCGGAGGAGTGTAGTTTGCCCAGCTTATCTTGCAGCTCAGCTAGATGCTGCTTGTGCAGTATGCTTCCCAACAATTCGTGACGCTCTTGGCGTGGCATTTCCTGCTTGCGCGCCAGCATTTCGACCAGAATGTGCTTATCCAGCAGGCTTTGCACCTGATGCAGATGCTCCTGCACATTTTCAGTGTAATGAGGTTCGTGGTTTTTGGTCATGATGCACTATCTGAAAAGACTGCGACTATTGTAAAGAAGTTGAATGCCTGACGTGTGAAATAATATTGACTGCACTGTGTTGGAGTTACCAATCTGACTTGGTAAATTACAGCGAACATAACTGAATTAACCCAATATATGAAATCCCCTAGCATAGCCGGAGGATTTCGAATATCGGGTTAAAATTAAATCAGTATATTATGTTTCTGGATGAGAACTAATTAGGTAATATTGTACCGGTAGCGCATCGTCTGGTTTGCACATGAAATAGGGTACATAAATTAACATGAAAATTCACGAATATCAGGCCAAGGAAATCCTTCGCCAGTATGGCGTGCCGACCCCACGCGGATCGGTGTGCTTCAGTGTGGATGAGGCCATTGCTGTCGCGCAACAGTTGAGTGGTTCGGCATGGGTGGTGAAGGCGCAGATTCATGCTGGTGGGCGTGGCCAGGGTGGCGGGGTTAAGGTGGCGAATTCGGTGCAAGATGTTGGCACGCTTGCTGGAAAGATTCTTGGAATGCAGTTGGTTACGCACCAGACTAATGCTGATGGGCAATTGGTCAGACGCTTGCTTATTGAGGAAGGTGTGCAGATTGCAAAAGAGTATTACGTAGGCATGGTAATCGACCGTAGTAAGCAGTGTGTCGTTCTTATGGCTAGTAGCGAGGGAGGAATGGAAATTGAGGCAGTCGCTACGCATTCGCCTGAAAAAATTCACAAGGTATGGATAAACCCTTCGTCAGGGCTGATCGATGCTGAGGTAGACGCTGTGGCGCGGCATATTGGTATTCCGAATGCAGCACTTGCTCAAGCGCGCGCCTGTTTGCAAGGTTTGTACCGAGCCTTCGTGGAAAAGGATGTGATGCTGGCGGAGATCAATCCGCTGGTGCTGACTATGGATCAGAATTTACTGGCGCTGGATGCGAAAATTAATTTCGATAGTAATGCGTTATTTCGACATCCAGAAATTGTGACGCTACGCGATCTGGATGAAGAGAACCCAGCCGAAATTGAAGCTTCAGAATTCGGCCTTAGTTATATCTCATTGGATGGCAATATCGGCTGCTTGGTGAATGGTGCCGGGCTAGCCATGGCGACCATGGATATCATTAAGCTGTATGGCGGCATGCCAGCGAATTTTCTTGATGTAGGTGGTGGCGCCAGCAAGGAAAAAGTAACTGAAGCATTCAAATTGATGTTGAGAAATCCGAATTTGCGCGCGATATTGGTAAATATCTTCGGCGGAATCATGAAGTGCGATGTGATTGCCGAAGGAGTGGTGGCTGCGGCGCGTGAAGTACACTTGAAAGTACCATTAGTTGTGCGTTTGGAAGGCACTAACGTTGATCTCGGAAAAGAAATTCTGGCTGAATCTGGTCTGCCAATTATATCTGCCGGCGATATGGCAGATGCGGCAGCGAAGGTTGTTGCTGCGGCAAAGGGAGAATAATGTCCATTCTTATCAATAAAGATACTAAAGTAATGACGCAAGGCATGACTGGTAAAGTCGGTCAGTTTCATACTTTACATTGCAAGAATTATGCAAATGGAGCGAATTGTTTTGTCGCTGGAGTTACTCCTGGCAAGGCCGGACAAAGCTATGAGGGCATCCCAATATTCAACAGTGTAATGGAAGCTCGCGCGCAAACCGGGGCGACGGTCTCGGTGATCTACGTGCCACCTCCCTATGCTGCTGCAGCGATCGACGAGGCGGTTGAAGCAGGGCTGGAGTTGGTGATTTGCATCACGGAAGGCATACCTGTGCATGACATGTTACGCACTCGTTACAAAATGCAGGGAAAGAAGACGCTGCTGATAGGCCCGAATTGTCCAGGACTGATTACACCGGATGAAATCAAAATTGGCATCATGCCCGGGCATATCCATCGCAAGGGACGTATTGGCGTGGTGTCGCGTTCCGGAACGTTGACTTATGAGGCAGTCTGGCAGCTGACCGAACTGGGCTTTGGGCAATCTTCCTGTGTCGGAATAGGTGGCGATCCGATTAATGGCATGAAGCATTTGTCGATAATGAAATTGTTCAACGATGATCCGGAGACCGATGCTGTGGTGATGGTGGGCGAAATTGGTGGCAGTGATGAAGAAGAATGTGCGCGTTGGATCAAGAGCAATATGCAGAAGCCCGTGGTAGGCTTCATTGCGGGGATTACCGCGCCGCCCGGTAAGCGTATGGGGCATGCTGGCGCAATTATTTCTGGGGGGCAGGGCGGTGCCGAGGACAAACTAGCAGTGATGGAGGAATGTGGCATTCATATCACGCGCAACCCAGCTGAAATGGGCAAAATGATGAAACATGTTTTAAAAGGATAAACCTCTAATAATGGAAGTGTTACCCACTTCGTAATTTTTCTGTCAAGAAAAAAATTATCGACCTTGATTTGTTATTTTTATACTAGATATTTCAATAGGTTATGATACAAATGCAGCTCACCCCACAAACAAATTTACAAAAAAATTTCTCTTCAAGCTGGAATCTGCCACTGACAATAAAGGAAGAAGAATGATTTTAGTAACAGGCGGAACCGGTTATATCGGTTCGCATACGGTCGTTGAATTGATGCTGGCTGGATTCGAGATATTGATTGTGGACAATTTTTGTAACAGCAAAGCAACAGTTCTTGATCGTATTGAGCGCATTGTCAGGCGTCGACCGGGGTTTGTTGAGGCTGATATTCGTGATCGACAAGCGATGCAGGCACTTTTTGCACGGCATCATTTTGATGCGGTAATTCATTTTGCGGGTTTGAAAGCGGTAGGCGAATCCGTGGAGCAACCGTTACGATACTATGACAATAACGTCTACGGCAGTTTGGTGTTATTTGAGATGATGGCTGAGGCACGGGTAAAAACGCTCGTTTTTTCTTCGTCTGCAACAGTTTATGGTGATCCTGCTACCGTTCCAATTCTGGAGAATTTTCCGCTTGGTGCGACCAATCCATATGGTAGAAGCAAGCTGATGGTCGAGGAAGTGCTCCGTGATCTTGCTATAGCTGATCCTTCATGGCGGATTGCGTTGCTTCGATATTTTAATCCTGTAGGCGCGCATGAAAGTGGTTTGATTGGCGAGGATCCCACTGATATTCCGAATAACCTGCTTCCTTACATTGCTCAAGTGGCACAAGGTCGGCGTGAAATGCTGTCAATTTATGGTAATGACTATCCAACCATTGATGGCACAGGCATGAGAGATTATATTCATGTCGTTGACCTTGCTATTGGACACGTCAAGACTCTTGAAAAGCTGGCTGATCAGACTGGAGTGGCCACCTATAATCTGGGCACGGGGCGGAGTAATAGCGTATTGGAGATGGTACGCGCCTTTGAGCAAGCCAGTGGGCAGAACATACCCTATAAAATAGTGGGGCGTCGTCCAGGGGACATCGCTACATGTTACGCAGACACTACGCTAGCAGAACGCGATCTAGGCTGGAAAGCTGAACGAAGTATAGAGCAGATGTGCGCTGACTCTTGGAGATGGCAGTCTTTGGGGAACCTTGATAAACTCTAAAGGCAGCGTCAGGAATTTTGTATGTCTGAAGTCACAGTTAAATTTCAGGGCATCCTCAAACAGAATCCGTGAAGCGTTCACCGAACAGAATGGCGAATTGGATTTTGGCAGCACGCCAAGTAATAGGTGGCATCTTCCATTTTTT
>JAIOPT010000058.1 GCA_021413765.1 Betaproteobacteria bacterium
TTCGCATAGGCTGCAACTAAATCCGCCTGAAAAGGTGAAAGCAAGCCGATCAACACGGTTTTGGCAGCCAGCTTTGCCAGCTCGTCCCCAGTCGGGGCTTTCACCCTAAGCATGATCTCAGCCTGAGCATACACATCCGCAGCGCTGACCAAGGTGGCGCCCGCCGCTTGATAGTCGGCATCGGGAATGCTCGCTCCTGCTCCCGCACCCTGCTGCACCATGACTGCATGGCCGGCGGCCAGCATCTTTTTCACCGTTTCTGGCGTTGCCGCGACACGTGTTTCACCGGCGCGCGTTTCCATAGGAATACCTATACGCATGAAACATCTCCCATTTTCAAAAGGCCCGAATATGCCGGGCAGAAGTAACTGTTCAAGTCACGCAAACATATTTAATAATTTTATCATCAAGATGTGCCCGTCACCGTGCCATCTCGTTCGAGGCAATGTGCTATCCATTGCGCGGTAAGTTTTTCCTGCACGGTATTTTGCTTGAGTCGTGCATTCAAACCGGGGAAGTTTACGCAGTCCAGTTTCTGATCCTGATTGAAACAGGAGAATACATAGGTCTTTTCCCCGGTCGAAATATCGAAGTGCTCCTGAATGCACTGGCCGCAAATCTCTTTCATCATGCATTGCATTGGCGAATTGATGGAACCAAAAGCGTGGTGATCCGGTTTCATAAAGGGTTTCAGCTCGCTATGACGGGCTGCCGCAACGGCGGCCATCATCCTATCTGAACCAATCGCTATGATGCGATCGACCTGATTCACCGCGATTTCTGGCTGTCCCAATTCGCCGCTGGCGTAGGCTTTGATGGCCTGCACGATATTACCTACATAAGTTCGATCTTGGGAACGATCCGGTATAAATCCGGGCGCTTCATCGCTGCACCAAATTACCACATCAGCGGCCATTTCGATGTCTTCCACCTTGTAACGATCTATCATTTTTTTGTAGCCGGCAAAGTATAGAACTTTAGAGCCAGCGCTACGGAATGCCTTGCCGATGGAAAATAGTACGGCGTTACCTAAACCCCCACCAACCAGCAACACTATTTCCCCCGGAACAATTTCAGTGGGCGTACCAGTTGGTCCCATAAGCACTACCGATTCACCGGGCTTCAGCTTGGCGCATAACTGCGACGAACCGCCCATTTCCAGCACGATAGTAGAAAGCAAGCCTTGCTCGGCATCAACCCAAGCGCCGGTCAAGGCTAAACCTTCCATGACCATGCGCGTACCCTCAACTTGTGCGGCATGAGTCTCGTAATTCTGTAGACGATAGAACTGCCCCGGTTGAAAGCTGCGCGCTGCGGCAGGGGCTTTGACAATCACCTCTACAATATTGGGGGTCAGACGAACAACTTGATGTATGGTAGCGCGCAGATCGTTGCCCAAGCGTGCAAGAAATTCCTGATTATTCTCTTTAGCTGCAGCAGCAACCTTTGACAACACTTTGCTCAGCACCGGATAACCCTGCTTCGCACTGCCCATGGCCTTGACTACGTTACCGGAATAAGAAGGATGCAGGTCACCGAAAAAGCTGACGAAACGACCATCACGGTACTTGTACTGAAGCACGTGTGCCTTGGCCGGCTTGGCATTACTCCGCTCTGGCCTGACAGGTTCCCCCTGTTCGTCACATGCCTGGAAGTAACGTCCATCAAGCTTGAACTGTTCTGGAAACTCACGTGCCAACACTGTGTTCGGTTGGGTACCTGCAGCCACAAAAATAGTACGCGCCGGCAGGTGTATTTGCCCGGCTTTCTGCCAGGCTCCCTCGGCATCCAATACTTGGTTCATCACCACCATAGCAGTCGCATCGCCATTCGCATCAATCTCTACACGCACTGGAGTCAAGCCTTCGGCAAAATAAATTCCTTCCTCCAGAGCCTTTTCCACTTCCTCATGATTAAGTGTATATGAAGGGCTGTCGATCAGGCGCTTGCGATAGGCCAAAGTGACGCCCCCCCATGACTTGATAAGCTGAAGGATATTGGGGTTACGCCCTTCGATCGAGGCCATGGCCCGCTCCGCGCGTATAGCCCGAGCATGACTCAAAAATTCGTCGCCAATAATTGCTTCAGCCGCCGACCACATGCTGCGCAACGCCGCCTCACCCTTTTCTGCTACCAACGTTTCATAGCGGCAAAGAAATTTTTCAACTTGCACCGGGTAATAGGCGAGAGATTCAGTGGCTGTATCAATTGCGGTCAAGCCGCCACCGATTACCACAACTGGCAAGCGGACTTGCATGTTAGCGATGGAGTCAGGCTTGGCGGCACCTGTCAATTGCAACGCCATAAGGAAATCCGAAGCAGTGCGAACACCGCATGCCATGCCGTTTGGTATATCGAGCAATGTCGGACGGCCAGCGCCAGCAGCCAGTGCAATATGATCGAAACCCAGCTCAAAAGCACTTTCGGCAGTAATGGTCCCGCCAAAACGCACCCCCCCAAACAACGCGAACTGTGCGCGCCGCTCAAGTAACAGACGAATGATCTTGAGAAAATTCTTATCCCATCGAACCGTAATACCGTATTCGGCCACCCCGCCAAAACCGGCCATAACACGATTATCTAGCGGCTCCGTCAATATGCTTGCGTCATAGATTGGGCTAAACGCCACTCGATTGCCACCTGCATCCACGCCAGATAAATCACCAGGCAATGGTTCGATCTTCAACCCATCGACACCGACAACGGCATGGCCGTCATTCATCAAATGATGCGCCAGCGTAAAACCGGCTGGACCCATACCGACTACAAGCACACGCTTACCGGTGGCAGCTCGCGGATAGGGGCGACGAATATTGAGGGGGTTCCACCGGGTGAGCAGGCTATAAATCTCAAAACCCCACGGCAGCTCCAGAACGTCCTTCAATGACCGGGTTTCAGCCTGTGGAATGTTTACTGACTCCTGCTTTTGATAAATGCAAGATTTCATGCAGTCATTACATATACGATGCCCCGTTGCAGCGCACATCGGATTATCTACAGCGATGACAGCCAACGCACTCAGTGCAAAACCGGACGCTTTAACCTTGTGAAATTCTGAAATTTTTTCATCCACAGGGCAACCCGCCAGTGGAATGCCGAAAACGCTTTTCTTAAATGGCGCTGGAGAACCATCAACCCCGGCTTTTTCCCGCATACCGACCGAGCAAGAATCCTTGCCTTGCTCATGACACCAAATGCAATAATTCGCTTCACCCAAGGCACCCGCCAAGTCTGTACCTTTATCTGTCAGGGCAAAACCTTCGCGATGACGGAGATGGCTATCCGCAAGACGATGCGCAGTGTAGGAAACGTTCTCAACAGGAATGATAGGCACCAAGCGCTGGAAATCAAGCTTGGCAGGAACCCTGAACAATACACCCTGCCCATGACGCTTTTTTCCTGCGGTGGTATGCACAGCCCAGGCCGCATACCGCATGGCTGTATCGATTCGATCAATATTTTCTGCCTCGGCATCAAGCCAGCTGTTAACGTTACGGGCAAAAAGCAATTCGCCCATTTCACTGGTGGTATCGCCGAAAGCCTGCAACAACCTGGCTCTGAGGTCGTCGCCATCAAAAGCCGCAGCATCCGCCGCCTTATATTTCTGTACTGCCTTACGCTGGACAAAAATACGTTTGCAGTGAAATAACGGCGCTAGCTCATTATGTCGCTCTGCTAACTCTCGAACTGCGATCTGAATATTGAATAGTTGACCAAGAAAATCTTCCAGATGCGGAGCCAGATCAATAATGAGCTGCGATTCTTCCAGATGCGTCAAATGGTCCGGTGCATTACGCGCCGCCGCCAGCCGCTCCGCCAGCAATGGTTCGCTTTCTGCAAGTTCGGCCAGGAAACAAGAGTCGATACGGGGTAACCCATCGCAGCTGTAGAGATCTTCAAATTTCATTCCGAATCCCAGTTTTAAAACTGGGGGCGGAGCAACTCCACTATCAGCACCTGTATTACGTTGCTGAGAATTTAAGCTTTCCATGCAGTACAAACTCCTAAATTTATCATGCGCTGTGAATTTAAAACCGGGATGACTTACGCCCAGAGGCAAGCGAGGCATCTTGCTTACATACGGCCAAAAATTCCGCGCTTCAGTCCCTAATATATTAAAAAACCCGGCTATACCGGGCAATCATAATTTTCACTAACTTGAGATTATACGATTTTATCTCCGCCACCGCACTGCCATAGCATGAAAAAGTTATAATTCAGTACCCGTAACCTGAATCACTTTGATATGCCGTCCATACAACTCTTACCTGATTTGCTCATCAACCAAATCGCAGCTGGCGAAGTTATCGAACGTCCTGCTGCCGCACTTAAGGAGATGTTGGAAAACAGCCTGGATTCAGGTGCCACCGAAATAATCGTGCAACTGGAAGGCGGCGGCGTGAAGTTGCTGCGTGTGCGTGACAATGGCAGTGGCATCGCGCCAGAAGAGTTGCCGCTCGCCCTGATGCGCCATGCGACCAGCAAGATTGCCTCACTAGCCGACTTGCAGCGCGTCGCCAGCATGGGCTTTCGCGGCGAAGCTTTGGCCAGCATGGCAGCAGTGGCGCAGGTAACTCTTACCAGCCGTAAGACAGAAAACCCGCATGCTTGGCAGATTCAATCTGGGGATGGAACACAGAGCGAGGTTATTCCTGCAGCACACGCCCAAGGCACCAGCGTGGAAATTCGCGAACTGTATTTCAACACCCCGGCGCGGCGCAAATTTCTCAAGTCCGAAGCCACCGAGCTTGCTTATTGTGAAGAAACCTTCAAGCGCATCGCGCTGTCTCGCCCGGAAGTTGCCTTCAGCCTGCAGCACCACAACCGCATAATATGGCAATTACCAACGCTACCGCGCTCAGGCGATGCACCTCTTGCTTCTATCTCCCAAACTTCTGAAGCAAGCTGGGAAAACAATGCAGATGCATTGCCAAAACGCATCGAAGCCATACTTAGCAAAGAATTTGCGCAAAGCGCGGTGCTAGTCTCACGCAAGGCTGCTGGATTGCAGTTATACGGCATGGCTTCCCTGCCCGCCTATTCGAAAGCATCACGCGATGCTCAATATTTTTTTGTGAATGGACGCTTTATCCGCGACAAGATAGTCGCCCATGCCATCCGACAAGCCTATCAGGATATCCTTCATCACCAGCGCCATCCCGCCTTTGTGCTGTTTCTCGATATGCCGCCAGAATTGGTGGATGTGAATGTACATCCGGCAAAGAGCGAAGTTCGCTTTCGTGAGAGCCAAGCCATACATCAATTCGTGTTCCATACGCTTCAACAAGTGTTGAGCGCGCCCACTCAATGATGCGCCTTTTTTAAGCACTCAAACTCACTCTCAACCTTCCCCATCAGAAACTGAAATTCCACCGCTCGGCTTTGCCTTGGCGCAGCTTGCCGGCATCTACATTCTGGCACAAAACGTACATGGGCTGGTGGTGGACATGCACGCCGCCCATGAGCGTATCGTATATGAAAGACTGAAATCGGCACTTGATCGGCAGCAAATCCCCATGCAACCGCTACTAATCCCGGTGAGCTTTGCTGCCGAAGCGTTGGACATTGCCACAGCCGAAGAAGAACATGCAGCCATGGCACAACTCGGTTTTGATATCGCTCCATTGTCGCCGACAACTCTGGCAGTGCGGGCCATGCCTGCTATGCTTAAACAGACTCACGCCGAAGCTGCCGCGCGTGACGTATTGCACGAAATGCGTGAATACGGCGTCGTCCGACTTGGTTTCAAATGAGTATTGCTGAATTGGATACGCTGTTCATGCGGGGAAAATGAACACACTACCTCCCGCTCTTTTCCTTATGGGCCCTACCGCCAGCGGAAAAACCCAAGTGGCTGTAGAACTGGAACAGCAGTTACCGGTAGAAATCATTAGCGTTGATTCCGCGCTGGTGTATCGGGATATGAATATCGGCACTGCCAAACCCGAGGCTGCCGTCCTCGCTCGTGCGCCGCACCACCTGATTAATATACTTGACCCAACCAATGTCTATTCTGCCGCCGCTTTTCGCCATGACGCACTACGACTGATGAACGACATTACCCAGCGCGGACGCATTCCTTTGCTGGTGGGCGGCACCATGTTGTATTTCCGCGCCTTGCGCTTTGGCCTGAATGAAT
>JAIOPT010000169.1 GCA_021413765.1 Betaproteobacteria bacterium
ACGAAACCGAGATAAAGCGCCGCGTGCATGAACTGTTGCAACTGGTACAACTCGACTGGCTGGCGGATCGTTATCCGGCACAGCTTTCTGGTGGCCAGCGACAGCGCATCGCTTTGGCACGCGCATTAGCAGTTGAACCACAGATCCTGCTGTTGGATGAACCATTCGGTGCGCTGGATACCAAGGTCCGCAAAGAACTACGCCGCTGGTTACGACGCTTGCATGACGAGCTCCATGTCACCAGCGTGTTCGTCACGCACGATCAAGAAGAAGCGCTGGAAGTGGCGGATCGCGTTGTGGTAATGAACAAAGGCAACATTGAACAAGTGGGTTCACCAGATGACGTATATGCTAATCCTGCCTCACCTTTCGTGTATCAATTCATCGGCAATGTAAATTTATTTCACAGCCGGACTCATGCCCTTTGGACACAACAACAAGGTGATGCCGTAGCCTACGTACGTCCGCATGACATTGACATTAGTCTGATTCCGCAGCAATCTTCATTGCCGGTCGTTGTGAAGCAGGTGCGCGCCGTTGGGTCGGTGGTACGACTGGAAGCGGCAATTGGGCAAGAGGGTGAAGTGGTGGAGATCGAACTAAGTCGCGAGCTTTTCAACATCACACCGGTGGCTGTAGGTGACGAAGTATTCATCCGGCCACGCCAGATTAAGCTTTTCGGGGAAAAATAGAGGAAATCATGAATTTTCAACAATTGCGCATCATCCGCGAAACGGTCGCAAGCAATTTCAATCTCACCGAGGCGGCTAACGCGCTGTTCACCTCTCAATCAGGCGTCTCAAAGCACATCAAGGATTTGGAGGATGAGCTGGGCATTGAATTATTCGTGCGCAAAGGTAAACGACTGCTGGGATTGACCGAACCCGGGCGTGAACTTGTAGGAATTGTTAATCGTATTCTATTGGATGCGAACAATATAACGAATTTGGCTAACCAATACAGCGGGCGTGATGAAGGCCGCCTTACCCTGGTTGCCACGCATACCCAAGCACGCTATGCCCTGCCTGGAGTGGTGACGAAATTCAAGAAAGCATTCCCCAAGGTACATCTAAAGCTGCACCAGGCCAGCCCAAATGAAATAGTTTCCATGCTGCTGGATGGCCAGGCAGACATTGGCGTGGCCACTGAAGCACTGTCCGATGTTACCGGACTCGAAATATTTCCCTATTATTCATGGCACCATGCGGTAATTGTACCTGCTGGTCATCCGTTAGAGAATATTCATCCGATCTCGCTGGAAGCTGTTGCGGATTATCCCATCGTCACCTACCACGACGGCCTAACTGGAAGGGCCGGAATAGACCAGTCATTTGCTGCGGCGGGACTGGAGCCAGACATCGTCATGTCCGCACTTGATGCGGACGTAATCAAGACGTATGTAGAACTGGGACTGGGAATTGGGATCATTGCCTCAATGGCATTCAATCCATCCAAGGATACTGGGCTTCGATTGCTCGACAGCTCACACTTGTTTGGCAAGAACACCACTTATATTGCTTTGCGGCATGGACATTATCTGCGCAACTTTGCATACCGTTTCATCGAGCTTTGTTCTCCCGCACTTAATGAAGCGGTGATTCGAGCTGGTGTGGCGCCGCTTCAAGCTGAAGTAGTTAATGATTGATATTTCATGTTCAATCCAGGTAATTCTGAACACAGCGGCGAAACGAATGGAGGGGTAAATGCTCCATGAGTTGCGTGAGCACCAATTTGCCAGAATACAAAATTGGAAACCTCGAAGAGAAAATACCAGCCTCCAAAATAAATTACGTTCAAGTCGGCGACACTTCTAAACATACTATTCCCCATTCAACTTCAATATGATATTAACCGTCTTGTCAAAATTGCCAAACACTACGGTGAGAGAAATAATGAGTTGGGCTACACAACGAACCATGCAACGAAATTGACAGTCCTGTGCAAAACACGGAAACTACATACCAGTGCCGATTTGACATCAGCTTGCGGGGCACTTAAAAAATTCCAGCTAAAGCGAAGCAACCCGCTCCGCTCAAGCTGAACGGGTTTTGTTTTTGGGGATTCTTAATTGAACGCATCAAATAGCATCGGCATCGTCAGTGCACAGCACGCACAATTTAACACCCCTTTTTCATGTAAAAGCGGGGCTGTGTTGCCGAGTTACGAGCTGGTGTATGAGACTTACGGCACATTAAACAGCGATAAATCCAATGCCGTCTTGGTCTGCCATGCACTTTCCGGCCATCATCATGTTGCGGGCTATTACGCGGATGACCCGAAAAACGTCGGCTGGTGGGACACAATGATAGGTCCCGGCAAGCCTATCGACACTGAGAAATTTTTTGTCATCGGGCTGAACAATCTTGGTGGCTGTCATGGTTCCACGGGGCCCATCAGCATTAACCCGGCAACCGGCAAACCTTATGGCGCAAGCTTTCCCGTGGTGACAGTGGAAGACTGGGTTGAGTCGCAGGCGCGCTTGGCCGATATGCTTGGCATTGATCAATTTGCTGCTGTGCTTGGCGGCAGCTTGGGCGGAATGCAAGCGCTGCAATGGTCGCTGGCATATCCTGAGCGTGTGCGCCATGTACTGGCGATTGCCTCGGCACCTCGCCTGACCGCACAAAATATCGCGTTCAATGATGTGGCACGCAATGCGATTTTGACTGACCCTGATTTCTACGGCGGTGATTATTACGAACACGGCGTAGTACCTACGCGTGGCTTGCGCTTAGCGCGCATGCTGGGGCATATCACCTATCTTTCCAACGATGCGATGGCAGATAAATTCGGGCGTGGGTTGCGCTCCGATAAGTACAGCTACAGCTATGATATCGATTTCGAGATCGAGTCTTACCTGCGCTATCAGGGGGACAAGTTCGCCGCATATTTTGACGCAAACTCCTATTTGCTTATGACCAAGGCGTTGGATTATTTTGATCCTGCCCGGGAATACAATGATGACCTGAATAAAGCTTTCGCCGCTGCCCGCGCAAACTTTTTAGTGCTGTCATTTACCACCGACTGGCGATTTGCACCGGAGCGTTCGCGCGCCATCGTCAAAGCACTGCTTCATAACCATCTTAAAGTAAGCTACGCTGAGATTACCTCGACGCATGGACATGATTCTTTTTTGATGCAGCATACGCATTACCATAATGTGATACGCGCTTACTTCGGCAATATTGCCAGCGAGTTTACTGCATGAGCACGCACGATCACTCCACTCTCACCGCGACCCGTCCTGACTTTGCTGCAATTGCGGCATGGATTCCGCCGGGCGCTTCAGTCCTGGATTTGGGTTGCGGTGACGGTAGCCTGCTGCGTTATTTGCAGGGTACGAGGAAGGTGCAGGGCTACGGCGTGGAAATCAGCGACGATAACATCGTGGCGTGTATTCAGAACCAAGTGAATGTCATTCAAGGCGACTTGGAGTCGGGACTTTCCGGCTTCGAAAGCAATGCCTTTGATTATGTCATCCTGTCGCAGACGCTACAGGCCACTCGTCACACGGAACCTCTAATGCAGGAAATGCTGCGCGTGGGGCGTGAGGGTATAGTCAGCTTTCCCAATTTCGGCTACTGGCGAAACCGTATGGACATATTGCAAGGCAATATGCCAGTGTCTGAAGTTCTGCCCTATCAGTGGTATGACACACCCAATGTTCATCTATGCACGCTGATTGACTTTGAAACATTCTGCCACGACAACAAGATGACCATTCTCGACCGACGCGTCATGACAGGCGAAAGCGAGATAAAACTATTGCCTAATCTGTTAGGTAGCACAGCGGTGTACCGCTTCAAACGTGCTGTTTAATCCATGAGTGTGATCGCGCAGCTGTTCACGCGGCGCATGTTGATTTGTGTATTCACCGGGTTCAGCTCCGGCCTGCCGTTGTACCTGTTGTTCAATTTGGTGCCCGCCTGGCTGCGTAGCGAGCACGTTGATCTCAAAACCATCGGCCTATTCGCTCTGATCCAGTTTCCCTATACCTGGAAATTTTTGTGGTCGCCACTGCTGGATCGCTATGTCCTGCCTCTCCTTGGGCGCAGGCGCGGCTGGATGCTGCTCACCCAACTGGGTCTATTGGCTGTAATTGCCTCGATGGGTGCGTTTTCGCCGCAGAGCGATTTACGAACTATTGCTTACATTGCAACGCTATTGGCATTTCTGAGCGCTACTCAAGACATCGTACTGGATGCCTATCGGCGCGAATTACTAGAAGAAAGTGAACTGGGATTGGGTAATGCGGTGCATGTGAATGCCTATCGCATCGCTGGCTTGGTACCGGGATCTCTGTCACTGATCCTGGCAGATTTTATGCCGTGGAGCATGGTGTTTATCATCACAGCGTTGTTCATGTTGCCCGGCATGGCGATGACGCTAATGGTGAAAGAGCCATTGAATATTAACCCGCCGAAATCCCTGCGTGATGCGGTTGTCGAACCGTTTCACGAATTCATCACTCGGCATGGTTGGCACAGTGCGCTGCTCATCCTCACCTTCCTGTTCTTTTACAAACTCGGCGACAGCATGTGCACCGCGCTGGCTACCCCGTTCTACATGGATATGGGATTCTCTAAAACACAGATCGGCCTGATTGCCAAAAATGCGGGCCTGTGGCCCGCTGTAATTGGCGGATTACTTGGCGGACTATGGATGGTAAAGATTGGCATTAATCGCGCCTTGTGGCTGTTTGGGGTAGTTCAAGTGGTATCAATTTTTGGTTTCTTCTGGCTTGCATCGGTGGGGTATCATGCCGAAATTACCACCGTGGAACTCACTCAACTCGCCATAGTGATCGGCATAGAAGCCTTGGGCGTGGGACTAGGTACAGCCGCGTTCGTTGCCTTCATTGCGCGCACCACCCATCCTGCCTACACCGCCACGCAATTCGCGCTATTCACCAGCCTCGCAGCTATGCCACGCACCTTCGCCAACGCAGCGACTGGTTGGTTGGTGGAAGCAATCGGCTGGACGGGATTTTTTTTGCTGTGCGCACTGCTGGCACTGCCAGGAATGCTATTGCTATTAAAAGTGGCGCCATGGAATGGGTCGAATTCATTACGGATACCTTGACCCCAAAAAAACTATTTCGTACGATCACCTTAGTGAGGCAATCACATGAAAATCGGCATACCCAAAGAAATTAAAGCAAACGAAAGCCGTGTCGCACTGGTTCCATCCGGCGCAGAATCGCTAATTGCGGCCGGGCATTCTGTGCTGGTCGAGACAGGCGCAGGATCAGGTAGTGATTTCAGTGACGAGCAGTATCTAGCTGCAGGTGCATGCATCGTCCCCGATGCAGACACAATATGGGCAGATGCCGATCTGATTGTTAAAGTTAAAGAGCCGATTGAGCCAGAATGGCAGCACATCAAACCTGGTCAAACACTGTTCACCTTTTTTCACTTTGCCGCTGATGAAAGACTAACCAAAGCGCATCTAAATTCTGGTGCAACTTGCATCGCTTATGAAACAATAGAATTGCCTTCACGCGAATTACCCTTGCTTACGCCAATGTCTGAAGTCGCAGGACGGATGTCCGTGCATGAAGGGGCCAAGTATCTCGAAAAATTATATGGTGGACGGGGGGTTCTGCTAGGTGGAGTCCCCGGTGTGCCCCCCGCGCATGTTGTCATCCTCGGCGGCGGTGTAGTGGGCATGAATGCCGCCAAAATGGCAGCAGGTCTGGGCGCGAGTGTCACTATCCTCGACATTTCACTGGAACGTCTGCGCCATCTTAGCGATGTCATGCCTGCTAACGTCCAGTTGATTTTTTCCAATCGGCACAATCTGCTGGAACAGATCGCCACCGCCGACCTTGTCATTGGCGGGGTGTTAGTCACAGGAGCCATAGCACCCAAGCTGATACGCTACGATGATCTCAAAACCATGCGCCAAGGCTCGGTGATAGTGGACGTTGCAGTGGATCAAGGCGGCTGCATCGAAACAACCCATCCCACCACGCACGAGAATCCAATTTATGTGGTCGAGGGTGTAATTCACTATGCTGTTGCGAACATGCCCGGCGCCGTACCACGCACCTCAACGCTAGCGCTAACCAATGCAACTTTGCCTTATGTGCAGCAATTGGCAAATAAAGGCTGGAAGCGGGCACTTAAAGATAACGCTGTGTTGCGCAAAGGACTCAATATCGTAAATGGGAAAATCACTCATCACGCTGTCGCGAAGGCATTCGGAATGCTTGCCCACGAACCGGAAGATTATCTCGATTAATCCCTCGATTATTCAAGGATTCACCAACCTACAGACAGCTATTTTATCGAGCTGGGAGATGTAAAAAGTTGTGCGACTAAGGTCAGTCGTCAATTATTTGATTAGTTCTCTGGCTTTCAGCAAATCAAAAGGTGGCGATCCTATCCCAGGACGCGCCACCATAATACTTCAACAATTACTTGGAATGCTCTGCCAGCCACTTTCGTGCCAACGCCTGCGCCTGCTCTATTTGCGCAGCAGCCAACTTGTACTCAATACTTTTTCTACTTCTCTCAGCCGCTTCATACCCTTCTCCCGCTGCCAAGTTATACCACTTGTGCGCTTGAATCCAATCCTGTGGCACGCCTTGGCCACTTTCATACATCAATCCAATACTGTGCTGCGCCTTTGCATTTCTTAGTTCGGCTGACTTTAGATACCATGATGCGGCTTCCTTGAAATCCTGTGGTACGCCTTGACCATTTTCATACAGCACACCAAGATTGTACTGCGCCACTGCACTTCCCTGAGCTGCCGCTTTGCGATACCACCACGCAGCTTCTCTGTAGTTCCGTGGCACACCTTTGCCATTGTGATACATCTGCCCAAGGTTAAACAGCGCACCTGCATGGCCCTGTCCGGCGGCTTTATGGTACAAAGATGCTGCCTCATCATAGTCCCGTGATACACCTTCACCATACTGGTACAAAACTCCAAGAGAGGTCAGTGCATCCGCATCCCCCTGCTTGGCTGCAAGTCCATACCATGTCGCAGCTTCTTTGAAATCCTGATGAACACCTTGACCTTTTTGGTACATTAAACCCAGATTGTATTGGGCTGTTGCATCGCCACTGTCTGCAAGCCGACGAAATTCCTTTAACGCAGCTGGGTAATTACCTCTCTCGTAAGCCTCAGTTGCATCGTGAATATCAGCTTGCGCACCTGCACTCATCGCAAAAAAAATCACTGCCAAAAATAGCCTGAAAAAATTTACCATAATTGTGTTGTGCATTTTAATTCCTCGTAATTTAAGTCAATTAAACCGACATAATTCTGTTTTACCCTGCACCTTCTCTGCCACATTCTATCTGCCAAACATCTTACTCGCATTATCAACACCACTTAGCTTGACTGCTTAGATATGATCGCTAACAGTGATTTCGCATCCTACCACCATCATCAGTAGCACTCAAACCTCATTCATGCAATTGTTATGTATGACACTGTAGAATATACGATTGTAAGGGGGCGCTCACAAAGGCGGAATTGCTGAGCGCAAAAAGATCATAGACCGGAATCACAGTTGTCAGGAATGGAAATTACTGTCCAGTAACGCGGAACCACCTCTATGACATACAAAGATAATTGTACCTTCCTAACTCATCATGTTGAAATCCTGCGCTCCAGCTACCTACATTGGACTGGAAAACCCAATTTTGATGAAGGTATCAGTCATGAAAATGCTGTTGAGGCACTTTTTTTGGCTCCGTTCGCAGTTCTTTCCCATGGAATCGGGGTAGACCCAATATTCAATTATGGTAACCAACGAGCGCTGGATTTATTCGAAATGAGCTGGGAAGAGTTTACCGTTTTGCCATCGCGCCTATCGGCTGAAACAGTCAATCAAAAAGAGCGAGCTAAACTGCTGGAAGCTGTTACCAAAAATGGATACATCAACAACTATTCTGGTATCCGTATCGCTAAGTCCGGTCGACGCTTCATGATCCGTGACGCCACAGTATGGAATTTGATGGCACCAGATGGTCAGCATTATGGCCAAGCTGCACTAATCCGAGATTGGGAACACCTATAATTTCCATGAAAACGCTAAGAAATACTTCACAGGTTTTTTCATAAATAAAGTGTTTTTGATGGAGAATGCCCAGAATCTACGTTTTCCATTTGGTGACCGTTCCACACCTGCCTTGGTTTTACACCATCTCAATAAATTGACAACTCTCGAGTGTTTTTCTCAGGCCGGCGCATGGGAGAAATAAGCAAAATCCTTATTTTTCATATAAGGACTCAGTGGGTCAGGAAATATTGTCCTACAGCGTGTCCAGCTACCGATCCTCTTGGTGGTATCCTACGAAGACAAGGCTCATCGGTCATTTCCGAACATAACCCCTATGAACAAGGTGGTGTACCGTCACCCGCATGGTAAGGCAGCAGCGCAATACTTTTCTGCTATACCTACACAGATTCAAACTTGGATGCAATTTACAGCGTTTAGTGGGTTAAAATTAGGTGCAATTCATCACCGTTAAATTTTTAATAAACTAAACCGACGAACTTAAGTCCATGTCCCCCAGCATTTTTCCTACTCATTCTTCACAGAAGACACTTGCAGTATGTCCTGGCAATCCGCCGGCTCTACCGCTTGTCTCCGTCATTGTGCGCAGCATGGGGCGGCCGGAGCTTCGCGAGGCGCTGGAATCGATCGCACGGCAGGATTATCCGAACGTT
>JAIOPT010000166.1 GCA_021413765.1 Betaproteobacteria bacterium
GAGCTTCTCCGGTAATGCCCGGACCGGCGATGGTCGCTTCTGCACGAAGCTTTTTCTCCAATTTCCCTTTTTGATGTCCATCGTAATGTCCCTCTTCTTTTACTCCATAATAACCATCATCGGCAAATACTGGACTAGTGACGCTGCTCACGATCAATGCCAATGCCAGTGGTAATTTAGTAACCAATTTCATGTTTACCTCCTATTTATCAATTGAAAAACTGGTTTTACGTTGTCACATATCTGCATCTGCTGTATTGACGCCGATATTCGGCGTCTTCAAATGAATTTCATGACGCCGCCCTTGCATTTTCTTTACCTCACTTCTTCAGAATAATCACCCCGCATGCAATCCTGGGGCCGCCTGGGGCATTTTCGTCGGAGGATCGGGAAGGAATTTATCTTCGAGTCCATGAATAATAAATGCACTCCCATCCGCATCGAAAAGAGTCGTCATTCCAGGAGCCAAGGTAACCCGGCTTGTGATGGTATAAAGCGTTCCATTGCGGTTTTCATCAACCACAAGATTCGGCAGATCGCCTAAATGATAGGGGTGATTTCCAAGGCCTGGACTGACATTCGCATCCGGGTTGACTAGTGGGTCGATATTGCCATCGTAATGGCCTTTTGCCGCCGTGAATGGATCGCATGCCCCTGTTTCGTGAATGTGTACCGCGTGTAGTCCGGGCGTTAACTTGCTATCAAGCGTACCTTGTACCGTCATTTTGATTCTGATGCGTCCTTCATATTCCTGATACAGTTGCGCCTTACCGGTAATGCCCGGACCAGTAATATCCGCCTCAGCATACAGCTCATTCTCTAGCTTTCCTTTATGATGCCCAGCGCATCCTGACAGGACAGCCACACCTCCCGCCAGGATTACTGCTACGCCCAATGCTCGTTTCACTTTATTTTTGTCCATGGTGTATCTCCCTGTAAAAATCATTCTCTTCTGATTAATGAGCTAGCGACCGGATATAATGAATGAGCTGCCACACCTTGTCATCAGATAAGCCGGAGAAGGACATCATGCCGGTCCCAGGCGAACCTTTCTTGATAATCCAGAAAAGCTGTCCATCCGGAATATCCTTCATCATGGCATTGCAGGTAAAGTTTCTTGGTGGTGGCACCAGTGCTGCTCCCATCATGCCCTTTCCATCGCCCTTCTCTCCATGACACATGGCGCAGGCGGCAGGCTTGGCGGATTTCTGAAACAGCGTTTTCCCGGCCTCAAGTACTTCCACAGAGACAGCGAGTGGATTCGTCATGACCAAGAAGCTATCCGGTGCCTTGGCCGTCTTGCGCGGCTGCACGCAAGCATCCGACCGGCCTCCACTTGAGGAAATTGCAGTGGCAGCAGCTGCAGCTGGAACGGCAACTGCCTTGGCAGGCATAGCGCTGGCAGCTGGCGCGGAACTAGCAGCAGCCGCTCCGGCAGGTGAGCCCTTGAATGTGGCCTTGAGGTAGGCAATCACATCAGCTACGCCTTGCTGGCCGATGGTCAGGTTCCAATAGGGCATATTCGGTGATTTCCCTATTGCCGGGCCACCATGATTAATCACGTTGTACAGATATTCCATTGGCAGCTTTTCAAAAGGAATATTGGCATGAATTGCCGGTTTCGGGTCCAAACCAGACGCTGCCGGCCCGTCACCTTTGCCTGTCGCTCCGTGACATTGCGAACAATATTCCTTGTAGATGACTTTACCGCGACCGACACTGGCCGTGCCGAATTCCGGACTCGTCCAAGGCTCGTAATATTGGAAATCACTCACACCCTGCGTCATCAAGTACCCAATCACCGCGCGGAGCTGCGGCTCTGTCGCATCAGCCAGAAACTCACCACTGTGCGGCACAAAGTCTTGTGGATTCAGCCCGAAACGGAAGAGCCAATCCTGGTCATAACGTTGTCCGGACGCATGGAGCGCAGTGCTCTGAGGCCCTCCAATGATTTTTCCATCCTCATTAATCGTATGACAACCGAGGCAGGCATGAGCCTTGAAGGCCATTGCACCAAAATCGGCCTCGAACTTCGTCACCTTCGAAAGATTAAATGCGCCAACTGTGACTCGTGGATCCTTGTTGTGCTCAGCAAAATAATCAGCAAGGACATTGGCATCGGATGCGCTGACAACCGGATGCTTGGACGGACCCTCGCTCAGATCCCAGCGATAACCCTTGGCATACAGTGGCGCTTCCTTGCCGGTCAGCCATCCGATGAGCCAGGGACGACGATATTTGCTTCCGGCCCAGATGAGATCAGGCGCCTTGAGATTAAAACGTGAATCGGCCTTGCCTTCCAGCCTGTGACATTGAACGCAGTTCTGCTGAAGAATTTCTTTTGCGGCCATCTGATCACTTGCGAACGTCAGCCCAGATGATGACATCAAGCCCACCAAGGCGATGAGCGCGCTTCCAATAACCATTCCTCTTCTCATATTCATGCTGCAATACCTTTCATATTTAGTGACCTCATCTGACCCTTCTCTATCTAAGGAAACTTGGTCGTTAAGAAAATTTTTATTTGGTTTTCTACTCAGGTCTAATAAGCTTATTAAGAATTTAAGGCTCCGTCTGTGTGCTACCGTACATAGCAATGCAATATAGGGGAACGGCGTGACGCTACCGCCTGAATCAAGATCTGATAGTACGTTAATAGAAAATAACGTTTTCGCGGCGCGATGGCAGTGTTGCTGCGCAAACTCGTTCTGAGAAGGTTTTAATTTTCAAGTAGTAGACTAGTACCCAACGTGATGATAACTTATATAATCGATATCGCGCCCATAGAGGTAGTTGATATGGTTTGAGCTATCCGGCAGGAAGCCTGAATACTTCCGTGAAAAGCTATCAGAAACGTGCATGAAGCGCATCCTTGACACTAGGGAGACAGAGAACAGTGCTCAGCCGATAATGGTAGCGTAATTTGGCCAAGCAAGTAAATAATCAGACAATCCAAAGCTAACTCGCCACTTGAAAAAGAAACAGCCAAACCACTGAAATGGTTCGGCTGCAATTGTCTCCGGAGGTTTGTGGAGACATTTTGATTTGTGGGGTATCAGGAACTAACCCCACCGTTTGAACGAGTGAACCCGTGTTATTTTACGGTCACGCTAATCGTACTACGCATTTTCTCACCATAAGAAACATGTGCGCCATTAGCGAATTGTAATGTCAGAGTATGCGTTCCTGGAGCTAATTTGATCATGGTTTCCGTTTGACCTTTACCGAAATGGCGATACTGGTCATTTCCCGCCGGAACTGCTTCTCCAGCATTCACCTGCGGTGCGTCTATCAGCAAATGATGATGTCCCGTATCCTCTGCTACGGTGCCAGCAGGCCTGATCTCCATACCTTGCACACCCATCACAACTTTAACTTCGTTGCCGACTACTGCGCCATCACTTGGTTCAACAAAATATACTCGCGGTCCCGGCGATTTTATTAAATAGTAATCGTTCGCCAATACATTATGGGCGTAGCCGATTGATGAAAATAACATAAATATCGGTAATGCCAATTTTAATCTCATTATTTTGTCTCCTAAGTTAAGTATATCCAGCACTGCAATTTTAACCCGTAAATTAATATTCGCAAGGAATAACTGGCACAAGGCTAATATTTACTGAACGCGGATCCAATTTAGAAATACAACAGCCAGTGGCTGCTTGGTGTAGCGTACGTTCCCCCCAAGAATACCTCATGCGGGGGGAACGAAATTTCGACTAGACCTCTTCCACCAACCGGCTAGTAGCAGGAAACCCCATCCCCGCAAGGGAATCCATCCCAATACTCGAGCCCTGTGGTGTGAGTCCCACTCGAAGATTGGTCTCCGCTCGAATGGCCTCCGCTGTAGTCGAGGGTAGAAAAGATGCGTGTGATAGGAAGATTAAATTTCCCCATAGTGGACCCGTGATAATCGACAATCACCTCTCCATTTACCGCAGCCCAATACCGACCATCTTCTCCACTGGACCGATGCCAATACACTTCCACCTTGGCCCACCTGCCGACTGGAACGGGGACGGCATGATTCTCAACTTTCCAGTAAATATTGAGTGGACACACGAGGGCATTAACAGCTTGAGGACAGTTGATCACTTTGCCAGCCGAATCAACTGTCTTCCAATTGGCACCATCATCGCCTGCCGTCCTCCAGTACAATTCCTCCTTTTTATTTTTCAAGACAGCAACCTGTATTCGATAATCGCCACCGCCATACTGCTTACCGCTCACCGGATCCACTGCCCCACCGGTTTTAAATTCAGTAAGCGTCTTCCAATTGCCTGACGACACGCTCGGATCCAGGCTACTTGCTAAATTTGCTGGAAATTTGACCCAAAAAGTCGTGTAAAGGTTCGTGACATCACCAATATCCCATGGCCTTTCAATCAGAAAGTCTGTCTGGGCACTAGCTGCATTGCCTACCCCACCATTGTTTGCTGTGTTCAAAAATAGCTCAGTCGTCTGTCCTCCATTGGGACCATATGTACCATAGATTCTAGCGATGTTGTATTGGCTAAGTGTAGAAGGTGTAACCGGAACCGGCGCGATCAATTGCACCCCGGAAAAATAAGCTCCCAAAGCCGCGACCGGCGGCCAGGTATACCTGGTTTCCACGTCCTTGCCTGTCAGATTTTGATAAACCCCTTTCGCATTGAAGTCATACTGAGGAGTCCCATTCGTGCCTCTGCTATACGGCTTGCCGAGTGACACTCCATACCCGAAATTTGACTTAAAGAGCAGCTTCGGCGAGGGAGCGGCCGCAGCTAGCTCAGAGAAGGTTCCAGCTATGCAACCCATGAACAGGAGGAGCGGTAGTGCTGTGATACTACCAATTTTGGTTGCGGGAGACGCCGCTCGCCGATACCCCTGGAAAAAATAGTCGACCAGATATCGATTCTGTTTCTTCGTTGCCCTCTTAAGATAGCCAATCATAAACATTGCTCCTTATATTGTTGATCGTAGACATAGAGTACTACTAGAAAAAAATATCGTCCATATTAACTGTTAAAACTGTCTAAACTATCTTACATATCCGATAGACGGTAGTTATCAGTCCTCCGAAGGCTCGATGAGATATCATTAGTTATCTACGATAGAACTAGCCATTTAGAAATTTGAATTTTTTGTGATTTTGCATACCACAATTGCATAAGGAAAATAAATGTATGAACCCTCAAAGCAAAGCTCTGCATGAATGCCGCAAGCAAGCAAGATTTGCTATAGTTCAAGCTCAATAAAAACATGAATTTTAGGTTTGCTCTAGTCTGCGCAATAAGACAATTGCCTTTAATATTAACCACCCACTGGATGGCTAGTGCAGTGCTTGTGAATTGTCTGAACCATTCGGCTTTTCCTTGGCCGTACTCGCATTCATCCCACGGAGCGAATGATGAATCTGGGTACGCTGATCACTTTTACCGATGAGCAACGAAACGAATTGGAGCACTTCTGCCGTTGCTCGCATGGGTACGCACATGGCCTCAAGCCACATCTGATCGAAACCTTGAAAAATGAAGCACGACACTAGCATGCTGCAATTTGATGTTTTAATTATAGGCAGCGGACTGGCAGGGCTCTCATTGGCATTGAAACTTGCCGATCAACGAAAAATCGCCGTCATCACCAAAAAATCGTTATTGGATGGTGCAAGTATTTGGGCGCAGGGCGGAATCGCTGCCGTGTTGTCGGAAGAAGACTCTTTGGCCGCGCATATCCAAGATACCTTGACCGCTGGCGCTGGCCTCTGTGACCCAGCCACCGCGCGTTATGTTATCGAACACGCCAAGCCAGCAATTGACTGGCTAATTGCGCAAGGCGTGCCGTTCACACGTGATGCCAATACCGATACCGGCTATCACCTGACACGCGAAGGCGGCCACAGCCATCGACGTATCATCCACGCCGCCGATGCCACTGGCCATGCCGTACAGGAAACTCTCGCCTCCAAAGTTCTGGCACATCCCAATATCACGCTGCTGGAGCATTACATCGCCATCGATCTGATTACTGGCCATAAACTCGGCCACACTAACAATCATTGCTATGGTGCTTACGCACTCAACAGCTTGAGTGACGAAGTCAGCACCATCGCTGCTCATGACACAATTCTAGCCACCGGCGGTGCAGGCAAGGTATATCTTTACACCACCAATCCAGACACCGCCACTGGCGATGGCATTGCCATGGGTTGGCGTGCAGGTTGCCGGGTGGCCAACATGGAATTCATTCAATTTCACCCAACCTGCTTATATCACCCGCACGCCAAGTCTTTCCTCATCTCTGAGGCGGTTCGTGGCGAGGGTGGCATCCTTAAACTGCCCGACGGCACACGATTCATGCCTGCTCATGATGAGCGCGCCGAACTCGCGCCGCGCGACATCGTCGCGCGCGCTATCGATTTCGAAATGAAAAAACGTGGTTTAGATTGCGTGTATCTTGATATCTCACATCGGTCAATAGAATTTCTGCAAGCGCACTTTCCTACCATCTACGCTCGCTGCCTGTCGCTGGGTATCGATATCGCGCACCAGCCCATACCAGTGGTACCGGCTGCGCACTATACCTGCGGTGGCATCATTACTGATCTGCATGGATGCACCGATCTCGCCCATCTCTATGCCGTGGGCGAAACTGCTCACACCGGCCTGCACGGGGCCAACCGCCTGGCCAGCAATTCGCTGTTGGAATGTATGGTGTTTGCCGAGGCTGCCGCGCGCGACATACTGGCCACGCCGCAAAGTCAGTTCATTCCACTGCCGCAATGGGATGAGAGCCGGGTTACCGATGCCGACGAAGAAATTATCATTTCACACAACTGGGCGGAATTGCGCCAATTCATGTGGGACTATGTCGGAATTGTGCGCACCACCAAAAGACTGCGACGCGCTCAACACCGTATTCAATTATTGCATGAGGAAATTAATGAGTATTACGCCAATTTTCATGTGACAGCTGATTTGCTGGAGTTACGCAATCTGGTATTAACGGCCGATCTCATCGTGCAAAGCGCATTGTCTCGGCACGAAAGCCGCGGATTACACTACAGCAAAGATTACCCCGATACACTACCACTGGCCGTACCGACCGTGCTCACTCCACCTGCATAAGAGCGACTTTAAAAGTTACTTGGGGTAAGCTTCAACAGCAGCGACATAGCCAACTTTGACAATGCGCAAGTTTGCTCCCACTCACAAGCATATGCGAGACTGTGCGGCTCAGGGCGAATGGATTTTTAGCTAGCTACTGCCCAGATACTGTTGCTTCATGGCTACGTTCAGCCGCAAGCAACATATACATACCCGGTACAACGAACAGAGTAAACAATGTACCTATCGATAAGCCGCTGGCGATCACCAAGCCCATATTAAAGCGGCTCACTGCACCAGCACCGCTAGCTGTGATAAGCGGCAAAACACCCAGTACCATGGCGGCAGTTGTCATTAGAATCGGGCGAAGACGTAAACCAGCAGCCTTCTCTATGGCATCACGTTTACTCAATCCTAATTGTTGCAAGTTATTGGCGAATTCCACAATCAAAATGCCATGTTTTGAGATGAGAGCAATAAGTGTTACCAAGCCAACTTCAGTGTAAATATTGAGCTTGGCGTGCCCAATACCAAGATTGATAAATATCAATGCTCCTGCAATAGACATAGGCACCGACACTAAAATAATAACAGGGTCGCGGAAGCTCTCAAATTGAGCCGCAAGTGCCAAGTAAATAATAATAATAGCAAAGAAAAATGTGAGTATCAGTCCGCCAGATTCTTGTACAAACTGTCGTGATGGTCCTGAATAGTCATAGCTATATCCAGCAGGTAAGGTCTCCTGTGCTAAAATTTTTAGCCTTTCCAGTGCCTGGCCTTGTGAGATAGTGGGAAAAGCCACCCCCTGTATGGTCGCCATATTTTGTTGCTGAAAGTGACTGATTGTTTCCGGTTCGGTACTGGTTTTTAGATGAGCCACTGTAGACAGCGACACCATCTGTCCACTTGCGGTACGCAGGTAATAGCGTTTAAGTTGATCTGTATTAAGGCGGAAACGCTGTGCTACCTGCGGTATCACTTTATAAGATCGACCCTCAAGCTCGAAATAGTTCACATATCCACCACCTAACATGGCAGACAGGCCAGAGCCTATGTCTTGCATATTTAGCCCGAGCTGTGACGCCATATTGCGATCAATCACTACCGTAGTTTGTGGCAGATCAATGCGCAAATCCGACTGTATGAAAATAAATTCGCCAGTTTTCTCAGCATCTTGCAAGAACTTCTGGGATACGTCAAAGAGCTTGGAGAATGGTTCAGTGGTGGTAATAACAAATTGTATTGGCAAGCCACGTGCACCGGGCAGCGGGGGTGGCTGGAAAAGAGCATTTTGCGTGCCTGCGATTCTCCCCAATTCCATTTGCACTTCGGGTTGTAGCTGAATAGAGGTTTTAGTACGCTCATTCCAGGGCTTGAGCACCATGCCAGTGATAACCTGTGTCGGCATATTTAGCTGGAATATGTGATCTGTTTCCGTGTGATTCTTGAAAATTTTCTGAATCTGCTCGCCATATATTTCTCGTTGTTGTAGCGTCGCATCCGGCGCGTTAAAAGAGGCCGCAATTAGCACACCCTGGTCTTCCTGCGGGGCAAGTTCAGTCATCGAAGTGCTATACAGGAAATAAATTCCACCCATCACTACTAAAGCAAATATGGCTATTACAGTACCAAAGTTGAGTGCGCTATGCAGGGTTCTTTCATAACGAACATGCAAGCGTTCAAATTGTTTATCTAACCATATTTCCAAACGATCTTGCCAGTTACCGCCCTCGCGCTTAGGCGAGCGCAGAAGGCGCGAACACATCATTGGTGAAAGTGTCAGCGCTATCACAGCTGACATAGTCACAGCGCCTACCAAAGTAAATGCAAACTCAGTAAATAGTGCGCCAGTAAGACCACTCATAAAACCTATCGGCACATATACAGCAACAAGCACGATGGTCATCGCAATAATGGGATTAGCCAGCTCACGCGCCGCCTTCATAGCTGATTCAAAGGGTGACAGCCCTTCTTCCAAATGACGACTTACGTTTTCTACTACGATGATGGCATCATCTACCACTAGTCCAATGGCAAGTACGAGAGCCAGAAGCGTGAGCAAGTTGATGGAATAGCCCAAGGCCAGCATCACTGAGAAAGTTCCTACCAGTGAAAGTGGTATCGCAATCACGGGAATGAGCACCGAACGTAGAGAGCCCAAAAAAACAAACACTACTGCAGTGACAATGAGGACTGCTTCCACAAGCGTTTTAACGACCTCGTTAATTGACGAATTGACGAATTTGGTCGAGTCATAAACGATATTGCTATTCAAACCCAGCGGGAGCTGCGCCTGAATTTCAGGCATAACTTTGCGTACTCGAGCGACCACATCCAACAGATTTGCACCTGGGGCTACCTGAATGCCCACATACACCGCTTTTTTTCCGTCAAAGGATACGCTGCTGTCATAGTCATCGGCGCCCAAAGTAACATTCGCTACGTCTGCCAAGCGTACGACTGAGTTGCCTTGTTGCTTGACGACCATCTGCTTGAATTCATCTACTGAATGCAGTGCAGTAGATGCATTCAGATTGATCTGCACCATTTGTCCCTTGGATTGGCCGCTGGATGAAAGAAAATTGTTTGCAGCTAAAAGACCATACACATCGGCTGCGGTTAGGCCAACTGCGGCGAGCTTTTGTGGGTCAAGCCATGCCCGCAGGGCGAAGTTTTTTGCACCGAGCAATTCGGCAACTTGCACGCCTTCAATCGCCTGTAGCTTGGGTTGTACGGAGCGCACGAGATAGTCAGTGACTTGGTTAGGTTTGAGAACATCGCTGTAGAAACCGATGTACATCGCATCTATGGTTTGTCCGATGCTCACAGAAAGCGTGGGTTTTTGTGCCTGTGGCGGCAGTTGGTTGAGAACTGCATTCACCTTGGTGTTAATTTCAGTTAAGGCCTTGCTTGGGTCATAATTTAATCGAAGATTGGCATTGATAGTGCTCACTCCCTGGGTGCTGCTGGAGGTCATATAATCAATACCATTGGCCTGAGCTACGGCATTTTCCAAAGGAGTGGTAATGAAGCTGGTCACCAGATTGGCATCGGCACCTGGATAAGAAGTGTTGATCGTAACTACGGCATTTTGGGTATAAGGATATTGCAGTACCGGCAATGAAGTAAGCGAGCGTAAGCCCAGAACCAGTATTACCAAGCTAATGACGATTGCCAGAACTGGGCGTTCAACGAAAATGTCAGTAAATTTTCTTATCGCAGCTCCAGCAGTGTTGCTCATTCGTCTTTTACCTCAGGATTGGGATTATTAGACGGTTGCACGCTATTATTTACAATTACTGGGGTGCCATTGCGTAGCTTGAGCTGACCCGAAGTGACTACAACCTCATTCACTTGCAGACCGCTAAGCACTGCCACTTGATCGCCACGCGCAAGGCCGGTAGTGACAAAACGCTGCTCGACCACCAGCTTCGGCTTGCCACCTGCTCCCTTGCCTTCACTTTTCACTATAAACACGGTGCTGCCATATGGGTTGTACGCAATAGCTGAATTCGGCAGGGTGATGTACTGTTTTATATCCCCTTTGTTCACCCGCGCCGTAGCGAATAATCCAGGTAACAATTCACCCTTAGGGTTGGCAATGCTTGCTCGTACTTTGAGATTACGCGTGGATATGTCCACCTGTGGTTCAAGCGCGGAAATGGTACCGGTGAAAACTTTGTTCGGAAACGCATTGGTTTGCACAGTGACGTTTTCGCCGACATGAATCAAATCAATCTGAGCCTGTGGAACCGAAAAATCCAGATACATTGGATCAAGTTTTTGCAGATTTACAAGGGCAGTGCCTGGCGCCAGATATTGACCAAGATCTACTTGACGTATACCCAGCTGTCCATCAAAGGGAGCGCGGATACTTTTCTGTGCAATGGTAGCTTCTTGCATCGTTACCTGAGCTAAAGCGCTTTTCAAATTGGCTGCAGCAAGATCTACTGCAGCTTGGCTGACTGCATGCACCTTGAGTTGAGCAAGGTCGCGGTCGAAATTTTGTTTAGCGAGCCGGGCGGCGGCCTTGAGCTGTTCGAGCTGAGCTTTAAGCGGCGCGGCATTCAGTTCTAATATCAGCTGACCCTCTTTAACCATTTTTCCAGAATCAAAATGTATGGCTGTGACTATGCCGCTGACCTCGGCTGCCAGACTGGTGCCCTTGGAAGCACGCAGATTGCCTACCGCTTCGACTGAAGGTTGCCAAGTGGATGTTTGCGCCACGGTAGTAGATACACTTTGCGGTGGGTTAGCCTGTCCCTTGATAGCCTGCTGTATCATTTTGTTGCGAAATTGTTGAAAAGCATAAATGCCGCCAAACACTATTGCGGCAATCAACAGCATGATGATCATGCGCTTGGTCGTTCCCTTAGTCATGTTAATGCTCCATGCTCAATTTTGACTCACAAGGTGCCGAACAAACCCTTTGTGCTCGGTATTCTGCACTGCTAAATAAGTATGCTGTGGCAGCAGCCCCGCCTCTTGTTTAGACGCGGCAACCCAGCCACCACCCATAGCCTGATAAAGCGCTGCGGTATCCGTCAAACGCTGAACCTGCGCGGCGATTAAGTTGATCTGGGTTTGTTGTGCCTGTTGTTGCGCGGTCAGTAGTTGCAAATAATTCACCCCGCCTAATGAAAATTGCTGTTGGATAAGATTAAGCGACGCTTGCGCTGCAGCATCGGCGGCAGCTTGCGCTTGCAATATTTGCGCATCATTGTCTAGTGCACGCAGAACGTCAGCAACATTGCGTAACGCTTGCAGCACGGTTTGCCGATAGTTAGCGGTTGCGGCATTGAAACCCGCTTCTGCTGATTTAACCCCAGCTTTGAGGCCAGCATTGAACAATGGTTGCGCTACCTGACCTACCAAACTCCAAACCATAGACCCGGCTCCGAACAAACTGGATGGAGCAAGAGCCTGCGAGTTCAGATTAGAGGATAAGTTAATTTGCGGATAGGCCGTGGATATGGCGACCCCATATTGTGCATTTGCCACATGCAACAAAGCTTCAGACGCCTGAATATCAGGTCGCTGACGCACCAGTTCTGAAGGTATGACAAGAGGAAGATCTGTCGGCAGATTAAAATCCGCTAAAGTAAATTTGGGTATTTGCGCCGCTCCGGGAAATTGACCCACTAGCACAGCAAGCAAATTGTTTGCTTGCTCAAGATTTTTACGCAAGAGCGGAATGCTGGCGCGGGTTTGTTCTACCTGGGTAAGCAAAGTAAATTCGTCACTGCGGGGCACAGCCCCTAGTTCGAAACGTTGCCTCGTAATATTCAGCTGCTTTTTCTGCGCTGCCAAAATGGCCACAGTGGCCTTAATCTGAGCCGCGAATTGTGCCTGTAACATTGCAGTTGTAATGATATTGGCGGCAAGCGTGAGTCGCGCACCTTCAAGCTGATAACGTTGATAATCAGCCTGCGCAGCATAGGATTCAAGAGCTCGGCGATTACCCCCGAAAAGATCAAAGTTATAACTAACCGTTGCCCCAGCGTTATACAAATCGAATATTCTGCCCCCGCCGGGCTGCCCAAAAAGAGAAGAATTGAATTTTTGACGCTGCGCACCAAGCTTGGCATTCACCTGCGGATACTGGGAGGAGCCCATTTGCGCGGCATACGTTTGTTGTGCTTGAAGTAGCGTAGCTTGCGCCGCATCTAACGTTGGACTGGCGCGTAAGGCTTGGTCAATGAGCGCATTAAGTTTGGT
>JAIOPT010000157.1 GCA_021413765.1 Betaproteobacteria bacterium
GGACACGCTACAACCCACATGTCAAAGCTGTTTATGAACGCCTGCTTGCCCGAGGCAAGTCCAAGATGTCCTCCCTCGGTGCCGCAATGCGCAAGCTGGTGCATTTGTGCTTTGGCGTTCTCAAAACTCAACAGCCGTATCAACACATTATTTGAAAAATGCTTGACGTTAGAGACGGTATCTACGTGCATTGCCCGAGCAACGAGATATAATTGATCACGCAGCAACCCTGCTAGGTAAGAATCGTACGGACTTTATGTTCGAGGTTGCCTGCTCATCAGCGCAGGCGGTAATACTTGACCAGATTTTTTCAGCCTGAATGCCGACAAGTTCCAGCAGTTCACTGCAATGCTCGTCACCCCGCCCAGCCCAAATCCAGGGCTTGAGCGACTCATCACCGCAGCAGCTAATTGGGCTGCAGTCAAACCATAAGTTTGCAACTTAACGCACCTCAGCCACTTGCAACCACCCACATTCTGGAACGATTTGAGTGCAACGAAAGCGTTCTCGACAAGTGGCTCAAGCTCCGCGCAATGGTAAACCAACTGAGCGAAGCCAGCCGCACGTTTGTGGTGGCGGATCAGGACAACCGTGTTTACGGCTACTTTGCCATGGCTGCGAGCGTTGTCTCGCACCAGATGGCAACTACTTCTGTGCATCAGAACATGCCCGTTCCGGAGTTCCTTCTGGCTCGGCTCAAGGTTGACCACCACGCCCAAGGCATTAAGCTTGGCGCATCCATGCTGCAAAACCGTGCCATCAGGGAAGTGGTGGTTTCTCAGATCGTTAGTATCCGAGCTCTGCTGGTGCATGCACTTCACGACCGCGCCAAGGAATTCTACGAACACCACGGATTTAAGTCGTCGCCGTTGCATCCGATGTCGCTGATGCTGAGATTGAATATCGGCAATTTTAACAATCCGATGGCCTGTGCTGTTTGCTCCAGACTCATGCTGTGTTGAAGTGACAAGACAACCGCCTGTGCCCGTCGTAACTATTCAATCGTGATCGCTGAAGCAATGGCTTGGAGTGCGCTATCAAGCACACCCTGCCCTCGCGGTGGTCATAACATAAGTTACCTACTCAGTTTCTTCGATGGGGTAATTATCATATTATTAATGCATAAATGTAATTACATGGATTCTACACAAGTTAATAAACCATCATTAACTTGACCGTCCATAAAATCGGACACCGCTCAGATATTCAATCGCTTTTCCAATCCATTTTCCAAGGTTATGCTAAAATAATTAATGGTTTAGAAAGTAGTATTTGGCAAGTCCTTATTCCTTTCGAAGATGGAGTCACTGAACGAAGGACGAATTTGAATAGAACTGAAAGCAATTTTATAGTATGCATGTTCTATGCAAGACTTTTTTAATCCCTTTTCTCATAAAAGAAGAAGCCACAATCCAAAGCTAGCAGAGATACAAAATCAGAGCTACACTAAAGTTTTTCACACTTCATCCGATGATTTGTTATTAGCTTAGTATAAACTCAGTTATTTACAGTTGGAAGTTTAGCAACGGGATACGACTTCATCTAACAATCAATCATAAAGGGGGCGAGGCATGCGCCTAGCTTACCCAATTATTATCATCATAATGATCGCAAATTTAAGGAAATTCAGATGAATACTCTACATACTAATATCATGAAATTTCTAACTTTCCTTGCTATAGCACTTTCGTGCTTAGCCATTGGAGGTTGCGCTAGCACCCCACGTATATCTCTTTCTCCCTCAGATGAACCACCCTCACATGACTATATAATTGGCCCGGGCGACAACGTTAATATAATTGTCTGGCACAATCCAGAGGTCTCCATGTCAGTTCCAGTTCGCCCAGATGGAAAAATTACCACCCCTTTGGTAGAGGACCTGCCCGCCATGGGAAAGACGTCTACACATTTGGCTCGAGACATTGAAAAAGCACTGGCTACATTCATTCAGGATCCGGTTGTAACGGTTATTGTGACTGGTTTCATTGGGCCATATACAGAACAAATTCGAGTAATTGGCGAAGCTAGCAAACCCCAAGCACTTCACTTTAACAAAGGTATGTCACTCATGGATGTCATGATTGCCGTAGGTGGTATCACAAATTTTGCCGCAGGCAACAAGGCCAGCATTATTCGCAACATAGATGGAAAAGCACAGCATATTGCCATCCGTTTGGAGGATCTAATTAAAAATGGTGACATTTCAGCCAACATTCCAGTTCGCCCAGGGGATATATTAGTTATTCCTGAAAGTTTTTTTTAATTGAAATTTTGTTTCTTAAAACTTGCGGACGTAGTTTAAAAAATCAAATGTCTCATCTAATTTCTCAATACATTCCATAACAGAATGGCCACTCCGTTATGTAATGGCGGAGCAATGTTACATCAATAATTGATACCTGCACCATTATGGAGAACTTAACAAGATGGAGGAATTAATATCCCTGCTACTTTCCTACTTAAAGGGAATATGGAAATACCGGTGGTACGCGGTGGTTATTGCATGGATTGTTGTCTTGGCTGGGGGACTCAAGGTATATTCCTTACCTAACAATTATCAAGCTTCTGCGAGAGTTTTCGTGGATACCCGAACTATCTTAAAGCCATTGCTGGCAGGCATGACAACGGTTCCCAGCATGGAACAACAAGTTTCAATCATGAGCAGAACTCTTATCAGCCGACCAAACGTAGAGCGAGTCTTACGAATGGTGGATTTAGATATCAAGGTAACAGATGCCAAGGATCATGAGCGGCTAATTAGCGATATGATGGGCCAGATCAAGATCAGCGGAAGTAATAGTGCTGATCTTTATGTTATATCCTATAACCACCAAAATCCAAAAATTGCAAAAGATGTAGTCCAGTCCTTTCTAACCATCTTTGTTGAAGGCAGCTTTGGAAATCAGAAACAAGACTCCGAAAAAGCAATTAAATTTATCGAAGAGCAAATCAAGAATTACGAGGACAAATTAGTCATTGCGGAAAAGGCTGTCACAGATTTCCAAATAAAAAATAGTGGTCTATTGCCCAAGGACGGTGATTATGGATCACAACTGCAAGCAGTTTCGGATAGCCTGAATGAAGCGAAATTAGGGCTACGTGAAGCCGAACAAGCGCGCAATGCCATCAAAAATCAAATTGAAGATGGTGCACCTCCTGATGTCCTGACAACAGGGCAAGCTCCTTCAGGAATCGTTAACCCGGAAATTGATGCTCGAATCCTAACTTTAACCAACGACATGGATGCCTTGCGGTTACGCTTTACAGAACGCCATCCGGATGTTGTTTCAATCAAGCGTCTGATTGCAAAACTTGAGGAACGCAAACTAGAGGAAGCTAAACTTAAAAAACCCGTCACTGATCGAGATCGAGGTAAAAGTTACAGCCCAATGCTGCAACAACTTAATGTTTCTTTATCAGAGGCCGAAGCCAGGGTCGCCGCAATGAAGGCTCGAGTGGAAGAATATTCTTCTCGTAGTGCTCAATTAAAAGCACTGACTATTACGAAGCCCCAAGTGGCAGAACAGTTTTCTCAACTCAACCGTGATTATCAAATCAACAAATCAAATTATGAAAATCTCATAGGGCGCCGGGAATCTGCAAAGTTATCAGGAGAATTGAGTGCCACTTCAGATATGCTGACATTCAAGGTCATAGATCCACCTACTGTTCCACTTGTTCCCTCTGGACCGAACCGGTTAATGCTATTCAGCTTAGTTTTTGTTGGTGCCCTGGTGGGCGGGATAGGGAGTGCGCTCTTAATGAGCCAAATTAGACCAACTTTTTTGAGCCAGAATAGTCTACGAGAATCAATTGGTTTGCCGATACTGGGTACCGTGACCAAAAACTGGACTACCAATGAAAAAGTTAAGCGAAAAAGGAGCCTTTATGCTTTCGGGTTCTCTATCACTCTGCTGGTTGCCCTGTATAGCGTGGTAATGACATTTTTATTCCTTAAATTATGATCTTGTAAATACTTCATAAAATTTAAAACAACAATAAGTAAAGTGAATTTAAGGAAAAGGTTTTTTTAATTACAAAGACCAATTGAAAAGTAGATAAAGCAGCCAGGCCGAATACTGTTGGGAGATCATGTGAGCATTATTGAAAAAGCAGCAAACCGACTTGAGCATAATAAAGGGGAAATATCGCACCCAATAAAGATAAAGCCGGAAGGCTCATGCGGGCAAAGTTCAAACATTATCAATGAACACACAACCCGCAATCCAGACAGACATATGATTTCGCAAGTCGAAATCAATCTTGCTAAACTGCATCAATTGGGCATGATCACACCGGACCAGGGAAAAACTTTGGCTGCTCAAGAGTTTAGAGGAATAAAACGCTCATTGATCCAGAATGCTTTCATTAAAGGTGATGGGGCGATACACCACGGGAATTTGATTATGGTAACCAGTGCGTTACCTAAAGAAGGAAAAACATTCTGCGCCATAAATTTGGCCATGAGCATCGCGACCGAAATGGATCACACGGTTCTGCTGATTGATGCAGACGTAGCTCGTCCATCGGTTCTCCGCACATTAGGATTAAAGTCAGCTGTCGGTTTAATGGATATACTTCTCGACGAAGAACTCGATTTGGCAGACGTCATGATTAAAACTAACGTCGATACTCTCAGAATTCTACCTGCTGGAACAGGTCACAGACACGCAACTGAACTCCTAGCAAGCCAGGCAATGAGTAGCCTTTTAAATGAAATTGCAAATCGATACCCAGACCGCATCGTTATCTTTGATTCCCCACCCTTGCTCCCCACAACTGAAGCACGTGTTCTAGCAAGCCAGATGGGTCAAATTGTCATGGTGATAGAAGCCGAAACCACAACTCAACATGCAGTTAAAGAGGCACTCCGTCAGCTCGAATCATGCACTAACGTTAGTTTGATTTACAATAAAGCAAAGGCATTCTCAGGCGGAACCAATTATGGTTACGGTTATTATGACTAAGGTGGCCGGGAATAATTTATTTCACAAGTTTTCCCATAAGATAGTGCAGGCCGTTACTTCTATCATACTGATATTTCCTGCCTATTCCGCCGCCGCTGACTGGAAAATAACTCCCACACTAAATTTATTAGAAACTTACACAGACAATGTCACACTGGCTCCACGTGGAAATGAGATAAGCGATTTCATCACCCAAGTTAATCCTGGAATATCATTAACTGGAACCGGGGCACGCTTAAAAGTTAACGCCAACTACACGATGCAAAATCTTTTTTATGCAAATCAAAGCAATCAAAATACGACTATGCATCAGCTAAGTGCGGGAGCAAAAGCGACACTAATTAAAAACCTTTTTTTCCTCGATAGCACTGCTAACATAAGTCAGCAAAACATTTCTCTCCAGGGCCCTCTGACAACCAATAATGAAAATATTACAAACAACCGAGCCACTGTAAAAACCTATAGCATCAGCCCCTATGTACTTCACAATTTTTCTAATTTTGCTACAACGCAGGCGCGCTACACCCATAATGCAGTCTACACAGATGCAACAGGCGGGCTGCCCGGAAGCCAATCGGATAGTATTCTGTTAAGCCTCACCAGCGGTTCTGCTTTCAGAACACTAGGCTGGGGTTTAAATTATAATAAACAGAAAATAGGAGGTTTAAGCACATCAGTCGGCGGTATAGGCACATCCGGAGAAAATGAACATTATACGGGTAATCTTCGCTACCGAGTTTCATCAAGATTCAGCCTGACTGGAACAAGTGGATACCAAAAATATAGCTATACATCAACAACTGGAAGTTTGGCTGGTTCTTTCTGGACAACTGGCTTTATTTGGACGCCAACCGAAAGAACCAAGATCACTGCCAATACTGGTAAAGCTTTTTTTGGGACTACCTATACGCTCATGGCCAGTCATCACACTCGTAGATCAACTTGGAGCCTAGACTACAACCAGAACATCACCACAACTCGTGATCAATTTCTGATTCCCGCCACGATTGATACGGCAAATTTTCTGAACCAGCTTTGGACATCCAACATTCCCGACCCCATAATGCGCCAGCAAACAGTAGATGCTTTCATGAGAGATAATAGACTGTCAGCCTCCATTTTTGATCCAATCAACGTCCTCACAAATCAATTTTTTCTTCAAAAACGCTTGCAGGCAACGGTTGCTTTAAGTGGCAAGAGAAACACACTCGTGTTTAGCATGTTCCATATGTTGCGTGAAGCACAAACACTAGGAGATGCAAATAGTGCTTTGTTTGGAACTAATAGCTTTACGCTGAACAACAATACCAAACAAATTGGTGGCAATGTTCTTTGGAGCCATCCAATTTCTCCACGAACAAGCGCCAATATCAGCGCCGTGTATATTAAATCTAATATACTCGGCACGAACCAGGAGGACGAGACCAAGACTCTCACGGCCGCTTTAACAAGACAAATACGGCCCAAGCTTAATGGCGCAGTTAATTTTCGACATGTCGATCGCACCTCTAACTCTAACCAAAATGGCGCTGCATATCGCGAAAATGCCATCATCGCATCCCTGACTATGCGTTTCTAGCTGGAGCAACTATATAAATGTATGAATCTTACTATGGACTAAGTGCCAAGCCATTTCAATTAAGGCCTGACCCACAGTTCTTTTTTGGAAGCAAAGGCCACAAGCGTGCCATGTCTTACCTGGAATATGGCCTGTCTCAAGGGGAAGGCTTCATCGTCATCACCGGCGAGATCGGCGCAGGCAAAACTACTTTAGTACGTAGCCTTTTTCGTAAGCTTGAATCAGAAAAAATTCAAGCAGCACAAATCGTCAATACCAACCTTGATGCAAATGACACATTAAGAATGGTAGTTGCGGCGTTTGGACTTCCCTATGAAGACGGCTCAAAAGCCACCATGCTGACCAGATTAGAGCAATTTCTTCGACAATGCGATCAAAAAGGAATGCGCACACTATTGATTGTGGATGAAGCACAGAATCTTTCTTCCCAAGCAGTGGAAGAATTAAGGATGCTGTCCAACTTTCAAACTGCTGAAAAATCATTGCTGCAGATCTTCCTACTAGGACAACCTGAATTCAGAAAAACCCTTCTTAGCCCCGACATGCAACAATTGCAACAGAGGGTCATTGCGACCTACCACCTGGGGCCATTAGACGCCCACGAAACAAAAGATTACATCGAACACCGGCTGCATACAGTCGGCTGGATTGGAGATCCTTCCTTAAGCGAGGATGCCTTCTTCGAAATCTACAATTTTACCGGAGGCATCCCGCGCAAAATAAATACACTTTGTGATCGCCTTTTTCTAATGGGTTATCTCGAAGAGCGTCACAATTTCGGAAGTTCCGATGTAACTGAAGTAATAGGTGATATTCAACAGGAACTTGCCCTCCCTCTATCGGAGACCGCAGCACGAAATTCATCCGACATCCTGCAAATCGGGCAGAAAGTGGATGCTCAGGGGAGCTTGGAAAATATGGACGTAAGGCTTTTCAAGATGGAAAACTCAGTCATCTCCGTTCTGGATCTGCTTAAACGCATTCTTTCTCGCTCTAATTCAAGCATCAATAATCTTACAAAGTAAATATCCATATCCATATCCATATCCATATCCATATTAATATTATTGATTTTCAATAGGAAGCGGATTAACTTTAATGTTCCACTTTTGCAAGATTGTTCGAAAGACAAATTGCATTAGCGACGAAATATCCTAAACAACCTGGCAAACAGAGCACAAATGGTTATCTACACATAGCACACTGCAAACAACGATACCAAGTTTCTGAATTGAAGAATGCTGGTTTGAAACAGATGCACATTGCAAATGAGGTTGAAGTAGATAATTCAACTTGCACTAGATTAAGACAGTACAGGGTCAAGGTGAATGGAATCCAAAGCAGGCTCAGGAATTGCAGGATAAACAATTTTGGTATATGTCGGCGCCCTGCGTTTCTCGGAGAAAAACTGGGACAACATATAAATACTGATTCAGCTGAACACAATCCCAAATCAACGATATGTGGCAGCCGCAAGTGCAATGCCAGAGCCACACTGCTTACGATATGCTGGTTCGCACGAGCCATCGAGGCGTGATAAGAATCTAGTCAACAGCGTGCTGCGGCCTCACAAATAATGTTAAATACTAATCTTATAAATATATAGTTAATGAAAATCAATAAACCACCTGCTCCTGCACCGTATAGCATTCTATGTGTTGTAGGTGCGCGCCCTAATTTCATGAAAATGGCTCCTATCATGGGGGCCTTTGCCGCTCTTGGATCAGAACTTGATGTATCCCTGGTTCATACCGGCCAACATTATGACGTAGCCATGAACCATCAGTATTTCGAAGCGCTCGGTATACCCCAACCCGATATTAATCTGGAGGTTGGCTCTGGAAGCCACACAACACAAACCGCCAATGTGATGCTCCGCTTCGAATCAGTTTTAAACAAATGGCATCCATCCGCAGTGCTGGTCGTCGGCGATGTGAATTCCACGCTAGCCTGCGCGCTTGTCGCAGTAAAAAAAGGAGTTCCCGTAATTCACGTTGAGGCCGGTTTACGAAGCTTTGACCGCGCTATGCCGGAAGAAATCAATCGGGTTTTGACCGACCAGATATCAGATCTCCTTTTCATCACTGAGCGCAGTGGGCGCGAAAACCTGTTGCGCGAGGGAATAGCCGAACATCGCATTCGATTTGTCGGCAATGTCATGATCGACACTTTGCATCACAACCTGAGAAAGGCAGTCTCGGTATCTCAAATCCTGCAGAATGCAGGCAGGGAAGCGTTTCTTGTTGGCCATGACGGATATGCCATCCTCACCGCACACCGGCCTTCCAATGTGGACAATCCCGATACTTTGCGCTCATTGCTTGAAACAATCCTCAAGATTAGTGTCAGATTACCAGTTATTTTTCCAGTACATCCACGCACTCATGACATGATCCAAAAATTTGGATTGAGCAAAATGCTGGATGTCCCTACAGTATTGCAACTGCCTCCAATGGGTTACCTGGAAATGCTGGGTCTCATGAAGGATACACGAGTTGTATTGACCGACTCAGGCGGTATCCAGGAAGAAACCACGGCCCTTGGCGTACCCTGCATTACGCTCAGAAATAATACAGAAAGGCCGATCACAGTGGATGAGGGAACCAACACAATCGCCGGACTGGATTCAGCAAAGATCCTAACGATATTTGACGAAATCATGCTTACCGGCGGAAAAGCAGGCAGAATTCCTGAACTCTGGGATGGGCACGCCTCAACACGCATTGCAGCGGAAATTCTCTGTTGGTTAAAGAACGGTTTTAAAAGCAACTAATTATTTACGCCTCTACATATACAGAGTGATCCAAAATAAAAACTGCGGAGAAAGCTTACTAGCTTACGTTACCCCGATTGACTGCCAGCAAAGGTTTCGCACCAACACGCATGGCGAATATGTAAGCATGACATTTTTCGTAATGAACTTAGATAAAATAAAATGGTTTTAAGCAAGCAATCTGCGCAACCAATGTTCTCAAATATGGATTTTTACCGGGAAAAATCTGATGATCGCAGCGCCAATACGTAATGCGATGACTATCGACGTGGAAGATTACTTCCAGGTATCGGCCTTCGCCTCAACTATTCCGCGCGAGCGATGGGAAAGTTTGCCGTGCCGAGTAGAGCGCAATATTGATATCGCACTCGCTTTGCTGGATGAAGGTAAGGCGCACGCAACTTTTTTCACTTTAGGTTGGATAGCTGAGCGCTATCCTGCCATTGTGCGCCGCATCGTAGATAATGGACATGAGCTTGCCAGTCATGGCTATGGCCACCAGCGCGTTAGCGATCTGAGCCGCAATGAATTCAACGAGGACATCTCTCGCGCCAAAAAAATATTGGAAGACCTCTCGGGCAGTCCGGTAATTGGCTATCGTGCCCCGAGTTTTTCCATTGGCGCTGATAATCTATGGGCGCTTGATTTACTACAGGAAGCTGGCTATCAATATAGTTCCAGCATTTATCCGATTCGGCACGACCATTACGGCATGCCTGATGCACCTCGCTTTGCCCACTACCCGCGCGGCAAAGGCGGCATGCTGGAACTCCCCCCCACCACTGCGATATTATTGGGCCGCAACTTGCCAGCGGCAGGCGGAGGCTATTTCAGACTGCTACCCTATCAAGCGTCGCGTTGGCTCATACGCCGTGTCAACCGGCAGGACGGAAAACCCTGCATTTTCTATTTTCACCCGTGGGAGCTTGATCCAGACCAACCGCGTCAATTTAACATCTCGACGAAAACACGCTTTCGCCATTACATCAACCTGAAACGTATGGAGTCCCGCATACAATCGTTGTTGCGAGATTTTCACTGGGATCGCATGGATCGCATATTCATGAAAGCAGGCACGTGATGGATTTTTCAGCGGTCACACACGCACTGCAGGTACGCGAGATGACATCAAATGATGCCGCACGCTGGGATGAATTCGTTTACGCCTGTCCTGCCGCCACATTTTTTCATCGTGCTGGCTGGAAAGAAGTAATAGAACGCGCCTTCGGGCACCACACACACTTCCTGCTGGCCGAAGAAAATGGAGCCATCCAAGGCATATTACCACTAGCAGAGATTAACAGCAGATTGTTTGGACATTCATTATCTTCACTACCGTTTTGCGTTTACGGCGGTATCATCGCAAATACAGAGTCCGCGCGGAAAGCACTGGATGATGCGGCTCAGATGCTGGCTGCGAAACTATCCGTGGACTTCTTGGAGTACCGCAACGTCACGCCCTTCCACACTGAATGGCCAAGCAAGAATCTCTATGTCTCTTTTCGCAAGGTTATTGAGCCAGACGTGGAAGCCAACATGCTCGCCATTCCACGCAAACAGCGAGCTATGGTTAGAAAGGGCATAAAAAACGGGCTCGCTAGCGAGATAGACGAAGGCGTGGAGCGATTTTTTTCTGTGTTCGCGGACAATGTGCACCGTCATGGCACTCCCGCATTGCCAAAACGCTATTTCGTACTACTTAAAGAAATATTCGGCAGCGACTGCGAAGTACTGACCGTAGTTAAAGATGGACTCATCTTAAGCAGCGTGCTGAGCTTTTATTTCCGCGATGAAGTATTACCCTACTACGCGGGCGACACCGTGGAGGCTCGCGATTATGCAGCAAATGATTTTAAATACTGGGAGCTGATGCGGCGCGCTTGCGAGCGCGGTATTAAGGTATTCGACTATGGACGCAGCAAGCGCGGCACCGGTCCTTTCGATTTCAAGAAAAATTGGGGATTCGAGCCGCAGCCACTGCATTACGAATATAAATTGCTCCGTGCGAAAACCGTGCCTGACACAAATCCACTGAATCCAAAATATCAGTTGTTCATCAAACTCTGGCAAAAACTACCCCTGCCAATCGCCAACTGGCTCGGACCACACATCGTAAAAAACCTGGGATAAGGCCAATGGATCATTTGCTTTATCTTACCCACCGCATCCCCTACCCACCCAACAAGGGTGACAAAATACGTTCATACCATTTGCTGAAATACTTGGCGCAACATTACCATGTTCATCTCGGCACATTTGTCGATGACCCAGATGATTGGCAATACGTAAATACAGTAAGTCAATTGTGCAAAGAGACCCATTTCTCATCGTTAAACCCCCGCACGGCGCGCCTGCGAAGCTTGGGTGCACTAATGATGAATCGTCCTCTTACCTTGGATTATTACCGCAATAACGGATTACAGGAGTGGGTAAGAAAGGTAATAAAGACGCAGGCAATAAAGCACATTCTAATATTCTCTTCCGCCATGGCTCAATATGTAACAGGCAGCCAACAAGCGCGTTGCGTCATCGATTTCGTCGACATAGACTCAGATAAATGGCATCAATACGCTAAAAGAAAACCATGGCCTATGAGTTGGCTATATGAACGCGAAGGTCGCTTGCTGCTCCAATACGAGCGACAAGTGGCGTGCGAGTATGATGCATCACTGTTCGTTTCGAAAACCGAGGCCGAGCTTTTTAAACAACTGGCACCAGAGAGTGCTGCAAAAATTGGATACTTCAATAATGGTGTGGATAGCGACTATTTTTCGCCTAGCCAAGAATATCCTGATCCCTATCAGACAAACACAGCGGCCATTGTATTTACCGGTGCCATGGATTATTGGCCGAATGTGGACGCCGTACGCTGGTTCGCCCAGGAAATCTTCCCCGCTGTACTGACTATTCATCCCCATGCACGTTTTTATATCGTGGGATCTCGTCCGACTGCCGCCGTGCAGGAACTGGCGCACCTGCCTGGAGTCGTGGTAACAGGTGCCGTAGCTGATGTAAGACCCTATCTCGCCCATGCCCAACTAGCGGTGACGCCCTTACGCATCGCCAGAGGCTTACAAAACAAAGTTCTGGAAGCCATGTCCATGGCCAAGACGGTTATTGCATCTCCCCAAGCAGCAGAAGGCATTTTGGCGACGTCAGGTAAAGAGTTGCACATTGCCAGCAACAGCAAAGAATTTAGCCGCATTATTATATCGATGCTCACAAATAAAGCCGAAGAACATACTGGCGAAACTGCACGTGCCCGGATTCTGACTGATTATGAATGGGAGCGCAGCCTTACGCATGTCAAGGCATTGCTTGCTGATGCTCCGATAGCTACGTCTGAATCCTGTATACCAGACGAGGATACCTGGATAACACAAGAAATACCACGCTTGATCACTTTCAAGGATGAGCAACGATGACTGGTTCAACACCCCAAACGTTAACTCCATCCAGTATTGTCGACAGCCAGACCGAGCAGCCAATATTACACTGGCGCTTTATGGCCATCATCACGCTTGCGGCCATTGCCACAATTCTCGCCATTTACCAGCAAACCGTATTATCCACCGTCGCTATCTGGCTGCGATCCGAGACCTTTACCCACGGTTTTTTTATTTTTCCGATTAGTGCCTATCTCATATGGATGAAGCGCGAATCGCTTGCTGAGATAGCCCCATGCCCTGATTACCGCGGCTTGTTGGCCATGGCAGGGCTAGGCCTTGGCTGGCTGCTTGCCGATGCCGGAAGTGTACAGGTTGTCTCTCAGCTGTGTTTAGTAGCAATGATTCCTGTGACGGTCTGGATCATGCTGGGGCTGCGGGTAGCCCGCGCGATTACTTTCCCCCTCGGATTCCTGTTTTTTGCCGTTCCTTTCGGGGAATTTCTGATTCCCCCGTTGATGGATTTCACTGCCGATTTTGTAGTAACCGCACTCAAAATAACAGGTATTCCGGTTTACCGCGAAGGGACATTTTTCACAATACCCAGTGGCCAGTGGTCCGTCGTAGAAGGTTGTAGCGGTTTGCGCTACCTGATCGCATCTTTCACACTGGGCACCTTGTATGGTTATCTCACCTATCGCAGTAATAAACGCAGACTCATTTTTGCCGCACTGTCATTGATCGTTCCCATTTTTGCCAATGGAATGCGCGCTTACATGATCGTGATGATCGCCCACTTAAGCAATATGCAATTGGCATTGGGAGTTGACCATTACATCTACGGCTGGGTCTTTTTCGGAATCGTTATGACGTTGCTATTCTGGATCGGCGCATTCTGGCGGGAAGATCAACCAAATCTCCAACAGCATGAAAACAGGATTGCAGCTAATACAACTCGTGGGATGATCACGCGCCGTGGATTTGCTATGGTGGGTGTTATCACCATTCTGACTGCAGCCTTGTGGCCTGCCTATGTGGCTTATTTGGACAGCCGTCATATCAAAACCGATGGGCTAATGATTAAAATGCCTGAGTCAAATCAAGGCTGGAATTTACAAGCTACACCACTTACGGACTGGCAGCCACACTACGTTGGTGCCCATGCGCAAGCCATGCACACGTATCGCAAGGAAGATAAGATTATCAGCGTGTACCTCGGTTATTACCGGACTCAGCGCCAAGATGCTGAATTAATCAATACCCAAAACTATATGACCCCGCAAAAACATCCAATATGGAGCAAGGTGGGCGAAGGACAGCGCACAATTTCTCTCCGTGGCAAGAATGAAACAATCCAGCAAACATTATTGCGTGCCCCCAGTAACCGATTATTGATCTGGAGTTGGAATAGCTTGGGAGGTACATATACTACCAACCCCTATCTGACGAAATTGCATTTGGCAAAGGCCAAGCTATTCGGACAGCGTGACGATGGTGCAGTGATTATTATTTCTACCCCCTATGAAGGTACGCCAGAATCTGCGGCATCGTCACTACAAACTTTTGCCAATGATATGTTGCCGGCAATCGATGCCAGCCTTAACGAAGTAGCAAATCAAGTAACACATGCACAATAATTATCCACCATTGATTGTTCATGTCATTCACCATTTTGGTGTGGGCGGCATGGAAAATGGCATCGTGAATTTTATCAACCATATGCCTCCAGAACGCTATCGCCATGCTATCGTATGCTTGACCGGATACAGCGAGTTTCATAAGCGCCTGAATCAACCTGTCGAATTGGTAGCACTCAACAAGCGCGATGGCAATGATATAGGCCTGTATGGCCGATTGTTTCGTGAGCTGCGGCGGCTCAAGCCAGCAATTGTGCATACACGCAACCTCGCGGCCTTGGAAGGGCAAGTTGTCGCCGCTGCCGCTGGCATCAGTAACAGAGTGCACGGCGAGCATGGGCGTGACATGTTCGACTTGCGGGGTAAAAGTCGTAAATACAATTTACTGCGGCGAGCAATCCGGCCGCTGGTAAAGCATTACATTCCAGTGAGCAAAGATCTGGAGCGATGGTTAATCGATACCGTACAAGTAAATCCAGGTCGCGCTACCCAAATTTACAACGGTGTCGATAGTGTAAAATTCACACCATTCACAGAGCCAAGAATTAACTACGGCCCGCCGGGGTTCTGCCCGCCGGAAGGATTTGTGATCGGCGCCGTAGGACGCATGGCGGAGGTAAAGGACTATCCAAATTTGGTGCGTGCGTTTCTGCGCATGCTCGAACTTCAGCCTGAGATAAGTGCCCGCGCGCGGCTGGTTATTCTGGGCGAAGGCGTGGCGCGCGCAACTTGCCTGGCCTTGCTCAAGCAATCCAATGCCGAGCATCTCGCCTGGCTACCGGGCAACCGTGACGACATTGCGGATTTGATGCGCCAATTCGATGTATTCAGCTTATCATCTTTGGGCGAAGGCATATCCAACACTATTCTGGAAGCGATGGCATGCGGTTTGCCGGTAGTTGCAACTGCCGTCGGCGGCAACAGCGAACTGGTGGATGAGGGCATCACTGGCACGCTGGTGCCGTCTGCCGATCCGAAAGCGATGGCACATGCCTTGTTAATGTATTATCAAGATAGTGCACGTGCTCACTCACATGGCGCTGCGGGGCGAGCCAAAATTGAGGCACACTTTTCAATGTCGGCCATGGTACGCGGATACCTGAACGTATATGACAAAGTGCTGAATGATTTAAAATCTGGCTGATTTAAAATAGAGATAAATAACATCATAAAAATGAAAACAAAATCATGTGTGGAATAGCCGGCATATTTGATACGCAAGCCAAGCGCCCCATTGACCAGGCGCTACTTGCGCGCATGAACCAGACTCAGCATCATCGCGGCCCAGACGAGAGCGGCTTGCACGCGGAGCCGGGAATGGCAATGGCGCACAAGCGGCTCTCGATCATAGACCTTTCCTCCGGTCACCAACCCCTGTTCAACGAAGACGGCAGCGTGGTGGTGGTGTTTAACGGAGAAATTTACAACTTCGTCGATTTAATCCCTGAACTGCAAGCACTGGGCCATACCTTCCGCACCCGCTGCGATACTGAAGTTATCGTGCACGCCTGGGAGCAATGGGGCGAAGCCTGCGTCGAGCGCTTCCGCGGCATGTTCGCGTTCGGGTTATGGGATCGCAATAAGGAGACATTTTTTCTGGCACGCGATCGTCTCGGTGTGAAACCGCTCTTCTATGCACTGCTCGACGACGGTCATCTTATCTTCGGTTCCGAGCTCAAGGTATTGACCGCCCACCCTGCGTTGCGACGCGACATTGATCCACGCGCGATTGAGGAATATTTCGCCTACGGCTATGTTCCCGAACCGCGCACCATTTACCAACAAGCTTTAAAGCTGTCACCCGCGCATACCCTCACCGTGAAGCGCGGCCAGCCAATTCCGCAGCCCCGAGAATATTGGGACGTACCATTCCAGCCCCTTGCTCCAATGACGCAAGCCGAAGCACAAGAAGACCTCATACCTCTGCTCCGCGAATCCGTGAAAATCCGCTTGGTCTCAGAAGTACCACTGGGAGCCTTCCTTTCCGGTGGCGTAGATTCCAGCGCCGTGGTGGCAATGATGGCCGAATTGTCCACCGAACCGGTGAACACCTGTTCTATCTCATTCGGCGATCCGGCATTCAATGAATCGGAATACGCTGAAAAAGTTGCAACACGCTATCACACCAATCATCGAGTGGAACAAGTTGATGCCGATGATTTCGATCTTATCGATAAATTAGCAGCGCTCTACGATGAACCCTACGCAGACAGCTCCGCCATCCCCACATACCGTGTGTGCCAATTGGCCCGAAAAAATGTCACTGTTGCGCTTTCCGGTGACGGTGGCGACGAGAACTTCGCCGGCTACAGACGTTATCGCTGGCATCTAAACGAAGAACGCATGCGCAGCTTCATTCCATCTGCAGTGCGTCGCCCCGTATTCGGCCTGGTGAGCAAGCTCTATCCAAAAGCAGATTGGGCACCTAAAATTTTTCGAGCAAAATCCACGCTTGAAGGCATGGCGCGCGATTCGGTAGAGGGTTATTTTCATAGCATTTCGCTCTTGAGCGATGCAATGCGCGCGCG
>JAIOPT010000152.1 GCA_021413765.1 Betaproteobacteria bacterium
CAACATGAATTTCAAATTAAAAAACGATACCTTCCTGCGTGCCTTGCTGCGTCAACCAACTGACTATACCCCTGTGTGGATGATGCGCCAGGCTGGACGATATCTGCCGGAATACTGTGCTACGCGCAAGCGCGCCGGCAGTTTTCTGGATTTATGCAAAAGCCCGGACATGGCTACGGAAGTTACATTGCAACCGCTGGAGCGATTCCCTCTGGATGCTGCGATTCTGTTTTCCGACATTCTCACCATACCAGATGCGATGGGTCTTGGACTGTATTTCGCCGAAGGAGAGGGGCCCAAGTTTGAGCGCCCCTTGCGCGACGAGGCTGCTATCAAAGCGTTAAGGGTGCCAGACATCAATAAAGATCTGCGTTACGTCACCGATGCCGTGTCACAAATTCGCAAGGCGCTGAATGGTAGCGTGCCATTAATTGGTTTTTCTGGCAGCCCGTGGACGTTATCTTGTTACATGGTAGAAGGCGGTGGCAGCGACGATTATGCACGTGTAAAGACGTTGATGTACAAAGAACCCAAGCTGATGCACCACATTCTGGAAGTCACTGCGCAAGCGGTAACGCAGTATCTCAATGCCCAGATTGAAGCGGGTGCGCAGACCATGATGATTTTTGATTCCTGGGGTGGCGTGCTTTCGCATGCTGCTTACTACGAATTTTCACTGCCTTACTTGCAGAAAATCGTGCAAGGGCTGAAACGCGAATATGACGGCGTGAAAATTCCTGTAATCGTATTTACCAAGGGTGGTGGTTTGTGGCTCGATAGCATCGCCGATATTGGCTGCGATGCGGTAGGCTTGGACTGGACCATGGATATTGGCATAGCGAGACAAAAAGTGGGTCATAAGGTTGCGCTGCAAGGTAACCTAGATCCAGCCGTGCTGTTTGCCACGCCAGAAGTTATCCGTGCCGAGACGGAACGCGTGCTGGCTAGTTATGGCTATGGCAGTGGTCATGTATTTAATCTGGGGCATGGCATTTCTCAATTCACTAACCCTGACAATGCTGCGGCGTTGGTACAGGCAGTCCATGAATTAAGTCGTAAATATCACTAAAAAATGCTTGACATTACGTCTGGTTATACACAAATCGCGCATCTATCCGTTGTGAGAATAATTTTTATTATAATATTAGAACGGTAAATTTAACATATTGTTTTTATTAAAAATAAATTATGCCTATGAAATGAGCGGCTAGACAAAACTGTATATATCATTAGTAGTTAGCTTGGTTATATTGGAATTGTTCACATAGTTATCCACAGCTTATGTGGACAATAAAAAATACTCAATTAAGTCAGTCAGCTTACCTCAGTAATATAGAAATTAGTGGAGCAAACTTTATTAAATGGCAATTGTTCGCGTCGCGCTAGATGTGCCATTGTCAACACTATTTGACTATTCGTTAGACAGTAGCATTGCGATCGTCCCGGGAACCCGTGTATTGGTTCCATTCGGACGCAAAAAAATGGCAGGCATCGTGATGGAATGTGGGATGGATACTGTCCTTTCTGCGGAACGTATCAAGCCCGTTTTGCAGGTGCTAGATGATGTTCCACCCCTATCCGAAGAACTGCTTGTTTTGCTGCGCTTCTGCAGCGACTATTACCACTATCCCCTTGGTGTTACTGTGCTGTCCGCCTTGCCGGTGCGTTTGCGTGCCAGTCAGCTTGTCACACTCAAGGAAACGATGCAATACAGACTAAGCGTTAGTGGCCGTGCGCTCGATTTGAGCCTGCTATCCAAACGCAAGGTGGTACAGCACCGCATACTCGCAGCCTTGAAGTTGGATTCATTAAATGCCGCGCAAGTGCGCGCACTATCACCAAGCGGAGCATCTGCGCTTAAAGCATTGTTGCATGCAGGATGGGTGGAGACGTGCGCAGTGCCTGCGGCTCCCAGCACATTTACATTCAACAATACTCATACGTTGACCTTGGAGCAGCAGCAAGCAGTTGACGCAATTACTAAAGCACCATGCTTTGGCTGCTTCCTGCTGCACGGTATCACCGGTAGCGGTAAGACCGAGATTTATGTGCATCTGATGAACCGGATATTGCAGCAGGGAGGGCAAGTCTTACTGCTCGTGCCGGAAATCAATCTTACGCCTCAGCTGGAAAATTATTTTCGCAGCCGCTTGCCGGATGTGGAGCTGGTCAGTCTGCACAGTGGTTTAAGTGATGGTGAACGTATGCAGAACTGGCTGCGTGCGCAGTCCGGCCGGGCGCGGATCATACTGGGTACGCGTCTGGCCGTGTTCACGCCGCTGCCACAACTGGCACTGTTGATAGTGGATGAGGAACATGACGCTTCGTTCAAACAGCAGGATGGCTTACGTTACTCGGCGCGAGATGTGGCAATCTTTCGTGCTAGCCAGCGTGGCGTACCGATTGTATTAGGATCCGCTACCCCTTCACTGGAAAGCTATTACAACGCACAGAGCGGACGCTACCAAATGTTGCGCCTGACCCAGCGCGCGGCGGCACTGGCGCGGTTGCCGACGGTTAACTGCATTAACACCAGCAATATAGTCATGCAACACGGTCTCAGTGAGCCGCTTCTTAAGGCCTTGGCCGAACGGCTGCAGCGTGGTGAACAGAGCCTGATATTCATTAATCGGCGCGGTTATGCACCCGTGTTGATGTGCGGCGCTTGTGGCTGGCTGTCCGGTTGTTCAAATTGCGCGGGCAAGTTGGTGCTGCATCTTAAAGATCGCCGCTTGCGTTGCCACCATTGCGGCCATCAGGAGCGTGTGCCACATGCCTGTCCGTCGTGCGGCAACACCGATCTGCAACCGGTTGGCATCGGCACGCAACGGGTGGAGAGCGCGTTGCAGGAACATTTCCCTAAGGCGCGCATCCTGCGCGTTGATCGTGACAGCACGCGTAATAAAGGAACGTGGCAAGCCATGCGTCAGCAAATTCAGGATGACAAGGTGGACATTCTGGTCGGTACGCAAATGCTGGCAAAGGGACATGACTTCCCCAACCTGACACTGGTGGGAGTACTGAACCCGGACGGCGCCTTATACAGTAGTGATTTTCGAGCATCGGAAAAGTTATTTGCTCAACTCGTCCAAGTAGCAGGGCGCGCTGGCCGTGCCGACAAGCTGGGCGAGGTACTAATCCAGACCGCATTTCCTGATCATCCATTGTTCCGCGCGTTGCGAGAACATGATTACGATACGTGGGCAAAAACCCTGTTGGCGGAACGCCAATCCGCCGGTTTCCCGCCATTCATGTATCAGGTGTTGCTGCGTGCTGAAGCCAAGCATGAGGCCCACATGCATACTTTCCTGCAACGGGCGCGCGAAGCTGCAGTTGAACTCGCCATGTCAGCTGAAATTTACGGTGTGGTTCCTGCTGCCATGCCGCGTCGCGCTAACCATTTTTTAGCGCACTTGCTGGTGCAAAGCGAAGCGAGAAAACCCTTGCAGCAATTCCTGCGCGAGTGGCGACCCTTGCTGGATGCACTACCCGCACAAAAACTGCGCTGGTCGTTGGACATTGACCCGATTGATTTCTAGATCATCAGATCAATTGTGAAATAAGGCATTCTAAGGAGATATTTAATATGCTTCCAGTTTTAATAAATTTACTACGCAACATAGTCGGCACCAATCACGTGCTGAGCGGTGAAGCCGCAACACCCTATTGTACCGACTGGCGCGGGCGTTACAGTGGCAAGGCGTTGGCTGTGGTGCTGCCTGGCGATACGCAACAAGTTGCTGCAGTGGTTGCGCTGTGTGCCGAGCACCGCATCGCCATTGTCCCTCAGGGCGGCAACACCAGTTTAAGCGGGGGATCAGTACCATTGCCGCAAGGCCAACAGGTCGTGCTTAACCTGTCGCGCATGAACAAAATTCATGCGCTGGATACTACCAACTATACATTAACCGTGGAGGCAGGCTGCACCTTGGCCGCGGTACGAGAGGCGGCAGAGCAGGTCAACCGTCTGTTCCCGCTCGGCCTCTCCGCCATCGCGGCGCAATGCGAAATCGGCGGCAACA
>JAIOPT010000171.1 GCA_021413765.1 Betaproteobacteria bacterium
GCTTTGTCAATTTTCTGATTCATTTGAATTTAATATTAAATAGGGAAAAAATATTTGAGTGCGAAGACTTGCGGTTTAGGGAAGGGTGACGCGCCGAGATTTGTTCCCATTGCAATTATTTTTCGAAAATATGCTTCGACATATATTCTGGGCTTGTTAGTGACAAGCATTTGGTGCACTGAGTAGTCTGGCCGTTATGCTGCCTTGTGTAGTTTTTGTTAGCGGGAACTAAGATATGGCAGTTACATCAAGCCGCCTGAATAGGCTGAAAGTAATCGCTCTATTTGCAATTAAAGATAAGATAAAAGATGCCGCTATTGTTTTTAGTGACAAGCTAGAGTGTTCGGACGAGCTGCACTTTAACAAAAATTTTAATTCCATCTGTATCATTTTCTAATTCAGATTTGATACTTAAATGTTTGGTTTAGATCGTTTAATACATTTAAGGATATCGTATGGTGAAGACGCTATTAGCTGCAATCGTTATTATAATAATTGTTGTAATTATTATTGTTTTTCTAAAAAAGCGTAAGAATTCTGGTGAAAGCAATGTGGCTTGGCCATACTACGCAAAAAAACCACTGTCGGAACCAGAGCAAATTCTTTATCACCGCCTTGTTGCAGCATTGCCTCAGTTTATTGTGTTAGCACAAGTACAGCTATCTCAGGTGGTTGGCGTGAATAAGGGATTTGATTTTGGTGCGTGGGACAACCGCATCAACAGTATGAGCCTTGATTTTATTGTATGTCTTAAGGATTCAACTGTCATTGCCGCCGTAGAGCTTGATGACAAATCACATGAGAAGGAAGTACGCGTTAAAGCTGATGCGAAGAAGGGGAAGGCACTGTCCTCTGCGGGAATAGAGCTCATACATTGGCATGTAAGTGCATTGCCCGATGAAAAAACTATTCGTAAAGCATTTGTTAACTGAATAGCCGGGGTGTCCGGGATAGGCATTGTCCACTTTTTTCAACTTACCTAAGATCTTAAAGTTTAAGTTTCTATTGATAGCGCAATGCTTCAATTGGCTCCATGTGAGCAGCTTTTCTAGCCGGATAAAAACCAAAAAACACCCCCACTACGGCCGCCACCATGAATGCCATGACAACGGAACTCATGGTAATAACCACTGCAGTCTGGGTAAGCTGGTTTACCAGCACTGCGCCACCGATACCAAGCCCCACGCCTACCAAGCAGCCAACAATGGAAATAGTGATTGCTTCAAGCAGGAACTGTAACAAGATGTCCCGCTGGCGGGCACCAATGGCGATGCGGATGCCGATTTCCCTGGTGCGTTCTGTGACCGAGACTAGCATGATGTTCATGATGCCGATGCCGCCCACCAGCAGGGAGATGGATGCGATGGCGCCGAGCATGACGGACATGACGCGGGTGGTTTCGGCGGCGGTATTTGCCAGGGCAGTGAGGTTCCGCACCGTGAAATCATTTTCCGTCGTCCCCTGAAGACGGTGGCGCTGGCGCAGTAACAGGTTCATGGAACGTTCGGCCGCGGGCATATCCTGGGCCGAGTTCGCTTGGGCCATGATGAGGCGCACGGTGCCCTGAAATTGGGAGCCGAACAGCTTGCGCTGGGCAGTGGTGACCGGAATCAATACGCTATCGTCCTGGTCACGGCCATCCAGGCTTTGTCCCTTCAGGGTCAGCACGCCCACTACTTGGTAAGGACTTTTCTTGATGCGGATAGTTTTGCCTACAGGATCTTCGTCGCCGAACAAGTTTTTCACCACGGTCTGCCCCAGCAGAGCAACGCGGGTGGCGGCGCGCACGTCCGAATCGGAGAAAGGGTAGCCGGCGGACAGTTCCCAGTCGCGTACATCAAGGTAGCTGGGAGTGGTGCCAATCACCTGAGTACTCCAGTTGTTTGAGCCGTACACCAATTGTGCCGTGCCGGGAGCGTTGGGTGCAACCGCCGAGATGCTGGGTAGTTCGGCAATAGCCTGAGCATCTCCGATGGTCAGCGTAGGAGTCGCGCCCAAGCCCATGCGTATGCCGCCGGAAGTCGAGGAGCCGGAAAGGACGATGAAAAGATTGCTTCCCATGGAGGCGATAGACTGATCCACCAGAAACTGGGCGCCCTTACCGATGGCCAATATGAGGATCACGGCGCCGACGCCGATCATCATTCCCAGCATGGTGAGAAAGGTGCGTAGCCGGTTGGCACCCATAGCAAGCCAAGCTTCGCTCAGCATCGCGCCTATCATGCTTGTGTCCCATGCGATTCGTGCTCTACTGCGCCGTCGTGGGCCAAGTGTCCGTCTATGAAGCGCACCAAGCGGTTGGCAAAGGAAGCGATGTCGGCTTCGTGGGTTACCAGAATCACGGTGATGCCTGCATCTCGGTTGAGTTGCGTGAACAAGCTCATTATTTCATGGCTGGTTTTGGTATCCAGGTTGCCGGTTGGTTCGTCAGCCAGGATCAGTCGTGGACGGTTGATCAGGGCGCGGGCGATGGCTACCCGCTGCTGCTGACCGCCAGAAATCTGGCTGGGGCGGGAATCGCCGTACTTGCCCAAGCCAACCTTGTCGAGCATTTCTTGCGCCCGTTTGTTCCGTTCTGCCTTGCCAATCCCAGCGTAAATCAGGGGCAGCGCCACGTTGTCGATAAGACTGACGCGGGGAAGCAGGTTGTACCCCTGGAACACGAAGCCGATCACACCATTCCTTAGCCGTGCGAGCTGGTCCTTATCGAGCGTCCGCACGTTGGTTCCGTTGAGGGAGTAGGCGCCGTTGGAGGGAGTATCGAGACAGCCGAGAAGGTTCATGAATGTGGATTTGCCCGACCCGGAAGGTCCCATAATGGCAACGAACTCCCCTGGATTAATGACGAGATTAATGTCTTCCAATGCCGGAACAGACCCGGCGGCGGTCAGGTAATTCTTGCCCAGGCCGCTGATACGAATAATCGGTTCGCCATCCATTAGAACATTCTCATCTTCATGGTTCCTGGCGTATCTCCTGCATTCTGGGTTGAAATAGTTTCTTCAGTTACCACCTGATCGCCAGCCTTCAAATCCCCGGACACAACCTCCGTGAACTTATTATCGGTGATTCCTGTGCTTATCCTGACCGGTTTTAGTTTGTTGTTTTCCAGAATATACACGGTTCCGCCAGGGGCTTTTTTGCTTTCCTCTTTACTTTTTGGCTCCCTTTTTTTGGGTGCAGCATCGACAGGTTTAAAACGCAATGCCGTGTTGGGTACCAGTAGCACTTTATTGCGCTGGGCAATAGTGATGTTGACATAGGCTGTCATGCCCGGCATCAGTATCTGTTCAGGATTGTCAACCGCCACCACCACATCGTAGGTCACCACATTCTGCAGGGTGGTGGGATTAAGTCGGCGTTGCTTGACCTCTCCCTGGAAAGTGCGGTTGGGGAAGGCATCCACGGTAAAACGTACCGTCTGCCCGACCTGGATATTGCCCACGTCGGCTTCGGCAAAACTGGAATTGATTTGCATTTTGGAGAGATCTTGGGCGATCGTGAACAGAGTTGGCGTCTGGAAGCTGGCGGCCACGGTCTGGCCGATGTCAATTACGCGCGATACCACCACACCGGAAACCGGCGAGCGGATGACGGAGTAGTCGAAGTTTGTACGGTCTTTCTGTAGTTGTGCCCGCGCCAAGGCGAGCTGGGCGCGGGCCGATTTCAGTGCCTGTACCGTCTGATCCAGCTCCTGCCTGGAAACGTAATCCTGTTTGAACAGTTCGCGCATTCTCTTCTCGTTGGCAAGAGCCAGTTCCAGAGATGCCTGGGCGTTGCTTACGTTCGCTTCGCTCTGATTCACCTGAGCCTGGAACAAGGCAGGATCGAGCTCCGCCAGAATTTGTCCCTTACTGACCCGGTCATTGAAATCTACATGCAGTTTTTTTACCGTCCCTGAGACCTGAGTGCCGACATTCACTAGCACCACTGGATTGAGCGTGCCATTGGCGGAAACAGTTTGGATAATATCGCCCATCTCCAGCGCTTGGGTTTTGTAGCGCTCCTCCAGGGACAGTGAATGTGATTTCTGCCAGTAGAAGTATCCTCCTGCGCCTAGACCGATCAGGGCCAGAATCAGGGTTATTTTGACCCACGGCAATTGGCTTGGTTTCATAGGTGCATTTTTCGTTAACAGTTAAGGAGAAGGTTTTTCCAACGCAATGGCGGAAAAATCAAGTTTGCCCATCGATTGGGCCAGTACCGCCTTGGCGATGTGCCAGTTGTAAACGGCCTGAATGTTCTGCATCCGGGCGTTGGCGAGCGATGTCTGGGCGGTCAGGAGATCGAGAATATTCCCTACGCCCGCCTTGTAGCGCCCGAGTGCAACTCGCTCAGATTGGATGGCACTGGACACAAGAACGATGCTGCTTTTAACTGCTTGGGTTCCGGTGACGACGCCTTGGTAGGCTTTCCATACGTCCAGGGCAACCTGCTGGCTGATTTTCTCGTGCTGGGCGAGGCGGGTTTCGATCTGCGCCTCGGCGGCACGAATGCGATAATTAATATTGTAGCCGGTGAAAAGCGGATAATTAATTGACACGCCTATTGCCGAATTATTGGCAGTGGTAAAGATGCTTGATTCATTATGTGATATGTTCGTCGAAAGGGAAATTGTCGGCATTCCGGCTGACTTCGCAGCTTCTGCATTGGCCTTGGCGGCGTTGACCTGAGCCTTCGCGGCTGCCAGGTCGGGGCGCAAGCTCCGTGCCTCTTCGATCAGCCCTGCAATATTTTGTTCGAACTGCGCGTCTGCCACCTGAAGGGAAGGAGGCGTGAGTGCAAAAGTGCGGTTGGCGTCCATCCCCATGCTGTTTGCCAGCACGCCCTGAGCGTTTCTGGCATCTCCCTCGGCCTGTATCCGATTCAATACTGCTTGAGAATAGGCCGTCTGGGCTTGCAGCTTATCGGCTGGTGTGCCACTGCCGACGTTGTAACGGGTGGTGGCGGCATTGAAACTTTCGAGGGCGGAGCTTTCCGCTTTTTTTACGGAGGTAACGGCAGCCTGGGTGGCAAATAGCTGATAGTAGGCTTGCACTGCGGACAGGAACACCGACTGGATAGTGGCATCCTGGGTTAAGTTTAGTGCGGTAAGCACTTGTCTGGCGTTCTCCAGGGCGGCGGCACGTGCGCCGAAATCGTACAACAGGTAATTCAATGAGGCACTGACACTTTGCTGGTCATAGGTTGCCGTGCGGGGCGTGAACGAATTGCTGCCACCAGTACGGTTCCTCGATATCGCTCCGGCGATGCTGATCGATGGCAGATAGGCGGATTTGCTGACACCAACCTGGGCTGCCTGGACTCTAGCAATCGCCCAAGCCTCGCGAGTTTGCGGGTTGTTGCACAGCGCATGTTCCACCACATCAGTCAATGAAAGTGAAGTTTTGGTGAACTGGATGTTCTCGCAGGGAATAACTGGCAGAGGACGTTGAATGCTTCCCGCCATGGAGCTTGCAGTTAGCCCCTGTGTCGAAAAAGGGTCGGCTCTCTCCGCCATGGCAGGAATCGCCACCCCAGCTAAAAAACTGGTTGCGATGACTATTGCAGCATCACGCAAGCGGGAATGATTATCTACAGACAATAACCACTTTCGATTTTTTTCATGGGCAAGAAGGTAAGCCTTGATTTTCAAGAGGAGTTTGCTCTCTTTAAAATAAAATATGACATAGACAAAATATTGCATCTGCTTGACGAATACATTACTTAATAACTAATTTTATATCAGATAGTTACAGTATTGTTTGCCATCTGTGTGAATAACTCAGGATAAATAAATGCTGAGTAGCAGAGGTGTGATCAAAGCTCATTTGCGTTAGAATGCGCGCGCGCCTCGGTAGCTCAGTGGATAGAGCGACCCCCTCCTAAGGGGTAGGTCGGACGTTCGATTCGTCTTCGGGGCACCAATATCCATCAGGTTTTCAGCGATTCAGGCCGTTTTAACTTCTAGCAGCAGTTGCATACTGTCACCAGTATGTCACTGATCTTGGTCAATACTTTCATGACTTGCTTTGGCATCACTTCCACGCCCACAAATAAAAAAACCGGGCATATCTCTAGCACGAGCGACACGGTCTCCCGTTCATGCAGAACAATCACTCCATTCAGCAACGAGCTTAAGTCTCAATCTGGCTATGTGGCTACCCTTGTAACTGACAGGCAGGTTAAAGTGCTATGGAATCTGCTGCATGATCGCCTGAGCTTTAGAAGCCCATATCTTAAGAGCCTCAACTTTTTTTGCATCCGCCAATGACAAGGGTATCTCAGCGACCACCTGCTCCAAATTTTGAGCTGACGCCTGCACAGGGACTAATTGAGATTTAACTAATAAGGATTCTTCTGTTCCATCATTAAGTCCGGTTTTGATGCCATTCTTTGTCGATATCCTGAGTGCATGCATCTCTTGGGAGGGGCCGGCCATAAATTCCATCTGAAGTCAATCTTTGAGACGCGATACCATCACCCCTATCGCCTGAATACTTTAGCGCATATAACATTGAGCCAGCCACTTCCGCTAAATCACCACATGCCACAATCCCAACAAGTTCCCCGGAAATCTGATATTCACAAAAAAAATCCAATGCTGCCGTCGTAACAATGCCATTACCTGCAGTGGTTGTTTTTCCAGTGTTAACGGTTAAATTTTTCATTTGGGAATATGGGGTTAGGCTTTGAATCCTCGTAAACAACCACGTCCCAAGTAATCCATCATGCCCATCGTAATATCCAAATGGCCTCTTTGAAATGGCTCTTTGCGGCTCACTGGGCAATGAAATGATGCCGTGCCTTCCGCTTGAAAAACTAATTGTAACTGTGCCAGCTGGGTCTAATAAAGACGCGGTTTGATATGGCCCTCCAAATGTTGTACCTCCATACAAATCAAGAAAAGAGGCTGTGAAGATATTATTTACAATTGGGCCAGCCGCGTAATAAAACACACTACTGCCATTTGCTCGATATCCGAAATATGTAAAAACTACTATTCCGTTTTCTGCCTCAATCTGGAACCCTCTGCCGGGAAGTCCGTTATCCTCAGAATCAACCCCCCATATCCCGGTAGCCGGCATGAATGCCCAAGCGGAAGAACTTATTAAAAGCAACAAGAATGCAAATACGGTTTTAAGATTTAACAATCTATTGTCTCCTAAAGTTATAAATAAGAGCTCACGATAAACACATTATTTAATATTATTTGCTTCTTTCGGTAGCGACGATGCTCAAGGATTTTCTGAACATGAATTTCCCAATCGCTCTGCAGTGGACGCAGAATCGTAACCGCACAAAGTGCAACGAAATACGGGGCATCGGAACCATGAAGCCCTGGATTCTGCTTTGCTTATCATTTTTATAAGACTAGTACTTTAGCCAACCGACGTCTGTGCGGTAGAGCACACAGCTTAAGCCGATAACATTGCCATGTGCGTCTATGCCAGACAGGTATCACAATTATTCATGTGCCGGATCAATCCGAACTAGCGAATAAACAACAATCTGGATGCTCCCATCCGATTTAGGCATTTACGGACACAGGCTAAAAGCAAGAACAAGGGTATTACGGTGGTAGCGGTGTATAGCGAGCATGGACGCTGCCAATGCAATTTTACAAACAACAAACTGAATATGTTCAATTAAATGTCAGGACGTTGATGAAATGTTCCCTAAATTAAAGAAACAAGAAATTTGCTTATTCGCTTTTTTGGGTGTCACCCTACTTTTGTGACCTTGCCGGAACAGTAACTTCTAGGCGTAGACAAAAATTTTGATATGAGTAGCTCGTAAAACCGTTACCCAAGGATGCATCAGAATGGCATAAACATTGGCTAAAAATTCAGTTTTTTATTCTATTGCCGCTCATGACGACAAACGCATTACTCAGAACCAAGATGATGTTCCGACTTAACTTCGTACCGGACGTTCACCGACTATATATGTTAATTAAATGACTTGAGCTAGCTTTGTTACGTGGATATCGGATTAAGCAGATAATGAAACGACCAAAGGCAAAGCATTTGCTTGGCATTTCAGGCGTTAGCACGAGTCCACGACACGATGCCGGCTACATCCATGGCACCTGCTTGTCTGGCCACCTCGCGTCCATTTTTGAATATTGCCAGGGTGGGAATGCTGCGGATGTTATAGCGCGCACCAAGTTCCTGCGCTTCTTCTGTATTTAGTTTAGCTAAACGTATATCTGGCTCAAGTTTTTCTGCTGCCTGAATAAAGGCGGGCGCCATCATGCGGCAGGGACCACACCATGGTGCCCAGAAATCCACCAGAACCGGAATATCGTTACGCGTGATGTGCTTGTCGAAGTTGTTGCTGTTCAACTCAACCGGATGCGCGTTAAACAGAGCTTGTTTGCATTTGCCGCAGTTTGGTCGGCTGGTTAATTTTCCAGCGGGAATGCGGTTTACCGCATCGCAACTCGGGCAGACGATATTGATGGAGTCGCTCATGATTTTTACCTCAGTTGTGGGTACTCTCTACTTGGGAACGATAGATTAAAGGGCACCTCTAAAAATCCAATTTTGCGAGCAGCCGCTTTGCGGCTTGCCTGCTTACCCCGTTTCGTCACAATACCGCGTTACTCGAAAAAAATTATCGCTTACATATAAACAATATGCCACGCTCAAATTTTTTACTCGTGCCTTGTCTTGCTTAGAAACTTAAATTTTTAGAGGCGCCCTAAATTTCAAACCGCATCGATAAATCTACAGCCTGTATATCTTTGGTCAGGCCACCAATGGAGATACGTTCTACGCCAGTTTCGGCGATAACGCGCACTTTATCAAGAGTAATGCCGCCGGAGGCTTCCAGTTCGGCGCGGCCGGCAGTGAGTTTGACAGCAGCATGCATACTCTCGAGATCGAAATTGTCGAGCAAAATTAGCTTGGCACCTGCATCTAGTGCTTCACGCAACTGTTCCAGATTTTCTACTTCGATTTGGATGCTTATACCCTCAGGAACAAGATGGAAAGCTTGTTCCAATGCAGGACGGATGCCACCCGCAGCCAGGATATGATTCTCCTTAATCAGCACGCCATCAAATAAACCAATCCGCTGGTTATGCCCGCCCCCCGTTTTCACCGCATATTTCTGTGCCATGCGCAGACCTGGCAGCGTCTTGCGTGTATCCAGAATTTTTGCGTGCGTGCCGCGCACCGCCTCGACATAGCGCCGCGTCTGCGTGGCGGTCGCAGAAAGTGTTTGCAAAAAATTGAGTGCGCACCGTTCGGCAGTCAGCATCGCACGTGCATCACCGCGTATCTCGCACAGCGTTTGCTTGGCTGTTACGACATCGCCATCCTGCGCAAGCCAATGAATGGTGCAATCTTTATCCATCGCTTTGAAACACGCATCAAACCAAGCTGTGCCGCATAACACTGCATCCTGGCGCGTTATAACAGTGGCGTGTGCTTCTGTATGCAGGGGAATGAGTTGCGCGGTGAGATCACCGCCGCGCAGGTCTTCATCGAGAGCGGTGGTTACATTGGCAAAAATATGGGCGGCCAGTTCATGTTGGTTGATCATTTTGGTTTAGCCGTAGACACCTGTAGTGCGCTCATTATCAGATTATAAATTTTCATCAAGTCACTTGAAGTATTGCTACTCAATATTGGCAGAGAATTGGGTTGTAGCCAATTTTGGAAATCCATCAAAGCTTAATTGTAAGGCGCGCTCAAAAACCAAGTGCAACATTTTTGGTAGAAAATGTTGTATGGAAAAAATCTTCAAGTAGTTGAGTATTGAAGAACGAACGATGATCCAGACGCACTTATCGATGGGACGCAAGCCTGGGCAGATCCCTCAAGAGTTGGGGCATTCTGCCGGGACGTTGAGTCCGATAGGTTAGGCGGAATGAAATGAAGCCTAACCTATCAATGGGATGAACAGATGCGTTACCGACGTGCCAGTGCAACGGGAGGCACATTTTTTCATTGTCAATCTGGCTGAGCGGCGCTTCGATTTGTTGGTGCGGCATATCAATGAGTTGCGCGCTGCTTCCTACTTTTACGTAAGGCATCTTGATGCCATAAGGTACACAGATGTATTATCCACCGCATGAAACCTGTGAGCTGGAGCACCGGGAAAAATATCCGTCTCAGAGCTGAGCGAGGCGTATCTCTTGAGGAAGTGCTATCGACCATGTCGAATGGCGGCCTTTTTATCATGCTGGATCATCCGAACACAGATCAATATCCGAACCAACGCATGTTTGTGGTTCGTATTCGTGGCTATGCTTATTTGATACCGTTTGTGGAGACGAAGCAGAAGGTCTTCCTGAAAACAATTTTCCCAAACAGGAAAGCCACTCGCATCTATCTTGATGAGGAACGTTGAAATGGACAAAGATAGAAAACTTGAGGAAGAAATTCTGGCCTCTTTTGAAAGAGGTGAATGGCAACCCTCCCCAAAAAGCAAAAGTGAAATCACACGTTTTGCGGCAATGGCTGCTGCCTCTCTGACTAAAGACAAGAGGGTCAACATTCGCATCTCTTCCCGTGATCTTGATGACATTCAAGCTAAAGCCGCAGAGGAAGCAATTCCTTGTCAAACATTAATGGCCAGTGTCCTGCACAAATATGTTACAGGACGTCTTGTAGAGCTATCACCAAGCCTGACCTTGCGCCCGAGTGGGTCGCGCCAAAAGCGGCGCGCCACGTAGCTTTACGTGTGTGCCGGGCATGGCATGCAACTATGGTGGTGGAAGTCTGCCAGCCATGTTTCGCAGAGCCGAAATCAATAGGAATCTGATCCTATGTTTTCTAACTATTCTTTAACCTACTAGGCTTCAACCTATAGCTAAGGGGATCATCATGTTGAATAAAATAAACACTAGTAACTTAATATTTACCTTATTAGCAACGGTCACATTATTAACTTCAGCATGTGGCACGAATCCCGTTACTAAAAAAAGGGAATTTCAACTTGTGTCTGAGTCACAAGAAATATCAATTGGTAAGCAAAATTATGGTCCTGCTCGCCAATCACAAGGTGGCGATTACATTATCGACCCTGAACTCACCGCTTATGTGCAAAGCGTAGGCGATAAGCTTGCCGCAGTTTCTGATCGCAAACTACCTTATGAATACACAGTACTAAATGATTCGGTACCCAATGCTTGGGCGATGCCTGGTGGAAAAATCGCTTTTAATCGTGGTCTACTTTACGAACTTAATAGCGAGGCTGAACTTGCTGCGGTCATGGGGCATGAAATGGTCCATGCCGCCGCAAGACACGGAGCAAAAAGTATGGAGCGCGGCATAGTCATGCAAGGAGCAATGATTGCAGTTGGTATAGGCGCGCAAAATACTGATTATGCAAACCTGATTGTTGGCGGCGCACAACTAGGCGCACAGCTTGCCACGAGTAAATATGGACGCGATGCAGAAAGCGAAGCGGATCTATATGGTATGCAATATATGAAAAAAGCGGGTTACGACCCAACGGCTGCCGTGACCTTGCAAGAAACTTTCGTCAAATTAAGTGCAGGACGTCAAAGTAATTTTATTGAGGGTTTATTTGCCAGCCATCCACCATCACCTGAACGTGTGGCTGACAACAAAATCACATTGGCAAAGATCGGCGCTGGCGGGGAATGGGGCAAAGAGGTTTATGCACAAAAAGTAGGCAAACTGAAATCAACTCAGGCAGCTTATAAAGCTTATGACGAAGGCGTAAAAGCACTAGCGGCTAAAGATATAGCGAAAGCCACCACATTAGCCAAACAAGCCATTGCCGCTGAACCACGTGAAGCACGTTTTCAAGAGCTATTGGGTGACATTGCTTTCACTCAGAAAAAACCAGAAGAGGCTTTATCGTTTTATGATAAAGCCATCAAAATGCAACCTGATTACTTTAAACCGCACATTCAAAGTGGCATTGCGCTATTCAATTTAGGGAAAAAAACCGAGGCCGGTCCTTTTCTTAAGCGTGCCAATGAACTACTACCTACTGCACCTGGCCATGCGTTGTTAGGCCAAATCGCTGAAGAGCGCGGTCAAACAGATGAAGCACTGCAACATTATCAAGTTGCCTCGGCTTCTAATTCAGACATTGGCAAAGAAGCAACAGCACGTGCCGTTCACTTGGATTTACCGCGCAACCCGTCGAAGTATATTCAGGCAGGTGTGCAGGCGGATAATGCGGGTAATTTATATGCTGTCGTGCAAAATAGCACCTCTATTCCAGTAGGTCGAGTTCAAGTTCATGTAGTGAAATATGATGCAAAAACAGGACAAGCTGTGTCACAAAGTGCACCTTTAATAATTAAAGGTGGTGTAGCGCCTGGTAAGCGTAATCAAGTGGCAGTTGGCACTAAAGTAGCCACTGCACAAGAAGCGCAGTTATATAAGGTGGTGGTCGAGGCTGCCGTGGTAGCGCAATAGCAGTGACTGGGGTGAGTGTATCAAATTAAATCGAGTCTTACCCTGAGACTCCCTGTGTATAAACAATGTTGACACATGCCGTGCGCGCACCTAAACTTCCCACATTCAATTTGCACGGGGTGCACACATCATGGAAGTCATTATAAAAAAATGGGGCAACAGCGCGGCGGTGCGCATTCCGGCATCCGTTATGGCGGCGGCGCATGTCACTCTGGATCAGCCGGTTGAAGTGCGCGAGGAACAAGGACGCATCGTTATCGAACCGGTACGCCGCAAGGAATATAAGCTGGATGAATTGCTGGGCGGCATCACTGCGAAGAATCAGCACAAGCCCATTGATACTGGCGTGCCGGTCGGCAAGGAAGTCTGGTAATGGCGCGCCGCTTTGTGCCGGAGACGGGGGATATAGTCTGGCTCGAATTCTCGCCTCAGGCCGGGCATGAGCAGGCAGGACACCGCCCCGCGCTGGTGCTCAGCCCCGCCGCCTACAATAGCAAAACCGGCACGATGCTGTGCTGCCCGATGACCACGCAAATAAAAGGTTACCCGTTCGAAGTCATCATTCATGCAGAAGGTGTCAGCGGCGCGGCACTGTCCGATCAAGTCAAAAATCTCGACTGGCGCGCGCGCAAAGCCACACCCAAAGGCAAAGCATCTGCCGAAGAACTGGATGAAGTGCGCGCCAAAATTTCCTCGCTGCTTGGCCTGTCCAGGATTTCTGCATAAGGATGACATATGACAAACCAAGTGCGCTGAAGAGAGTCCAACTTCGTAGGGGGATGTACACGCGTCTTGTCGTGCTGTTGCTGTGCGGCGGAGATAAGCGTAACCAGGCGGCGGACATCAGCCGCGCCGTCGAGTGCTGGAAAGATTACCAACGGAGGAATGCAACATGAAAACGCGAAAGACACATGCCGCCTCGGTCTCGCATGAGGAATGGGTGCTCGATGCCTTGCGCTCAGACCCTGAATTTGCGGTCGAATATCTCAAGCAGGCCATGTCGGAAATGAACGAGCCGGACGGTCGAGGTGCTGCGCTGTTGGCTTTGCGCCAGATTGCCGAATCATGCGGTGGCATCGCCAAGGTTGCCGAAGCGGCGGGAGTCCAGCGCGAAAGTCTGTACCGTGCACTATCGCCGAAGGGTAACCCGACCTTGAACACTTTGCTGGCGGTGCTGAAATCAGTCGGCATGAGGCTTTCCGTCGAGCCGGAAGATAAAGCGCACGCATGAGCCGCTGGCGAAACAGGGCGAATATGCGTGAATGTGGGCTCTACAGTAACAAGAAAAAGAAAGACCCAAAGTTTATTGCTCTTTGATTCATTAATAGCGCAAGCACGGTTTGATGAGGGAAGGCAGACGAGAGCCTGTTCACTACTCTACCCATTTATTTAGAGCGGAGAATGGTGGTATCGAATTGGGGTGGAAAAATGGGCGATGGAGTAGATAGTTATGGTAAGTGGTGCAATGTTGGGCTTCACAAGCTCAGCGCCAACCTACACGTAGCATAGGCTACGGCTTGCTGTTGCGATGGAAAGTGCGGTGCTGGGGTATGATTAACGCTGCCCGCGTGGGCACACCCTCCGGGTACGAGAACCTCTACGAGGCAAAAACGTGCCCACCTTACATGGCTCTCTCACCTTTGTTGATCATATCTGCCATACTTTTAGTGATGCCAGCATCATCCATATTCAGGAGGCCGTCACCTCGTCCAGTTGCATCGATTGCAATCACTGCCGCATCTCTCTCAGCAAGAGAAACCACAACGTATTTCCCTGAGCGTTCTGAGTCATCGGTGTTTAGATGGTATGATTGTGCAGCAAACACCAGACGTCCACCATTTTTATAGGCTTTCTGGATATCAAAGCCATCTACAGATTTAATATTTTTTCCCCAACTTGGAATTTCAGGGTTATTGGGATTGTTAAGATGAACATCTTTGTATGCCATTGCTACACAAAGCTCTTTTGCAGGAGAGCCTAACGGGGTATCTGCTTCAATATTGTAGCCGTAG
>JAIOPT010000154.1 GCA_021413765.1 Betaproteobacteria bacterium
TGCCTGCCGGTATCACCACCATCTCGGGTGCATCCGGCCCATCGCGGAAAGCCTTGGCAAGCCCGACTTCGGTTGCCGCCGCCATTTGTTCCAGTTGAATTTGTTCTACCGACCAGCACTCTATGCCTAGCGGTCCACTCAGCTCTTCCTTCTGCCCCCTAAGCTTTGCCTGGGCCTGTGCATGTTCCTCCGCCAGATAGATGAGATTGGCGACCTCATTATTATCAGATGCCTGCACCCATTCCTTTTCCACTAATCCATCTAGCGTGATGGCATTGATAAGATGGCTACCTGCAGGCAGAAAAAAACGTCGGGGTGTGTTTTTATCCAGCTGACCCTGATCGTCACCATTTACCGTGAGATAGCAGTCCATGTCGGACTCGAGCAACAATCCAACCTGCTTGGGCACAGCGGCAGTATTATCCGGAGACTCGCCGCCGACATATGGATTCTTGGGATAATCTTCGTGTTGTTCGTTACTCATTAATGCCATCCCGTATTAAAAGAATCAAAGAGGAAATGGTAGAGGTTCAGGAGCACCTCTAAACCCAAGATGCGAGAACAATTTACAAGAATCTGCTACACAGATGTTCGCAAATTTAGATTTTTTGAAAATACCACTCAATGAATTAACTGCCGTTTACGGCAGCGTCCTAGCGAGACGAAGGCCAAAATTAAAATTTCTTATTGTCGGCACACTCCCATGGCGATGGGCACAACGAGCGTACCTCGGAAAGCTGCTCCAAGAACCGCCGCGCATCACACGACCCAGCTGGTTACCTCCATACGACCACGGACTCCCATCGGCCGGAGCTCCTTCGTAATTATCATGCCATATGTCCTCCAACCATTCCCATACGTTTCCCAGCATGTCATGCAGCCCAAACACGTTAGGAGAAAAGCTACCCACTGGCGAGGCACGTTTACGACTCCATTCACTTCCGCTGTCTTGACAGTTGCAGTTGTTACTCCCTATCTCATTACCCCAATAATATTCCGTCGCTGACCCGGCACGGCAAGCGTATTCCCATTCCGCTTCAGACAACAAGCGATAGGTCTTGCCCGTCTGGGTTGATAGCCAGCGCGCGTAATTCTGTGCGTCAAACCAACTAACATTGGTCACCGGCAAATTATCGCCTTCCCAATCATTATCCGAGGGCGAATAGGATATCTCGCCCTTTTCGACATAACACTTCCATTCCGCTACCGTAACCGGATATTTACCTATTGCAAAAGGGCGCGTAACAGTAACCTTGTATTTATTAAATTCTTCCCCCCTGCGATAGCTACCTGCCGGTATCACCACCATTTCGGGAGCATCCGGCCCATCGCGGAAAATTTTGGCAAGCCCGACTTCAGTTGCCGCCGCCATTTGCTCTTGTTGTATCTGATCCACAGACCAACATTCTATGCCCAGCGGCTCACCCACTTCTTCTTCACGTTTTGCTTGTAGCTGGGCATACTCTTCCTTCAATTGAATCAAGTAGACAACCTGCTCTTCGTGGTTTAAATCCTGCGTCCATTCCTTTTCCAGCAGGCCATCTTGCGTGATGACGTTGATAAGATGACTACCGAGGGGTAGCACGATACTAAGTGGGATATTTTTCTGCAGTGCGCCATGGTTATCGCTATTCACCATGAGGCGGCAGTTCATGTCGGTCTTAAGTAGCAAGATAGCTTCACGACTGCGCTCAGTTTTCTGCGGTTTTTGTTCTTCCATATTAGTCACCCAATCACCTCCCGCCACATACTACTAACTTTGATGACTGAAACCCAATCAGCCTTTGCTAGCAGTGCAATCTTCTTAGATGATACAAAAGCGAAAGATCCGTTATCACATCTAAATTAAATTGAGATTGCCCTAGGCGTTGTTCGTTACTCAAAGTAAGTTAAGGATCTGAAACAGGAGGACATCAGTTAATCGGTCGGCTCATCCAATGTGCTGGCAATGCGGAACCCAAAATCGTCGTATCGGCTTGACGTTACGGCTCGGGCACGGCTGGCGGAGCGAGCAAGTTTCGGACTGCAATCCCAAGAACCACCACGTACCACGCGTCCCTGCTGGTTACCGCCATACGTCCATGCTGTCTCGTCCGCCGGAGCCCCCTCGTAATTATTATGCCAATGGTCCTCCACCCATTCCCACACATTTCCAGACATGTCATGCACACCGAAAACGTTAGGCGCGAAACTTTCTACTCGCGAAGCACGTTTACAACTCCATTTGCTACCGCTATCTTGGCAGTTGCAATTGTTATCACCTATTTCATCACCCCAGTAATACTCTGTCACAGAACCAGCGCGGCAAACGTATTCCCACTCCGCTTCAGTCAGCAAGCGGTAGGTCTGACCAGTCTGGGCAGTAAGCCAACGCGCATAATCCTGTGCGTCAAACCAACTAACGTTAGTGACTGGTAGTGTGGCACCTATCCATCCATTATCAGAGGGACAATGGGGAGGAATTTCCGGCTCAACGTAAGGCTTCACTTCGCTGCCATCACCTGGTGCGCCAAAATAAACACTCATCGGTTCCTCGATCACGACACTCTTCGCATCAACGAATCTTCTCCATTCCTCTACCGTAACTGGATATTTGCCTACGGCAAAAGAACGAGTAATAGTGACCTTATGTTTATCAGATACATCGCCCATTCGATAGCTGCCTGCCGGTATCACCACCATTTCTGGATAATCCGGCCCATCACGGAACTCTGGAGCAAGTCCCGCCTTTTTCGCTGCCTCCAGTTGTTCCTGCCGTATCTGCTCAGCCGACAAACATTCTATACCCAGAGGCTCCTGCATTTCCTCTTCCAGTTTTTTTCGTGCCTGTGCATGTTCTTCCGCCAGAGAAATAGAATGCACCACCTCTTCTTCCCGGTACAGCGGTTGCACCCATTCTTTTCCCACCAGACCATCTTGCGTAGCGGCATGGATAAGAGGGTACCCCAATGACAAAACGAAGCTACGGGGGCGATCTCTTTCCAATATACCCTGATCCTCGCCATCGACCATGATATGGCAATCCATATCCGTCTCCAGCAGCAAAGTGGCTACCTGACTGTGCCCGACTTCCTGATGTTTTTGCTCTTCCTGATCAATCACCCAATCATCCCCCTTTCAGATTTCTCATATTAATAGCAATCACCGTATCACCTTGTCAGACAAGGTAATATACTAGACACGATAAACCAGAATTGAGCATCTCCGCCCAGATTAAGTTCCTTCGGACGGCTTCCATATTTGCATTATTACTTGGTGTAATCCAATGTCAAAAAGTGGAGGAGACGTAGAAATTAAAATTCAATAGCTAAGTCACTACTTCATTACAGCGTCCTGGCAATACGGAAGCCAATACCGTAATTCCTGATTGAAGGTTCGATCCATAAACGAAGGGGAGCGCGCGCATCCCGCGGATCGCTATCCCAGCACCCTCCACGTAACACACGCCACTGCCGGTTGCCTTCGGACATCCAAGCCGTTCCATCATCCGGAGCCCCTTCGTAATTTTCATGCCATGGATCCTCTACCCATTCCCATGCATTTCCCAGCATGTCATACAGGCCAAAAGCGTTAGGTTTAAAACTTCCCACGGGCGAGGCACTTTTACAGCTCCACTCACTTTCGCTGTCTTGACAATTGCAATTGTTATGCCCTATCTCATCACCCCAATAGTATTCAGTTACTGATCCTGCACGACATGCATATTCCCATTCAGCCTCAGTCAGTAAGCGGTAGGCATGTCCTGTCTGAGTCGATAGCCAACGCACATAATCCTGCGCATCAAACCAATTGACATTGGTCACCGGCAAGTCGCTGTTAGTCTCTTTAACATAACTTAAAACTTCGTGATGCAATTCAGTTGCCTTCGTAGGGGTTTTGAGTAAAACCTTGTTGTGCCCACGTACTGTTCCTGTGCCCGCCAAATACCCCGCTCCAACACCAGGCAATATCTCATCTTCAGGCCGCAACCTCTCAACAAAACGCTTCCACTCTTCCACCGTAACCTGATATTTCCCTACAGCAAAGGGACGAGCAAAGGTAACCTTATGTTTCTCAAATGCTTCGCCCATGCCATAGCTTCCCGCCGGTAGCACCACCATTTCAGGAGTATCCGATTTATCGCGGAATGTTATTTCTTCAAGTCCAGCTTCCTTCGCCGCCACTATTTGTGCTTGCTGTATTTGTTCCGCCGACCAGCACTCTATACCCACTGACTGGTTCAACTCTTCAATTTTTTGATCATTTTTCATGATATCTCCGTGGCTTAATATAAACAATCGCACGGACTTACAGTCCCGCAGGCACTCGACCAAGAGCCACAACACAGGGAAATTCTCTCTCTGATAGGACAACACTCCAGCCACGCCATATGAAATTTTCGGTTGTTTCTTAGCAGCCCTACTATTTTTTTAGAATAGCCTAAAGCAGCCCTTTCAGTCAACATCCAGCGTAGCGAGTAACTATACTGTCTGGATATGTACGCATGCTTAGTGCATTTACCGATGGGCAAGTATCTCAACTGATGATCTGGTACTGATTTGTGCCCCATATTGCGCAGTACCATCGCTTTATCTACCAAGGGAAACTTACTTTAAAGTAAGAAATAGAGAGATCGCAGCCTCAAAAGCATGGAGTTAGGCTGACATTATGACGAAGGAGCAAATGTACTGATTTGCATTTTAAAGTTGAATCTGTATTACCTAATCTTAAATATAATGAAACCCAACATTGTCGTGCCTACTTAGCCTTTTCCCATTAATAATTAACAGCAAACATAAAATTGCTTAACTCCCGTCACCTTAACCTCCAATATAGCCAAAATCCGCTTAAACCCAACCCAAGCAATACAAGCGACGCAACGTCCATCACCCATACGGCATAGCGCCCAAATATACGACCGCTATGCACATCCAACAATATACGCTGTAGCGATATGCCCGGTGCAAGAATCTCAGCCGAGCGACGCTTAACATCGGCAGGAAGATCTTGCAGAGAAGATAAGGTCACTCCAGTAGCGTTTGATTTTTCCCAATTCTGACCATCGACGCTTGCAAATACTGCGGAGGGGGTTTGCAGCATAACATTGCTGCCCATTTTGCCAATCGCCACAATTGGTTGAGCCGGTAGCGATTGTTTTTCCACCTTATCTAGCAACTGTCCATCAGATTGGTACAAATAAAGGGTGGTGGCGGTCGCAATATAATTAATACCCCTAACCTCGACTGCGCCAACTGGTTGCCCCGCACTGCTGGTCAATAATTTATCGTCTAAAACCCATTTGTCGTCTTCCCAAGAAAAATAGCTTTTTCCAAGTAAATACCCTTGAGTTGGCTCAGCAGCATGAATCCCGTACCAGCGCATGAGCCAAGGATAGCTGACTTCCCGCTTATCTAATTTAAGTATCTCAACATGATTTAAAGGTAATCCTGAAACCATAAGATAGACCAAAAAAAACACGATGACAGCACCAACAAGACCGTGCCACCTGCGAACAGCATGAATATTCATCCTTAACTCACTATTGATGGAGTTGTAACACTGGCGGGCACATCCGCTGCCGGAGCGATCCCATCCTGTTCTGTACTAGCGCCCAGGAATTTCGCACATCTTTCGGCCACCGCCATAAATGCCTTTGTTGAAGGAGATTCTGGGTAAGCATATACAACAGGGATTCCTTTATCCGCACAAATTGTTATTTCACTGT
>JAIOPT010000159.1 GCA_021413765.1 Betaproteobacteria bacterium
GACAAAGTGGTACTCAATTTGAAACACCGTATGACTGCCATATCTGTATTCCATACCACATCTCCATTCGTGTGGCATATTGTCGCAGCTAAAGCTGACCGGCTAAAGCCGGTGGTTTAAACCTTGTGATAGATAATTAACAGGAGACAATAATCGCCGTGTCAATTCAGTGGAATTGATTACTAGAGTGCTCCTTCCAGAAAGAGAGGGGACGAATCGGCTAGCCTATAAACCTTTTCGTCTTACTGTTGAGAATCCCCGGCCTCGCGCGGCGTTCAAATAACTATGTAATTAGAGAAGTTTAATAACTATATGAGGTTTTGTTGTTTTGTAAATTTTAGCTGTTGATTTCTGGTGGCCAATTTTATACTTCGCATAATGTATATTATGTTAAATCTCATATTTATAGCAGGTGGTTAAAGCTGCGTTCTTAATGGCTTTGAAGATGCGTATACCAGAACCGCTCCACCACTTTCGGGTTCCTAGGATTCGCCATATGACGGTATAAAAGCCACCAAAATAAAGATTGGGAGCCATTATCTCTTCATAAGCACATGTGCAATGCGGCTATGCGACTCCCTGAATTAACTCTTCCAGCCTTCTGCGCCCGTTCGGAGTTGTCATCACCATCAAAATATCGCCGCTATGTACAGTGTGTTGCATGGCTGGATTAAACGCCCACTTTCCACCCTGCTTAATGGCCAGCAAAATACAATCACTTAAGTCAGGATTGAACAAAGTAAGCAATTCGCTGGAAAAACCAGATGGAATTACTACTTCTTCCATACGCAAGTTCTCATCCGACTTAATCATGTCATCGAGAAAAGACACAACATTCGGGCGAACCATTGCCGACACTATGCGCATTCCGCCGATAAAATCTGGAGATACAATTTCGTCTGCCCCGGCGCGGCGTGTTTTATCAAAATTTTTCACGTCATGGCAACGCGCCACAACCCGCAACTTAGGATTGATTTGCTTGGCGCTGAGGCTAATCACCAAGTTCTGACTGTTATCCGCGGCCACGGCAAATATCCCTACTGCACGTTCAACTCCAGCTGCAAGCAGAACATCATTATCGGTGGGATCACCGTGCAAATATAACTGTTCCGGATGCAGAGATAGATAGTGCTCAATTCTCTCTAAATCCTGATCAACAATTACGCTAGCTCGATTGGTTGATTCCAGTTCATGCGCCACGTTAATACCCACGCGCCGTATGCCGCAAACAATATAATGATCTTTAAGTTTTTCAATTTTGCTTTGCATCTTCCTCCTCCGCCATGCCTCGTTAATATCACCTTCCAAGATAAAGGCCGTTAAGGCGGATAACAAATAGGTCATCGCGCCAATACCAAATATTGCAACAAATACTGTAAACAATCTCCCCACTGGGCTATTCGAGAGGTCGATCACTTCATTGAAGCCTATTGTGGCAACGGTGATGAACGTCATGTAAAAGCAGTCTACCCAGCTATATTGCGGTCCACCAATGATGTGATATCCCAACGTTCCGATCACCATGACTAATACCAAGGATAAGAACGCCCAAGCAAAGCTGCGATAGACGTGGGATGTGGTTATTTCGGACAGCTTCATCATAACTTTATGTTCTATCATTTCTGCACCAAACTTTTCTCTACCGCGACGACGTATTCGTGACGCCCTAACGGTGTCACTTCAAGTAATAGACCCAAACTATCCGATGTGTTCTTCCCCGCCAAGTGTATCCATGAGATCAGCCAATAAATGCGGTAGCTCGCCAGTCATAATTGCAAAATCGGTGTCAAATATATCATCTGCTTCACTGGCATCTATTTGTTCCTTGATAAAATCAAGTGGAGCAATACGTTTAAGCTGCATGTTTTCATTTAAAGTAAATGAAATTTTGTCTCTCCATGTCATGGCCAGCCTGGTGGCTTTCTTGCCTTCTTTTACATGCCTGACTATTTCCGCTGAATCTAGAGCGTGACGTACATAACGCACCGTCGCTTTTTCATCGCCCGTGCCGCATAGTTCACAGTCGCGGTCGATGGTAAATGAAGCGGGTACATCATTTCCAGCAAGCCATTCGGTCATGACTGAAGTGGGTGACTTCCGGGTTTTAACCAGTGCAAGCGAACATCCCTCAATTGATTTATGTAGCAACTCAATCAACTCATCTGCCTTTGCTGCATTGGAAGTATCGATGACAAACCAGCCGTTAACTGGATCAATCCATGCATAGGTCTTGCGACGGAGTGCGAATGCGCGTGGCAGAAGCTCGCTAGTGACGAACTCCTTTATTTCCTTCATTTGCTTGCGGCCAGGCTTGTATCCTTGCTGCTCTTCAATTTCAGTAGCACGCAATTTCGCAAATTGATTGATCACGGAAACGGGGAGCAATTTTTTTTCCACCCCCAGAGCGATTAACATTTGCTGGCCCAGAGTATGCACAAAAGGCTCGTCCTCTGCTTTGGGAGAAACCCAGCCACGACTTTGCATTTCCATGCTGAGACAACTATGTAGAGTGTGTTTTGAAAGTGCTGCTTCAAGTTCAGCAGGTGAGACATTCCAGCTGGTGATGCGATATATCTGAAGGTTCTTGAACCACATATTTAGCACTCAAATTTTTAATTATACTAAACAAATACCACCCAGATTTAAATGCCACGATAATTTATGCGTTATCAATTTAGTGTGTCTTTGAGATACCTGTCAGTAATTATTCATGAAACTCGAAGCAGGTGGATACTGAAAAATTTATCAGCATCTGTCCAAAACATCTCTATATCCCAGCCCGCGCTCTTCGCTAGATCCTGAAATTCATCAGGCCAATATTTATAGGAATTTTCTGTATGCATAGATTCCCCCTCCCCTATCCAGAATTCCTCACCTGATATACGGATAACTTGATCAAAGCGACTAACCAAGTGCATTTCAACGCGCCCTAACGCAGGGTTGTAATATGCATAATGAGTAAATCCATCCGGTTCGATCTCGGCCCCAAGTTCTCGCTCCATACGTGCAAGTAAATTGAGGTTAAAAGCCTTGGTCAAACCTGCCTTATCGTTATAGGCGGCATTGAGAACTGTCGGATTTTTTTTGCAATCTACGCCTATCAGCATTGAGCCATTGGGCCCGATTAATTTGGCTGCTTTGCGCAAGAGATGTTGCGCTTCTTCAGGTGTGTAATTGCCGATAGTAGAACCGGGAAAGAAAATTACTGGGCGTAAATCACATGATATGGGCAAAGGCAGGGCTTGAAGCTGAGTGTAATCCGCACACACGGCTAATATTTTGATGTTGGGAAATTGCGCGGCCAAGCGCGCTTCAGTTTGCTCTAACTGCGGTTTACAAATATCAATGAGCACACAGACTGACGAAGAATCCAAATGACGTAAAAGCAATGGCGTCTTCACGGCACTGCCACAACCAAATTCGACAAGGGCGCACGGTTGGCCGATGAGGCCCACCATCTCAGCACTGTGCTCATCCAGAATGGTCGTTTCAGTACGTGTCAGATAATATTCAGCAGTTTCACATATCTGATCGAACAGGGCTGATCCTTGTGCATCGTAAAAATATTTAGGTGGAATTGAACGCTGCCGCTGGCGCAAACCGGCGCAAACATCTAACCGAAAATCTTCACTATCGACAATGTCTACTGGAATTTTTCGGGATTCCGTTTGCATTACAAATCCTCCGCCAAACGTAAACCTGAGAATACCCAACGACTCCCTGGTGGAAAGAAATTTCGATAGCTTGCCCTGATATGATCTTTTGCAGTTGCGCATGACCCACCACGCAGCACCATCTGGTTACACATGAATTTTCCATTGTATTCACCCAATGTGCCGGGCAGAGAGCGAAAGCCCGGATAAGGTTGATATGGGCTTTGAGTCCACTCCCAAAGATCACCGTAAAGCTGGGTCAGACCAGAACATCGAGCGCCATCTGGATGGTAGCGCCCGGAATCAAGGAAATTCCCTTCTATCGGCAACTTGGCGGCGGCGTATTCCCATTCGCACTCGGTCGGCAGCCGTTTGCCAGACCACCGCGCGAAAGCATCGGCTTCATAGTAGCTCAGGTGTGCTACTGGTTCATTCAAGTCGATAAGGTGCTGGCCCGCCAGTCCCGTTAACAACCAGTTATCCCCTTCTTTTGTCCAATACAGTGGGGCTTGCCATCCCTGCTCGTTGACAGTACGCCAGCCGTCGGAGAGCCAAAGTTCGGGCCGTAGATAACTTTTATCGACGATGAAAGATAAATATTCTGCATTGGTGATTAGCCTTGTGCCCAAGCGAAAGTCTCTGAGAAAAGTTTTGTGGCGAGGCCTTTCGTTATCAAAAGAAAAACCTTGGCCATCATGTCCAATCTCGACAATACCGCCACCGTATTCCATCCAGGCCAATGGGGGTGGCTCTGGGCATAGAATTGGTAGCTGGCTATGATAGGCAGGCTTTAGGGGGTTAATGAAAAAATTATATTTCACATCCATCAGTAAAAGCTCTTGATGCTGAATCTCATGCTCAATACCCAAACTAATTCGTTCAGCAATCTCTTGCCAATTCTGTCCGGCAAAATTCTCCAATATTTGATCAAGTGCAGCGTTTACGTGGCAACGATAGTTATAAACCTCTGCTACAGTCGGACGAGACAGGAGCCCACGTTGAGACCTGGGAAAGAAAGTACCAACCGTTTCATAATAAGAGTTAAACAGATATCCGTAGGCTTGATGAAATACCTGATAATTTTGCGCGAAAGGCAATAAAACAAAGGTTTCAAAAAACCATGTGGTATGAGCCAAATGCCATTTGGGAGGGCTGACGTCAAGCATGCCTTGAATACAATAATCCTCTTTTTCCAAAGGTGCGCAGAGAGCCTCCGTACGCGCTCGCACCGACCTTAGACGCTCACCCAACAAGCGTGGATCAAGCTTATCGGAATAATTTCTGGGGGAATTAATATTCATTTATTCACCTTATCAGAAACCGGGAGATCATAATAGCTTGCGGCTTTTTCTGCCGCGCACATTGCGCTGGTCGTGCGGGTCTTGAGAATTCATGAAGCACAGCTTAAAGTGGGAAATATATTATTTTCAACATATTAAATTTCGCTAACCATTCGAGCAAAACTCCATGTAGGCCAAGCAGATATCATCAAACAATTTTTTAGGGGGTACGCTGCTGGAGCTCATCGGCAAGTCAGGCTGGGAATATCTGGTTTTTGTCCGATGAGGATGGCCTGCTAATTATGGTGAAGGGCTTAACTTGTTGAAAATCTCTGTTGTGAATCAGCCTGCCCGACAACTTTTTGAGTATGGCAATGTATGGCATAAAATGCCATACTACTGTCAATATTTATTTGGGAGAATTGCCATGTCTATAAACGTATCTTTGCCACCTGAATTAGAGGCACGTGTTCGTCTGCGCGTTGAGTCTGGCATGTATGGTTCGGCAAGCGAAGTCATTCGTGAAGCGTTGCGGCTATTCGAAGCCTATGAACAGGTCAAAACAGTGAAACTCGACAGCCTGCGCCAAGATATTGCTAAGGGTTTGAACGATGCAAAAAACGATTTAGCACAGGAAATTGATTTTGCCAACCTGAAGAAACAAGGTCGCCAGTTACTGAAAACTCGCAAGACTGCTGCTTGATGCTTCGCATCCGCTTTACCAATTCAGCAGAAGCCGATCTGCTGGAGCTATGGTTGAACATAGCGGAAGAAAATCTGGTTGCAGCTGATGAATCTTTGGACTCCATTCAATCAACAGTTGCACTGTTGGCTACTCAGCCAGAGATAGGTAGGGCGCGCCCAGAATTGGCAGACGGGCTGCGCAGTTTTCCAACACGCACGTCATATATCATTTTCTACATGCTAGATAAAGATGGCCTGCTGGTTGTTCGGATGTTGCACCATGCCCGAGATATTGATGCAGATTATTTTTCTTAAGTAATTGGCATCGGTTCTTCCCATTGGCCAAATTTAGGGATCGCAAGGAGCACGTTTGATGGGGCATTAAAATTGTTGAAAAGCCAACCAGCGACAAGCGTTGTTATTGCTATTTAAGGATTCGGTACTGTTGTTGCCATTATCAAGTGCCGCTTTTGGCTACCCTGAGCAGTTGAGATAATCACCAATACCCAAAGGAATGGCTGCTTCTCGGCCTTTGCTGTCGGTGACAGTTAGACCGGGGAACGACCGGTATGGAATGGTTACCAGCCATAGGCGATGGAATCATTCAGAACGGCTGCTTTCTCGATACGCGTCTGCGTACTATCGACATGTTGCTGCCATTCGAGAATCCCGAAACCTGCCACTCGTTACCAATTAATTTGGCGCACACATGACCACGCCTTCGTTAATCCATCCGCGCACGGCTACCTCCATGATCGCGGAGAAGCTGCTCGTGATGCGGTGACTACTGTCGACGCCGTGCGCATAACCATTGTTGTAGGCACGATAGACCGGCACGGTCCCGCTCGGACAAGCACTATTGACCGGCGGCGTCGAGAAGAAATCAAGGCTCTCGAAATTCCAGCGCTTCCGCGTTGCAGGCGTGCTGGCCTGCAGTTGTTTGAGGAAATTGCATTCGTTGGCATCGACCGTATAGAAATGCGAGTTGGGGCCGGGCGAAACGCTGCCATAGAACCGACAGACTCCCGTGCTCCCGCCAGACTTAAACGTGTTACCGGTACGTATCCATCCCACCCCCGCGCTGCCGCCGTCAATCGCCGATGCTTCAGCTGCACTAGAGGTGAGGAAGTAGTGGTCGAGGCTGGCGTTATAAAATTCCACTACTTTTGGAGCAACGGTAAAAGGAATGCCGGTTGCGACAGGTCTGATTGGGCCGCTCCCATCGATGTAAGCGTCAAGCAAATACTTTCCGCCGACTAACGGTCCAACCTCTTCGCCCACTACAATAATTGGATTTGGGCTCCAACTGAACCCGTCGTCACGGACCACAATTGATAGATGGTCGCCAACAAGGGATGCCGTCACGCCACTTGGATATACGGCATCGACAATGCAAACAGTGAACTTTTCTCCTTCCAGTGGCTCGGAGGGCACGACTGCTACCAGCGCTCTGAACGGATAAGACCCCACCGCATCGGCGCATATATGCGAATCAAGCGTGAACGCTTTGGCGTTAGACGACATGATCAGCAACATTAGGATGAAAATGATAGTCTTAGTGTGCATGGCTATTCAAAATGTTGATTGTGGAAGCAGGGTGCATGATCCACAATTTAGAGATCGCGCTTCACCTTTACCAGATGACGCACAGCTTGTTGTAGTTGTCATCGCGCCAAAAGTTTCTGCGAAAGCATAAGATTGGTCTTTTTCTCGACTGACCGGAACTGGCCGACTCCCGCCAGTCGTTCGTGCTTGGATTTAAGTCGATTCTACGCCAAGCGTGTCCTATTTACTACTTCGCATAGTATGCGGCATAGGCGATTGCCTCCCTGGCGTTGGAATACAGGTCTCTCATTACGAAGCAGTCCGCGTGCGTTGAACCAGTAACTTGAATGCCATTGCGCTGAAGCGCCAGTCTTGTACGCGGTACGTGAAAGTATTGGGTTGCAACAAATGCTGTCTTCAGGCTTTTGGCGCGCATGAAGTTTGCCGCGTTCTTGGCCGTGGCTGCCGTATCCACTCCCATACTATCCTTTACGATAGCGCCAGACGGTACGCCATTCTTCAGAAGGTAGTTTGACATGGTGACAGCTTCGTCAAAACCTTCTTTTCCAGTGCCTCCACTTACGAAAATTATCGGCGCACGATGCTGGCGAAATAGTTTAAGTGCTACGTCGAGCCGTGCTTTAAGCCTAGGGCTCGGAGTCCCGTCTGACGCAACAGCATTTCCCAGAACAACTATCAGGTCTGCATCGGCGATCTGATCATCAAGTCCTGCGACGACAATCGCACTTGCAGCAAGCATGAAAATGCCAAGACAGATGATGATAAGTAGTTTTAGTCGTCGCACAATTATGATAATCGCATCCTATTTACCCAGTATTCCGACGAGTTTGACATTGCACCAAAAAATTGAGTCGCCACCGCTATATCGAACCTGTCTTGTCAACGACAGTCGCCTATTGGCACATTCCCGCTATTCATCAGTGTCCGCTTTGGAGTGCCCAGATTTATCTTCTCGAGTAAAAATGAAAAAGGCTTGCTTCCCTTTAGAAATAAGCCTTTTCTGAATGGGTGTGCCCGGAGCGATTCGAACGCCCGACCCCTTGGTTCGTAGTTTGTATAAGTTTTGTAACTTGTTGTTTATATTAACGGTAATTGCGCCGCCTGTTCCTTTTTTTGCACTGTATTGTCAGGTAATTACCCCTCAAGTCACCGAAAAGTCCCCGTGATCAATTTTTAGAGGTTCCCTAGGAGAGGCTGACATTCGTCGCGCAACAACCCAACAAGCATTTTGCGAGCTTCATGCACTGTCGGCTCTGCGTAATACCAATAATTTAATCTTGCGCGCTGAATGTATTGCAATCAGTTCGGTGCACACATAACTACACCTTCATTTATCCAGCTTCGATTGATCACTTCTTGTATGGCGGCTTGGCTTGCACTGATGCGATGATTACTGTCGACGCCTCGAGCAAATCCGTTGTTGTATGCCCGATAAACCGGCAGCAACCCGCTTGCGCAAGTGCCGTTGATGGGTACGGTTGAGAGAAAGTCCAGGCTCTCAAAATTCCATCGCTTCTCCGTAACTGGGGTGGTTGCTTGCAACTGTTTGAGGTTATCGCATTCCGCACCGAGCAGAGTATAAAAATGTGAATTCGGGCCAGGTGATTGACTTCCATAGAAGCGGCAGACAGCGGTACTACCCCCAGATTTGAACGTATTGCCAGTACGTATCCAACCAGGCCCCGCGCTGCCACCGTCGATAGCACTCGCTTCACTTGCGTTGGCGGTAAGGAAGTAGTTGTCGAGATTGGTGTTGTAGAATTCGACAACGCTGCTACTGTCGATCACGGTGACTGCGTTATCATCTTCACTCGTAACATAAACCTTGTCGGTCTCCGGGTTTACTGCCAAGGAGTTTGGATGCGTCCCGACAGCTACTGTGGCCGAGGTGTTGGTAGCGCCGTCGATTACGGTTACGCTGTTGCTGCCATAGTTTGCAACGTAAATCTTGTTCGTTTTCTCATTCAGTGCAATTGCACGAGGTGTGGTTCCGGTCGCCAATGTACTGGTAGTGTTGGTCTCACCGTCTATGACCGTGACAGTATTATTGGAAGGGTTCAACACATAAATTTTGTTAGTCACCCGATTCACTGCTAAAGCGGAGTAGTAACCTGCCGCCGCAGCCACGGTGCTGCTGGAATTTGTCGCTCCGTCGATGACCCTGATGGTAGCGTCAATATTATTCGAAACATAAATCTTGTTCGTCGCCGAGTTAACCGCCATCGCGCCAATATAGAGGCCGGTCGCTACGGTGCTAATAGTGTTAGTCGCACCGTCGATCACCAAGACGGTATCGTTGCTCAAACTTGTAAGATAAATCTTGTTAGTCACAGAGTTCACCGCCATTAATCGAATACCCTGTATATCTGACATAGCGGTCGCGGTGCTACTGGAATTTGTCGCTCCGTCGATGACTCTGATAGTAGAGTCAATATTATTCGAAACATAAATCTTGTTTGTCGCAGGGTTGACCACCATAGTGTCAGGATAAATGCCGGTCGCTATGGTGCTGACAATGTTGGTCGCGCCGTCAATCACCAAGACAGTGTTGCTGTTAACCATATAAATCTTATTCGTCGCCGGATTCACCGCCATCATATTAAAATGCAATGACTGGTCAGAGCGTAACCAGCCAAGGCTAACTGTTCTCATGTTGTTGGTCGCACCATCGATAACTGTGACGTCTGCAGGGGCCCTTGCAGGGTAAGGGCGTCCACAAGCATCCGTCGTATCATACGAGTTCGCGACATAAATCGTATTACTCGTGGGATTTACCGTAATGGCATGCGCATTCAAGTCGAAAGTAGACATGCAGAGCACAGGCGGAAAAGCTTGTACAGATGCCGAAGCAGCGAACAGTGTCAGCCCGACTAGGAATTGGAGCGAAGTAAAATTTTTTGGAAATTTAAACATGGGGCCTTAATTGATGAAAAGATCTTTTAACGTTTGGCGGATTCAACACGAACAGAATATTCTATTTATTATTGCACATAACAGCGTAGTCGGCCTTGAGGGATCAATAATCTGGTTTTCTAACCTTTTGAAGTTCGAGAGATGGAGCTCGAATAAACTCATGCCCTTGTTGTTTCAGTTTAGGAAAAGGTAACTCCATGAACACAACAACCTTTGGAAACGGCAAAGTGTATTTTTCAATGGCCGCTTTCAAGAATGCAATTCTAATAGACTAAGTTCCATTGTGTGTCGAAAGCACGCAGTCGCGTTTCAAGAAAGCAGCCGTTCTGAATGATTTCAGCGCCTATGACCGCTGAAGGCTGCTTACCGGTCGTAGTTTCATCTGGACGCCACCGGCAGCAATGGCCGAAAAGCTGACTAACGATAAAACTAATTATCGATAGTAAACTTTTGGAGGTAATGCTTACATCCGTTTTTTGGGATGCAGTTGTCAATAGCGACGTGCCGTTTTTGACTCACTGCGGACATTCGTAGCTTGCTGCATGCACATCCTCTTACCAGTAGCGGTCATTCCGCCTTCAGGTATCAATTGATACTGTCAGCAAGCGTAGCCTGGACTAACGTTGATACTGTCTTTACTGTCTTCCGGACCGAAATCAGACATCGCTTTCGATGTTGCCGTCCACGAGCGTGATCGTGCGGTCGCATTGCTCGGACATGCGCGAGTCGTGGGTGACTAGCAGCACGGCGCAGCCGAACTCGCGGTTGAAATTGCGGAACAGTTGAAACACTTCGGTAGCGGATTTGCTATCGAGGTTGCCGGTGGGTTCGTCGGCCAGCAGCAGTGCCGGGTGGGTGACAAGGGCGCGAGCCACGGCCACGCGCTGCTGCTGGCCACCGGAAAGCTGGTCGGGCTTGCGTTGCTCGAGCCCTTCCAGGCCCACCTGGGCAAGTAGACCGCGGCCGCGGTCGATCTGTTCGCGCGTGGGTTTGCCGGTTGCTACCATGAGCGGCATCAGCACGTTCTCCAGCGTGGTGAAGGCTTGGATCAGATGGTGAAACTGGAACACAAAGCCGATCGCGCTGCCACGCACCTCCGTGCGCCGGGCGTCATCCATGCTCCGGGTGGGCTCGGCGAGCAGAAACAGTTCGCCCGCTGTGGGTCTGTCCAGCAGGCCGATTAAGTTGAGCAGCGTACTCTTGCCAGAGCCCGAGGCGCCCACGAGCGCGGCGAAGTCGCGGCGTTGCAGGCGCAGGTCCAGCCCGTGCAGCACTTCCACTTCGGTAGGCTTGCCGACGTTGTAGCTTTTTCGAAGGCCCTCCATGCGCAGTACCTCTTGGCTGGCGTCGTGCTCAGACATGGCGGATTGCCTCCACCGGGTCGAGGGAAGCGGCGCGTCGTGCAGGCACGGCTGCCGAAATGATGCCGGTGACCATAGCCAATCCAGCAGCGGCCACCAGCAGCCACGGATTCACCGGGATGTAGAACAGTTTTGGCCCGAAGGTATTGAACGCGCCCACCAGGCCATAACCCGCCAGGCCACCCAGTAGCGAGCCGGCCAGGCCGAACAGTGCACCCTGGATCAGGAACACTCGCAGCATCTGATGCCGTGAGGTGCCCATTGCGCGGAGGATGCCGATCTCGCGCGTGCGCTGGATCACGCTCACCGACAGCACGCTGGCGATGCCAAGTGCCACGCTCAATGCTACGAACGCACTGATCATCTGCGTGGAAAGGCTTTGTGAGCGCAAGGCGTTCATCAGCTGGGCGTTGGTTTCCATCCAGCTTTCTGCCTTCAGTCCTGTGAGGCGGGTGATGCGCGCGGCCACTGTCTGCGCGTCGAAAATATCATCCACCGTCACGTCGATGATCGTCGCGGCGCCGGGCAGGTTGAGCAACGACTGCACTTGCTTCATTTCCAGGTACACATAGCGCGAGTCCAGTTCGCGCACCCCCAGTTCGAAGATCCCGGCCACGTTCACCACGCTCTCCCGCTTCTGGCCGCCGTCCAGCCGTAGCTTGTCGCCCGCGCGCAGGCCGAGGTCGGTGGCCAGCTGCTTGCCGATTACGGCGTCGCCGGCACCGATGCGGAACACGCCGGCAACAATGTCGTTCTGGATCGGGATGATGCGCTGATAGCGCGGCGCATCGATGCCGACCAGCGCCACCGACTGCAGTGCCTCGCCGCGGCGTGCGAACGCCGGCCCCGAGATCACCGGTGATACGGCCGTGACCTGCGGCAGCGTATCGAGCATGTCGCGCACCTGCTGCCAGTTGTTGATCGAGCGCAGGCGCTGGGCGCGCTTGTCCTCCAGCACCAGCTGCACACTTCCTGCGGCGGGCGGCAAGATGCGGTTGCGCTCTTCTGTAGGTTGAACCTTGATGTGGGCCTGGGTACCCAGAGTGCGGTTGATAATGTTGTCCTGCAATCCGGTGATCAGCGCTGTGAGGAAGACGATTACCGCGACGCCCACGGCGATGCCGACCAGGATCAGCGTACTCTGCACCTTGCCTTCATACAGGAACTTGGTGGCGATGGTCCACTCGATCCACATCGGCATCAGTCTAGCTTGGCGGGCAATTCCTTGCGCGTGGCAGTCTTCGCAGCACCGACAGACAGGTTGCTGGACACCACGCGCACCCGATCGCCTTGTGCAACCGCGGCCTGCGCATCCGCCAAGATCCAGTCGCCGACCCGCAAACCGGCCGTGACTTCGGTTTGGGTCAGCCCACGCAGGCCCAACTGCACCTGGCGCCGCGTGGCGCGGCCATCGGAGACCAGCCACAGCTCCGCGTGGTTGCCGTTCTTGGCACCCAGCGCATCGTTAGGCACTACGATGGCACTGTCTCGGCGACCCGTTTCCACGTTCACTGAGATGGTCATGTCCTGGCGCAAAAAATCAGGAACCGGCTTCACAGTGAGTCGTATGTCCACCGTGCCGCGCTGTGGATCGATGCTGGGCGCGATAAAGCTGACTTTTGCCGGGAATTGCCGTGCAGGGTAGGCGTCGGCGATGCACATGGCCGCCTGGCCGATCGCGAGCACTTCGAGGTTTTTTTCATCCAGCGGTACCAGCACTTCGGTGTCGTCGTTGCGGGCGATTTCGAACAGGACGCGGCCGGGCTGCACCAGATCGCCCGGCTCGGCATTGCGGGTGAGCACGGTTCCGGCGACTTCAGCGCGGATCGTTGTCTTGGCCAACAGTGCCTTGGCGCTGGCCACTCGGGCGCGCGCCGCGGCCTCGTTGGAATTGCCGGCCACTAGCGAACGGACGACCAGCCGCGCTTGCTCGGCGGCGGTGCGGGCGATGGTCTCGGCCTGTATCGCCTTTTCCATTTCTTCGCGGGAGATTGCCTTTCGCTCGAACAAATAACGACGACGCTGAGCTTCGCGACTGGCCTGAGCCAACCTCGCCTCCGCCTCGCGCAGTGCGGCTTGGGCTTGCGGACGCGTCGACTGCTGCAACTGGGCTAGGGAGGCCTCCGCTTCGCGAACGGCCGCCTCAAGATCGTCGGCACGCAGCACCGCCAACACGTCGCCAGGCTGCACCGCATCACCTTCACGCACGCGCCGCGTGACCACCACGCCAGTCACCGGACTGCCGACCTGCGCCCGCGAAACGGCCACCACCCGGCCGGTTGCTACAACCGTCTGCACCAGCGGCTGCGCTACCACTTCGTAACCGACCAAGGCCGGCCCTCGCATTTTTTGCACCAGTCCCCATGCCAAGGCACCTAAGATTAGGCAGGCGACAGCGATGAGGAACAGGTGGCGTTTTATGGTGTCACTCCGGAATATGCATGGTGGCCAACATGATACACGAGGAGAGGTGCGTCGTCGGGGCTGGCTCTGGAGGCGATGGGACTAAACAACCACCGGCTAAAGCCGGAGGGTTTGAATTACGGACTGAAAGTCCGGATACGCGTCGCCTAAACGACGCGTCCTAATCGGGTTCCATTTTAAAATCATCGTTCGGCTTAGGCTCAAAATGATGCTCCAAATA